>JAUSJH010000004.1 GCA_030647655.1 bacterium | reverse complement strand
ATTTGTTTTAATTTACGTTACCAAAATCATACGTAGAGAAGCTCGTTTAACAGTAGTGAGAGCAGGTGTGGGGTACTTTGCACGCAAAAAACCGCCGTTCGGCGGTATTGTGCGAGACAACCTTCTATCACTTTTCCCTGTACTGCTCGTGTCTGGTAATACCGGGGGTGAGCCGATTCGACGAATCGGTTGCCCACCGGTTGCCCAAAAAGTGATAGGGGGTGTTCTTTTTTGATTGCTGATGTGTACGATTGAGAATGCTATTATTCGTTGGTAATTCTACGTTTTTTGCAGATTGCCCTCGTTTTACAGGCTTAATCCGAGGACTTCGAAAATCCCTAACACACTGGTTCGAATCCCTCCCTCTCCGAAACTTCCGGACAAGGGTGATATAGTGGTGTGGGGAAAAGAAAATTTTTATTCATACAATGCGAAAGTAATTTATATGAGTCGTGGATTTGTAAGAACTGCGCTGATAGTTGTCGCTTTCGTGATTGTGGCTACAGGAGTGGGGGGATATTGGTACTTGAGCCAGTCGAGCAAATCGCCCGCCCCTGCTGCAAATAGCGAAACTGTAAATTGGAAGACGTATAGAGATACAACTTATGGCTTTGAAATGCAATACCCACCGACATGGAAGTTAGAAGACACTTCACTTTCTTTCGTCGCTAAGAATGGACGTGCTGCAAGTCTTTCCATAGTTAACGGTCTCCCGTTTGATACTGAAACTGCACTACGGGAAGACGTTTACATTGGAAGCGAGTCGGGATCAGAATGGGCGGCCATTCTCTGCGAACAAACGAATCCATGTTATGCGTTTCTTCAATACCATAATAATAGTTCGGATAGCAGAGGGTTTTCTTTTAGCTTGGTAATTGATGAGGTGGATTCTGACCTAGATCGTTCCCCGGGAGCTTCATATGATCCCCGTACAATTTATCCTGAAGATATCGCGACGGTGAGAAAAGTCCTCTCAACACTTAAGTTCACCCGATAGAAAGGACTATCGTGCTCGCTTCGCGAACTCTCGAATGTATTCCGCCAAAGAAAAACTTGAAATTGTCAGCGGGGGTGCTCGCCGCCGCCCCCACCGGCGGCGAAAGTTCGAGCTATCTCAAGCGTAGCCCACAGGAACGTGAGACGGTGTTACGCGACCGTCCCGCGTAAGCTAGTATTAAGCTATTCGCTCGCGACCTCGCTCAGCGTCAGCGTGACCGATAAATCTCGACATGCAAAGAAAAAAGCTTGTAGTCATTATTCACGGTTCCAAGACTCCGGAACCCTCTCTGGTGTTGTTCAAGCCATTATTTGCGAGGTTTTATGCATACTTTGGCATTGAGGCCGGACCAGACCTCTGGCTTGAACCTCTGAGAAGTGTCTTTGCCACCACCGGAGCCGAAGTGATGGTGTTTAGCTGGTCGGGAGGTACCTCATGGTTTGCAGTCCATAGGGCAGCCCGCGATTTGCAACAATTACTAAGAACAAGGAGTGAAGACGACATCGTGCTCTTCGGCCAAAGTCTCGGCGGTTCCATAGCCGAGCGCGTGGCGCAAGACGTTTTTCTTCCGGTACGGCGGGTTATTGCCGTTGTGACGCCTCATTCAAGATTTATGAAGAAACTGCCATCACATGTTGAACATATCAATCTCTACTCTCCCTCTGACAACTACCTGCGCTTTGCCAGCAACATTTTGTATGTGGGCGCCGGCGCCACATCCGTGCCCTGGGCAAGAAACATTTCTCTGCCCGGGTTGCGTCACAGCGACTTCATCTATAACCGTGAGATTGAGGTCAATGGTACAAAACGACGACTTTTTGATTTTTATAAAGACCTTGTCGCGTGAACATCCTCAGCGCCAATATCGGCATGGATTCATAGGGTCGTCTCGGTTCGAAGCCGACCCGGTTTTGACCCGACCGTTCCCCCTCAAATCGCTCGCTCGCAAACTCGCCGAAGAACCCTTACACTGCTTGACATCGGTTAGTTCGAGACCGACTATCACCGCAGGATAGGTTACACTAGGTTTTATGAGGACTTTTAACGACACAGCCTCGCTCGGCATCGTCCTATCCGATGGAGGCACCCGGAGTTCCTGGGCAGTTGGAGTATTGTACGGATTATATAAAGAGCACGGTATTGATTTCTCAAAAGTGCGAGCGCTTGCCGCCATATCGGGCGGAGAGGCGGCAGGAATATTTGCAACGACGGGGCACTTCAAGGAGATGTTGGATTGGGCAGAGAAATTTGACGATCCCCGCTTTATTTCGTGGGGGCGGTGGCGTAAGGGGCCTATTATGGATATTAACTTTTTGGTCGACGGTATTTTCAAAAAACAAGCACCGCTATTAGAACTTGAAGAAAGAAAGGCCAACGTCAACTACTTTTTAGCAGCGACGCGATTCCCCGAGGATGTTCGACATTGGTTCACACGCGATAGCGGGGAATCATTGTGGGAAGAGTTACGGGCGGGTAAAACCATGTCGGGAGTCTCAGATTGGTGGGTGGACATAGACGGTATTCGCTATGCGGACGGTTGCTTCAGTACCACGCTCGAAGACTGCATAGATAAGGTGGTAGAGGAAGGAGCGCAGCGCGTCATAGTCATTGATAACGCGAGCTACGGCCACAGCTCGGCTCTGGTGCGAAGTTTTTTGCGCTGGCGAGTGCGCAAAGCGCCGGAGTATATTCGCTCCGCGGTAGAAGATTTTTGTAACAAAGACGAACAGCCGGTAAAATCCCGCCCTGGGATTGTTGTTTGCCGTAGCAAGCGCCTCGCTACCAGGCATGCTCTGGTGCGGGCCGCTCGGTATAACAATAAAAGTATTGAACAAGGGTATGCTGCCGCCGCGCGATTGCAACTGCCGACCGAGACTATTTCTCATCAAATTAACCCGTCGGGGGACCTCCTCAAACATCCTTACATCGCTTGAGACACCAGAGTTATACACCGACCTCCACCGCAGAAAGAATTAAATTAGGTATACTTGTCCCATATGAATTACATACAAGGAGGTGGTTGGGGGATGATGGACGGAGTGGGGGTAGGTATCCCGCTTGTCGTCTCGTTCGTTTTATTAAGTGTCTTGTGGAGCTTGTTGTGGAAAGGACTTGCGCTCTGGCGAGCGGCGAAACGAGAAGATATGTGGTGGTTCATCGCTTTCCTTTTCCTGAACACGCTTGGCATTCTCGAGATTATTTATATATTCGTGGTCACGGGAGCAAAACTCTCGGACTTCACAAAACCTATTACACACAATCCTCACAATCAGTAACCGGCATATTCCTTACCGAGAAACTCTTTGAGGCGGCGGAGGCCTTCTGTTATTTTTGATGCGTCCAACGCATAGCTAAAACGCACGCGCTCCGGCGCACCAAACCATGCCCCATCGTAGGTTATGACCTGATACTTATAATAAAGGTCATTCACGACCTCGCTCGAGTTTTTGAATTTTGGCAATACATAAAAGGCCCCTTCAGGATTCCAAAGATCGAGGTCTAGGTCTTTCATCCCTTCATACATGAGATCGCGCCTTGATTTCCACGTGTCAAGATTGTGAGCAATATAGCTTGCGGGAGCAGAGAGCGCGGCCTGCGCCATCATCTGGCTCACAATGCTGGTGTTCATGGCCGTGTGCGTCTTCATCTCGATTATCTTCGTTATTAGTTCCTCATTTTGTGAGTAGACATACCCCACCCGGAGCCCACACATGGCATATGTTTTGGAAAACGAATTTATCGTTACGACGCGCGGGCCTTGGAGAAGATAATTTTCACGGACGTAGATGATGTCTTTATACACTTCGTCTGATATTACCCAGATATTCTTGTCGGCGCAGAGTTTCTCGATTTTTTTGAGTGTTTCCACTTCTTGCACCGTCCCCGTCGGGTTCGAAGGCGAGTTGATGACGACAGCGCAACATTCCTTAAGCATTTCGCTGAACGTATCGAGGTGTATTTTCCCTTTTTCAAGGTCGTAAAATACGGGCGCCATACCCGCATACCGCACATTGAACGGATATGAATAGTAGTACGGACGTGGCAGGAGCACCTTGCGTGATTGCGTAGGCACATCGGCCTTCTCTGCAATCACGCGGAGAACGAGATCTATCGCCTCGGAGGCGCCGTTGGTGATGACAAAATGTTCTGGTTTCGCGTTGGGATACTGCGGAACGAGTGCCACGCGGAGTGCTTCCTCACCCTGAATAAGGCCGTACTTGAAAGAGCTGTAGGTCCGGAGAATGTCGAAGGCTTCAGCAGGCGGGGGCATGTCTGGTTGCCCGGAGCCAAATGATATGAGGGCGTCGTCGCCTTTGCCAATAAAAAACTCCGGCCCCGATATTGCTTTGGCCATACCGGACGTTTACAAGACTTGGTGGATAAGCCACGTCAGCACTGACAACACGAGTGCGCCCAAAAGCGCGGGCAGAAATCCTGCGACGACGAATCCCGGCACTACTAGCGTCATCGCCCAGAAAAGGAGCGCGTTCAAAATGAAGGAGAATAAACCAAGGGTGATGATGGTTATCGGGAGCGTAAGTATTGAAAGTACGGGCTTAATGACCATCATTATCACAGACCACACAAGCGCCACTAAAAGGATGGTCGTCCACCCGCCCCCAACCGTGACGCCGGGCACGAGGGAAACGGTGAGATACACCGCCGCGACAGTACCAAAATAACGAAGGGCTGTATGCATACGCCCATTCTACCTCTTTTCCAACTTCAAGCGAGCGCGGAATAAAACAAGACCGTACGACCTCGCTTTATTCCCACGCTTTTTCATCCTCTTCAACCGGCGGAGTCTCGGCAATCTCGTCTTCATCCTCGTCTTTATCAAGCACCTCCCCAAGCACATCGTCGCTTACACCTGCAAGCTCTACGCCCTGGTCATAATCATAAAGTGCCATATTGTCTATAGATCTAAACTTCTAACAACACCATAGTACCGAGGCGGTTTTCGCGCGCAAGATGCTTGACGCGCGACTGTGCATAACTAGTACGATACAATCGCGACATGCTCCCCGACCATGCCATAGGCCAACATTTCAAGCTCACCCCCATTCAGAACGTGGCTCTAAGACGGCTCGGGATACAAAGAATCCGCGATCTTCTGTATCATTTCCCCGCGCGCTATGAGGCGGCCGGAGCCTCCGGTCAAGCGTCTCAGCTCGTGCCGGGGACAAAAGTGACGCTTTTCGGGACGCTCTCGAAATTGAAAGCAAAGAAGCTCTGGAAGAGCCGCCGCAACGCGACCGAAGGCTGGTTTGAAGATGGTACGGGACGTGTGAAAGTGATGTGGTTCAACCAACCCTACATGGCGTCGTATGTGGCACAGGACGCTCCAGTCAAAGTCACCGGTACCGTGGGCGGGAGCGTAGAGCGCCCCTACATCACGAATCCGGAAGTGGAAGCTGTGCCCGCCGGCATCGTGCCCGAAGGTATATTCGCCGATAAGAATGGGCAAAGTGGTCCGCCGCGCATCTTTCCGGTGTATCCCGAAAGCCGCGGCATCACGAGCCTGTGGTTCTTCCACGCGCTTGAGCGCGTATTCAAAAGTGGCGTCCACACGCGCGTAGACGATCCGATTCGAGAAGACGTACGTGCACGCTATCACCTGCCGGATCTCGCGACTGCACTCGTCTACATTCACACGCCGGAAAAACAGGCGCACGCAGATGCGGCGCGCAAACGATTCGCATTCGAAGAAATATTCACGATACAGATTGCGCGCGCGCAGGAGCGCGCGCAAAACAACACGCAAGCATCGTTCCCCATTCGCGAGGGCGAAGCACTTGCACAAAAATTCCTCGCGACGATTCCCTTCCCGCCGACCGGAGCGCAACAAAGAGCTATTTCTGACATTCTCTCGGATTTTGGAAAACCGCATCCGATGGCGCGGCTTCTCGAAGGCGACGTCGGCGCGGGAAAAACCTTGGTGGCGGCCGCGAGCAGTTACGCAGTTGTGAACTCAAAACCGCCGAATCGAACGTCGGGTACGCTACAGGTCGCCTATATGGCGCCGACAGAAATTCTCGCGGGACAGCACTTTCAATCTTTCATAGAATACTTCAAACACCTACCAATCAATATTGCGCTCATCACTGGCAGTGGTTGCAAGAAATTTCCTTCCAAAGTACATCGCGACGGCGCTACTGATATATCCCGCTCGCAACTTTTGAAATGGGTGGAGGGTGGCGAGATCGCGATGCTCGTCGGCACACACGCGCTTATCCAGAAGTCTGTGAAATTTCAGCACCTCGCCTATGCCATAGTCGATGAACAACACCGGTTCGGGACCCGCCAGAGGCGGGCGCTCGCGCACAAAGGCGATTCGGCGCCGCATTTCCTCTCGATGACGGCGACCCCCATTCCCCGCACGCTCGCGCTCACTCTCTATGGCGATTTGGACATTTCCATTTTAGACGAACTGCCGCCCGGCCGCGCGAAAGTAACGACGGTTATCGTGAAGCCGAACGAACGAGCCTCCGCATACGAAAAAGTCCGTGCGGAGTTGCGCGCCGGGCGGCAGGCGTTCGTGATATGCCCGCGCATTGAGGAGCCCGATCCGGCAAAAATAAATGCCCTGCAGGCAAAGAGCGCGAAGGCCGAAGCGAAGCGATTGCAGAAAGATGTATTCCCCGAATTTCGCATCGGGCTTTTGCACGGAAGCGTCAAACCGAAAGAAAAAGATGCGGTCATGCGGCAATTTGTTGCTCACGAAATAGATATTTTGGTCGCGACGTCGGTCGTCGAGGTGGGCATCAACGTGCCCAACGCAACCGTGATGATGATAGAGGGCGCGGAGCGCTTCGGCTTGGCCCAGCTCCATCAACTGCGAGGCCGTATCATGAGAAGCTCGCATCCGCCGCACTGTTTTCTCTTGCCCGAAACCAAAAGCGAAATATCGACGAAGCGCCTTCGTGCGCTTGAGAAAAGTGACGATGGATTCAAGCTCGCCGAAGCCGATTTGGAAGCGCGCGGCGCGGGTGATCTCTTTGGTCGCAAGCAATGGGGTGTCTCGGACCTCGGCATGGAAGCGCTCAAAAACGTGAAGCTCATCCGCGCCGCCCGCACCGAAGCGCAAGCGTTGGTCGCAAAAGACCCGACGCTTTCAAAATATCTCGCACTTGCGCAGAGAGTCGCGAGCGCGGGGCAAGAATTGCACGGAGAATAATCAGCAGATGATAATCGTTACCACCATAGCTGATAGACGGTAATCATCACGGTACCAACCGGCAGCGGTCCTACGAAGCATTGCGCGCCCGCAGGGCAGGTGTCTTTGAAAAGAGTCGCCGTGTAGGTGCCGTTGGTGATGTAGGTGTGCGATACGAGCAAACCATTGTAGCCGTTGCAAGGACCGCCAGCACCAACAACGCATATCCCCATCAATCCGTCGGATTGCATCTGCCCCGTCGTACCATCGCCAAAGTCAACAATAAAAGTACTGCCGTTCGTTGACGGGTTGGTCGTGGTGTGGAACGTAACGGCGAGCGGCGTCGTGCCCGATGTCGGATAGGCGGAGAAGTTTCCGCTCGTCGAGCCACCGACAACTACACTCGCGCTCGTCTTGACCAAGCCGCTGCTGTTGGAGACCACGAATGAGGGCGAGAACGTGCCTGCATTCTGGTACGCGTGAGTGAATGTTGCACTTGCCTGAATAGGTGCCGCAGACGTTTGCGCGTTGAGATTTCCAATACCGTAGTAGACCTCATCCCCCCACGTAACGGAATAACTCAGTTGCGTACCGGATGGAGCCGAGGCATGCACCGTCCACGTCCCCGTCTGCCCCACCGAGAGCGACGTCGGCGCATCAAGGCCGCTTATTGATGGCGCTCCGCCGCTTGTCGTGCCGCCGACGGTAATCGTCACGGTACCAACTATTTGCGGCGGCGGTGTCGGCATGCACGCTGCACCACTCGGACACGTCGGCGTGAGTTGTTGATACATAAGATTCGCCGTGTACGTGCCGTTTGTGGTGTAAGTGTGCAGAGCGAACATATTCGTCTTGGTGCGCGGCGGTGTTGGGAGGCCGCACGTGGGTGAGCCTGGGCCTTCGCCGCACGGCAGAGGGGTCGGTCCGTTGTCATACATGGTGCCACTGGTGCCGTCACCAAACTCCACTCTGTACGCAGAGGGATCAACATTACCTGCGACAGTTGCAAAGAACGAAATATCGAGCAGAGCGGTTCCTGAGGTCGGAGAAGCAGTAAATGAAACTGGATTCGTCGAGCCGCCGACGGTAATCGTCACGGTGCCGACAGTTCGCTTGTAGGGTGTTTGATCCTGATAGCATGGGCCATCGCCAACAAAGGGGCATGCAGATTTTTGGACGAGCGATGCGGTGTACGTGCCGACAGAAGTGTAGGTGTGCGGTGCAATGTACCGTCCGCAGTTGGATCCGTAACCTTCCACTGTGCAGGCTCCCACTTGGAACGTGCCTGTAGAGCCATCACCAAAGTTGATGGAGTAACTATCGAGATTGTTCGTGATGTTCGTCCGGAACGTTACCGCAAGCGGCGCGGCACCCGATGTTGGCGATGCGGAAAAACTTTGCGAGTTGCCTCCCCCGCCACATTTTCGTGCGAACGCGGCGCGGGTTTGCGGGCCGACAGAACCGACTTGCGAGAGTCCTTCGCTCGCTTGGAATTGCGCAACTGCGCGTGCGGTCAAGGGTCCGAAGTAGCCTGTTTGCGAAACGCCGAGGTAGGCCTGCAAATCTTTTACATCAGAGCCGGAGATTCCCTGATTGAGCGTGCGGATAATTTTCGGACAGATGCGAAGCGGTGGAAGACCGAAAACTTCAGGCGGATC
>JAUSJH010000021.1 GCA_030647655.1 bacterium | reverse complement strand
TCACTTTACTAACAGTGCTGGATAACTGATTTGCCACCCATACAGAGTTAGTAACATTATCAAAGGCAACACCAAGGGGATTGTCACCAACAGGATAATCGGTTCTGGTTCCCGTGTTGATGTCTAATTTGCTAATGGTGTGTGAACCCATATTTGTCACCCACATAGAGTTGGTAACATTGTCAAAGGCAACTCCTGTTGGATTACTGCCAACAGGATAAGATGTTGTTGCGTTTGCGGGTGTGATAAATACGCCGAAGAATATGACGGCAAAAACCGCCGCCAACGCAAGGCGGGTCGCAAAGAGAAGTCCTGATTTGAGGTTAAGCTTTGTCATAAATAATCGGTTGTTTCTAGCAAAATAGCCGAAAATCGGTCTGTGGCAATGCCTGTTAATTTAACCTTAAAGAATAGGAAAACGTCGCTTCCCACGCCACTCCCGATGACCATGCGCCCGCTGCCATCAAGGGTTACGTTGTCGTTATCTATGATTATTCCCTGATTCAAATCTTGCGTCAGCGTACACGTTTTTGCCGGTGCGTCCCACGTACCGATCGAGGCGCAATCTCCGCCCGTAGCGTTGTCTTGAATATGCCACTCCGTAGCCTGGGCATAGGCTGGAACGGCAAGCAGAGTCGTAATGAACAGCGCGGAAAGAAGGAATCCTGACGCGCCTCGGTTCTGTGACTGCATACCGCCACTGTATATCCAAAACCCCCAGTGCAACAGGGCACCGCTCAGTTACGATTTTGAGTGGTTCCTTAAGAGCGATTTTAGAGATTTGGAGGTGGGTAAAAGGTGTCAGGTAAACGGTGTCAGGAACCTTTTTTCGGCTATACCCCCTTGCCGCCTAGTATTCGAACCTTCGCGAGCCAACGCGCTTTGCGCGCCTCTGGAATATTCTCTGACGGCCCGAACCACGTCGAGCGCACAGAGAATCCGGCAAACCACAAAATGCCCCATCTCAATTGAGCGTTCACGTTGCCCGGCAAAAAGCGGACCATGAGTGGATGTGTTCCGCTCGCCAGAATCGTCCGCGCACTCTTGCCGCGGAAAAGCCGGTGCCAGAAAATAGTGCGATTACCTGCATGTGTCTTGATGTAGCGAAATGCAGAGCCCGGAAGCCACGCGCGGTCAAAGAGGCCTTTCAAGAGCGCGGGCATCCCCACCCACCAGACGGGATATATAACAACAAAATGGTCGTGGGACATCACGAGCTCCTGAAATCGCTTGAGGTCGGGCTCGAGTTCCTGCCGCTCGCGATACCCCTTGTGAAGGATGGGGTCAAACTGCATTTCGCCGATATTCATCCGCTCCACGACGTGTCCTCTCGAGCGAGCGCCCTCGCAATAAGCGTCGGCTATTTCCCCGCAAAAGCCACTTTTGTCAGGGTGCCCCAAAAGCACCAGAATCTTCTTGTGGGGCATACGATCAAGCCCTGCCGTCCGCGATATTCTGCGCGGCTTCATCATCCCTCTTTCTTTCATCAGAAATCCTTGCTCTCCGAGTCTCTTCATGACTATCACCCTCATCAGGAACGGGGCGCTTTCTCTCGCTTTCCGGCTTGAAGCGCGCGAAGGAATTGAAAGGTGGCGAGTTGTGTGTATTTTGCACAAATACAGGTTCGTCTTCACCTGCCTCCGCAGTATCGTCAAACTCATCCATCGTCTCCCGTCTGCCTATCTGACTGAGCGCGAATGAGCGCACGGTCTTCATGCTGAAATAGAAAGCAAATAGGAACAAAAGAGCTATCACGAGCCGAAGAACGAATGCTATCGGGCTTATCGAATCGTACTCAAAAATACCCCATGTCGCGTAGGTGACCATGCCGACACCGGAAAGGACAGCATCTCCCATCGAGGCCCATCTATCGCGCGGATTCGTGAGCGCCGCCAGCCCGACGGCAAGAAACGCACCAAGGACCTCAAAGGGAAATTCAATCCGAAGATTGTCTCCATAGAGAGGAGAGGCGATGAGCATGAGAGCCGCCGCCCCGAGCAAAAGCTGGCGCGACGCGTCGCCATAGTAGTGCGGAATCGCCGCCCACGCGATACCTGGTATATTCCAAACAGAGTCGACGCGCCCGCCGCTTTCACCATCATCTCCGCCGCCCTGCCCATCCGGACGCCCTTCAAATGTCATGCGCCAATGATGACACGTCAGGACATTCCTGCAAGACCCAAGACTGCTTGCGTATCATCATTAGCATCTACGGTATTGGGGCGCGTAAGGCCACAATGTTCGCACCGGTGAATGATGCGGTAGTTGGGTGAAGTGCCCTCAAGACTTACCGGCTTCATCATCCCGCCGCAAGAAGCCGCGCGATCCCCCGGATTCACATCGACGTGCTTGCTCCACAAGCATTTCGGACAGTGATTGGTATACCCGTTCCCTTTAACTTCGGTACCACAATGCTCACACACGAAATTTTCAACACGCTTTTGGAAACGTCTCTTTTGCATGTATCAGTGAATGGTCGCAGAATCGTTTCTTTCCATTATCTGCCCCGATTGTGTCGTGCAACGAAGCGTGAACGTAAGTGTCGCAGAGGTGCTAGAGTCCGTTGCGACCCGCTTCGAGCCTTCGTTACCCTGCCCCAGTAAAAAGACTTTGTTTACAAACACTTGGCACGGTGAGGCACTACTCATACCCACCGAAGACCACGAGGCGGTGATTGAGTTCCCTCTCAAGATTGTATGAGGCTGGACGATGATGGTAGCGACCGGCGGATTACTTGGCCCGCTTACGCTCGTGGTGGCAGGCCCTCCGCGCAAAGCGTCAATGAGTTGTTGTGCCATTGAAGATTGGCCGGATGTGCTCTGCCCTTGCGTGGTCTGCGAAAGTGTCTGCGAAACGGGTTGTTGCTGAGTCGGTGTTTGTTGGAAGGTTTGCGAAGGGGCTGTGTAGCCGCCTGTTGGAGCGCTAGTAGTCGTGGGATATCCGATAGGAACGGGAGAGAGATTGGCGAACGGGCTTCCGTATGTGTTTACACTTCCCGAGGTAGAGCCCCCCAAGAATGATGCGAAGGGACTCACGGCACGTGAAGCTACGACACTAATATTACCGTCGCCCACGGCGATTGCGCCGTTGGTGTCTTGGTATGCTTTGAGTGCCACGTCCACACTTGCGTACTGACCAAGAGAGCCAATTGATCCGGAAGAACCCAGGACGACCATATGAAGATTGTTGACACCTGAAACTCCGAGCGCCTGCGCTGCACCCTGCGTGAGATCGACGTCGCGCCCCCGCACAAAAGGTCCGCGATCATTCACCGTTGCAACGATGGCTTGCCCTGATTGCGGATTGAAAAGCAGAACGCGGGTGCCGTTCGGCAATTCTTTGCTTGCGATATTGAAGCCGTTCGGATTGCAAATGCCACCATAGGAAGTCTGCTCAATACTCGATCCGGTACAATAATATGACGCAACGACTGGGACAAGATTCCCCTTGAGTTGATCGACTTGATCCGGAGTAAACATACAAGCGGGCTGAGTTCCGAAGCTGTTGGTCACAACGTAGCATGCACCTTGCCCGCCATTCAAGACGTCGTGTGGTAGCACTTGCGAACCTTGTGTAAATCCTGTCCTGTCAAGACCGAATTCTGTTTCCCGCGTTTTGTCTTCATTTGGGTCCGATAATCCGTTATTCTGAATGATGGCGGCTTGCAGGGCAGCCCTGTCCGCAAGATCGGGATTCAGTCCGAGGGCTCTTACCGCTCGTTTGGCCTGCTCATCATCTCCAGTCGAGATAGCATTGATGGCAGCGATGGCCGCTATGGGGTCCTCTGCCACTTTTTTCCTCGCCGCCGAGATATCGATACCTGTCCCCGCGGCAAGTTCTTTTGCTATTTGTTCCGACCCATTCACGGGGCCTACGTTAATAGATGGCGGCGTTACTGACGGAAGATTCTGAAGTGATGCGATATCGCTCCGAAAGCCGTCAAGATCGCTGTTCCCGATGCGACCGAACATTGAGTTCACGATGCTCGAAATACTTGTATCACATCTCGATTTTGGCCCTATCTTGTGCGGAGGCTCGATAGTGAATCCGAGCTTTATTATAGCGGGGACATCCGCAATGACGGTTGGCTGTGTTTGTCCTTTGGCACAACCTCGAGGCGGTGTCTGGTCCTGCGCCAATTTTTCTTTGTTGGCACACCTGTTCGTCGCTGTGGTCCTGACCGACAGAGAGCTATCCGTGCTGGAAATAGAAATGGACGTGCGCACATCAAAACATGCGTTGGCGCAGTATATTGCCTGTTGCAAATACGATTGGAGAGTGGATATCTGCGACTGACTAAAAGACCTTGTCCCACTTGGATCCCCCGTCGAATAGCCCTTGGGGCACTTCGACGCAACGACTGGAGGTGCTTGGCTCCCCGCCGGTGATTGGGTGAGAGCGGCCGATGCGAAAAAAGGTACAAGAAAAGACAAAAATAAAAGGGTGGCGAGAGAGCGCATTGCATTCATTGTATCCTTTTGAGAGGACTGTAGGGAGTCAGTGTGTTGAAAACTATAAAAGTACGATGGCGCGGTTGCCCGATATCTCTACAACACCGGAGTCGACGGAAAATTTCTTTCCGCCGGAGGCGGCTCCCCCTTCGGAGGACGCAACGTGCTCGCCTGCCTGCGCAGGCAGGCGCACGGTTATCGTGCCTTTTTTGAGTGTGGTAACAAACGGCTCGTGATGCGGTAGAACGGTGAATTCGCCCGCCTCTCCGGGAAATGTCGCCGAAACCGCCGGCCCGTCAAATCGTGTCTCGCCGACACTTGCGATTACCATATGGAATGTGTTCGGATGTTCGGCCATAGAACGCTAGGCTGAAACGACCTCCTTCACGCCACCTTTCATATAAAAAGCTTGTTCATTCTGTGCATCGTGTTTGCCCTCCAATATCTCGCCGAACGCGCGCACAGTTTCCGCAAGCGATACGTATTTACCCTTCGCGCCAGTGAACGTTTCTGCGACCGAGAACGGCTGTGAAAGAAAGCGCTGGATTTTGCGAGCGCGATACACTAATTTCTTATCTTCTTCCGAGAGTTCCTCGATACCGAGAATGGCGATAATGTCTTGGAGGTCTTTGTATCTCTGCAACACACGACGTGTTTCGTTGGCGACACGATAGTGCTCCTCGCCCACAATTTCCGGTGTGAGCGCCGTCGAACCGCTCTCCAGCGGATCGATAGCGGGATAGATGCCGAGTGAAGCGAGTGCGCGTGAGAGCACGATGGTTGAATCGAGGTGTGAAAAAGTCGTCGCGGGCGCGGGGTCGGTAAGGTCGTCCGCAGGCACATAGATAGCTTGCACCGAAGTGATGGAGCCTTCGGTGGTGGAAGTGATGCGCTCTTGCAGAAGGCCCATTTCTTCGGCCAGCGTCGGCTGGTATCCCACGGCCGACGGCACGCGACCCAAGAGCGAAGAAACTTCCGAGCCCGCCTGCACGAAACGAAATACGTTGTCCATGAAAAATAGTACATCTTTGCCGCCTTCATCGCGGAATGCTTCGGCCATGGTGAGACCCGAGAGCGCGACGCGCGCGCGGGCACCGGGGACTTCGTTCATCTGGCCGAATACGAGAGCAGTCTTTTCCAAAACACCGGAATTTTTCATTTCATGATAGAGGTCGTTGCCCTCGCGCACGCGCTCGCCCACTCCCGCGAATACAGAGTATCCGCCGTGCTCGCTTGCGACGTTGTGTATCAATTCTTGAATGAGAACGGTTTTGCCGACTCCTGCGCCGCCGAAAAGCCCTACCTTGCCTCCCTTGATGAAGGGGGCGAGGAGGTCAATCGCTTTGATACCAGTCTCAAAAAGCTCGGCTTTGGTACTTTGGCGCACGAACGCCGGCGGGTCCTGATGGATAGGAAGACGCTTTGAATTTTTCGGCACATCCTCAATGCCGTCTATCGGCTTTCCGACGACATTGAACATCCTTCCTAGCACTACCTCCCCTACAGGGACGCTGATTGGTGCGCCGGTGTCGGACACTTCGGTTTCGCGCGCCAATCCAGCGGTGTCTTGCATGGCGATGCAACGCGCACGATTGAGCCCGAGATGTTGCACGACTTCGAGCGTGAGCGTCTCACCCTTGTGCTTGATATGAAGCGCATTTTTGATAGACGGCAGATTCTCGTCGAAACGCACGTCCACCACGGGTCCGATTATCTGGGTGACAATTCCTTTGGTCATATGGTGAGAGGATTATAACTGCTTTCTAAGAAATTGCTAAAACTCATACATGCTACAAGGTTTTACGCGGTGGCTCGTCTAGCTGGGCAATAGCAATGCTCGCGACTATCCTATCAGTAATGCGTTTGAGCCCTTCCATCGCTTTCCAATCGTCATCGTTAGTATCGGCCTTTTTCAATTTTCGCGTGTCGAACTTCCCGTGACCTCCAGGAAGCGGGAACGGAAGGTCCCGAAAGTATGTCATGTTTTCATCGATAGTTTTCTCAAGCTCCAAAATCTGTTCTTTATTGCCGCCGCGAAGAATATCCTTTGTATATTTAAGGACCTCGACGAACAAACGTCTATTAAAATCTCTTCGCTCGTTTGGTTCGGATAGGTCTTCGGGATTTATAGCCACTGGTATCTCCATCTTTGACTTAGCGAGAAATGAATCGATACCGTCAGCGAGCTGAGTTGTGTTGGAAACATAGTGAATATCGTCAAAAATGTTTCCGGTATCTCTGCGCTCTAAATGTTCCCCTTCCCAATCACCCGTAATCATAATGCGGTCATACATAACCCCAAGCTGATGTGAAAAGCGAGCAACGCGCTCCGGCTCAATCAATGAATCAATGTCCTTAGGGATTTGTTCTGACGGTAACTCTTTTTTGGAGAAGTGATCGAAGCGCATAGGACTATTTCATCGCTTCAATGCCCGAAGTGATTTCGGAGACTTCGCGCGTGATGGCGGCTTGGCGGACTTTGTTGAACGTGCGCGTGAGGTCGCCCGCCATTTCTTTGGCCTTGTCGGTAGCGCTCTTCATCGCGACCATGCGCGCTGAATGTTCCGATGCTTTGCTCTCAAGAAGCGCATGGAATATGGCAATATTGAGGAGTTTTGGGAGGAGAACCATCAATACCTCGTTGCTGTCCGGCTCTATCGTGTACGCTGGGATACGATGAGGCGACGTTTCATCGTGTTGGGGGGCATACTTTCCACGCGCAGGGCGGATGCCGCGGACGATTTCCTGCATGCCGCTCGTAGTAATGGGAACAATCTGCCGTACCGTCGGTTGCTGTTCGAAGGTAGAAATAAAATTTTGATACGCGATGACGCATGTTCCCACCTCGCCCGTGTGTAATGTGATGAGTTTGTCGGTTACCATTCGTATCTCGTCTTCAGACACACCGTCAGCCACGTTCTCGTGCTTCTCATGTACATCGAAGCCTCGGTTTGCAAAATAATCGCCGCCTCGCCTACCAATCGCAACGATGATAATTTCGTCTTTTGAGAGTCCGTGTTCTGCTATTTCTTTCTCCACTCGACGGATAACGCCACTATTCAAGGCGCCCGCGAGCCCTTTATCGCTTGTGACAACAATGAAACAGGTTTTTCCCTTCCGCTCACGCATTAGTGGATGACGGCCGATATCGGCAGTGCCCGCGAGCCTCTCTAGCATGGAAAGCGCCGAGGCCGCGTATGCGCGGGCCGAAAGCGCGCGCTCCTGCCCCTTGCGCATTTTCACCGCCGAGACGGCTTCCATCGCGTGGGTTACCGTCCCCGTCTTTTTATACGAGAGGATTTTTAGCTTGATGTTTTTGAGCGAAGCCATGTGATTAGAGATTCTTATGAGTTTTTACGAATTAGAAGTTCTTCATCCCGAGCGTAGCGAGGGAGCGATTATTTTGCCGCCGCGAACGACTCCGGATGCGCGAGGCGGAATTGTTCAAATGCCTTATTCAATTCTTTTTTGAGATCGTCGGAGAGGGCGCCTGTCTTTTTTATAGAGGCGAGCGTCTTTGCGTGCTGACCGTCCAAGTAGTTGGCGAGCTGTGCTTCTACCGCGGTTACTTTCCCGACCGGCACATCGGTGAAAAATTTGCCACCAGCCGCATACAGAATAGCGACCTGTTTTTCGACAGGGATGGGCGCGCCGTTTTTTTGCTTCAAGACCTCCACCATGCGTCGCCCCGATTCGATTCGATCGGCGGTCACTTTGTCAAGATCTGCGGCAAATTGCATAAACGCCTCAAGTTCGCGGAATTGCGCAAGCTCGAGCTTAAGGCCTCCGGCAACGGATTTCATGGACTTCGTCTGCGCACTGGAGCCTACACGCGAAACCGAGATGCCCACATCAATAGCTGGTCTCACACCTTTGTTGAAGAGTTCCGCCATAAGAAATATCTGGCCGTCGGTAATCGAGATGACGTTGGTCGGAATGTAGCCTGAAACGTCGCCTTCCTGCGTCTCGATGATGGGAAGCGCCGTGATGGAGCCGCCGCCTTTTTCCTCGCTCAAACATGCAGAGCGCTCGAGAAGACGTGAATGCAAATAGAAAATGTCTCCGGGATAGGCTTCGCGACCGGGCGGACGGCGGAGAAGAAGCGAGAGCTGGCGATACGCAACAGCCTGTTTGGAGAGGTCGTCGTACACAATGAGTACATCGCGCCCGCTGTCCATGAAATATTCTCCGATAGCGACGCCGGAAAACGGCGCGAGAAACTGCAGAGCTGCCGGAGCAGATGCGGGAGCATCGACAATGATTGTGTATTCGAGAGCGTTCTCTTGACGCAATTGCTCAACGATTCGCGCCGTTTTCGACTCCTTCTGGCCGATAGCGACGTAAATACAAATGGGCCGCTTGCCTTTGGGCTCGTTGCGCTGGTTGATGATGGTGTCTATCGCCACCGTAGTCTTGCCGGTGCCGCGGTCGCCGATGATGAGCTCGCGCTGGCCGCGGCCGATGGGAATCATTGCGTCTATCGCCTTGATGCCGGTCTGGAGCGGGACCGATACAGATTTGCGGTCAATGACGCCCGACGCCTGCCGCTCCACCGGCATCATGGTCGTATTTTTGAACGGACCCTTGCCGTCAACAGGCTCACCAAGCGCATTTACCACACGACCCAAGAGTTCCTCGCCTGATGGAACAGAAAGAATTTGTCCGGTAGATTTTACCGTCATTCCCTCTTTCACGCGCGCGGTATCACCGAGTATGGTGGCACGTACCCCATCTTCTTCGAGATTCAATACGAGTCCGTATAGCTCGCCTTGCGTTTCGAGCGCGTCGGCAAGTTTTTTCCCTTTGGTTTCTTCAAACAAAATAATCTCGCTCATCACCGCATTCGAAAGCCCATCGATAGCGACAACACCGTCACCCACCGCTGTTACGGAGCCCACGCTATGCCTCTCGCTCTTGGGTGTGAGCTGTTGTATTTCTTTGATTATCTTTTCTACGGTTGAAGTGTTCATATCTATGCGGTAGAGCGATTATACAACTCTATAAGCTGTTTCTTATAGCTCGCGTCAACGAGTGTCCCCTTGGCCTCCAGCCGCCAACCGCCGATGAGCGTATCGTCGACTTGCGTCTTGAGGTCTTTGCTGACAATTCCGAGTTCTTCCAATACATCCTTCACGGCGGCCTTTGCGTACCGCTCGTCCTTGTCGCGAGCGACCGTAAGTGTCGCGGCGTCTTTTCGCAGCTGTCTTTGGGCGATACGTAAAAATGCGCGAGCAATACGCGGCGTAAGCGAGCTACGGCCATTTTTCGCGAGCACATCGATAAGCGCGTGGACGGCCTTTTTGGCATCCATTCCTTCTGCCACCATCTTCCACAATGCCATCGCGTATGCTGTTTCCATAATAATTATTTATAGTGATTTATCCTGAGTTTATCGAAGGAGCGTAGTCGAACTAAGCGGATTTCTCACGGAGAATCTTCTCCGCTACAAGCATGGCGGCGCGTGCGATCTCGTGTTCGCTTTCTTTCAGTGCCTGTCGCTTCGCTTCTTCCGCACGCTCTGCCGCTTCCTTGATAGTGGCCGCCGCACGCGCTTCAGCAACTTTCATTATCTCACTACCTTTTTCGTCGGCGCGGCTTCGCGCGGAAGCGACGAGGCCCTCTGCTTCGCGCGCCGCAGTCCCCACAATGCCTTCTCCCTCTTCCTTGGCCTCTGCGAGCCGCCTCGATGCCGCTTCGGCAGTACGCACACCTTCGGCTATTTTCTCGCGACGTTCGTCGATGATCTTCAAAATAGGTTTGTAGAGAAAATACGTCAGGACCGAAAGAAGCAGACCGAAATTGACCGCCTGTATGACAAGCAGTTTCCAATCAACGCCGAAAGTCGCAAAAAGTTCACCCATACGAGAACACGCTTCGCGCTAGGTGTACTTGATGATAAAACCGATAACGAGGGCAAAGATGGCCAACGCCTCGGAAAACGCGATGCCAACGAACATCAGCGGCTGTATCTGCCCTGCGGCCTCCGGATTGCGACCTATCGCCTCAAGCGCTTTCGACGCAACGATACCCACGCCAATGCCCGGCCCGATGACTCCGAGCCCCACCGCGAGCGCCATACCAAGAACTTTTGCTGCTTCTACGTCCATATCCAAATTCTAATTTTAACTAATAATGTCTAGTAAATTCGATTTCGACCACCCCATACTATCATGCATGTTCGGTGTTTCAATGCGCCGGGGTGATAGCGATTTTGATGAAAAAGAGGGTCAGGAGTGCAAAGATGGCTGCTTGGATGAAGCCGACGAAGACCTCGAACATCATGAGGGGCACCGGCCCCGCGTACGGAATGAAGAAGGTCGCAACGAGTATCAACACCTCGCCGGCAAGGATGTTGCCGAAAAGACGGAAGGAAAATGAGATGAGGCGCGCGATCTCCGAGAAGAACTCAATGATGCCAACGATGAAGCCGATGGGAGAGTGCAAATTGATGAACTTGGAACCATATTTCAGGGCTCCCAATACCGCGATACCGGTAATCTCAATCACTACAAACGCGATGACGGCAAGCGCGAGCGTAACATTGAGGTCCGTGTTGACACTCCGGAATAAGGGAACAAATTCTCCGCCCCACGATCTGAAAAATCCCACACTCCCGATGCCTGGAGTGAATTCGATGAGGTTCGCGGTAAATATAAAGAGAAACAGCGTCACAAGAAGCGGGAAGAACCGGCGCGCAAGCTCCCTGCTCTCAAGAACCTCCGCCACGTAGTCGTAGATGAAGGCGACGAGCCACTCGAAGAGTGTCTGGAAGCGGCTGGGAGTCATCTTGAGTCGTGAGCCGATAGCAAACGCGAGAGCCACAAGGAGCGCAATGACTATCCAGCTCGTGATGAGTGTATTCGTGATAGGAATGCCCCATAGCGTGCCGAGAACCTCTGGCGCGAGCACCACGTGAATTCCTTTCTCCATGAATTAGGATTTTAGCATATCGCGAGGCTTATATCCCTTTGATAAAGGCCCGAATGGATTTCGCAACAATTTTCTCTCCCCCCTTGAAGCCATGCCCAACTCTCGGAACAATGACCGACTTGAACCTTCTGCTTCGTGTGTGCTTCTCGAACCATGCAGCGATTTCTTTTGCCGGTCGCTTCGTGTGTTCCTCATTACCCGCAAGAACAACCAGTGTCGGGGTACGGACAAAGTGCAGTGCGCGCGGATTTTTCTTCGGTTGTGCGTAGGTGAAGATTTCCTCCGCGCTGTCCGGCGTATATAAACTCAAGAATCTTTGCGCGTCGCATACGAACCACGGTTCGAGGTTCCTTGGCATCAATTTGTGCCGCTTGCCTGCACGAACCAATTTTCGCGCGTATGCGACCGATTTTGCAAGTTTGCCGTTGCGGTCTTGCTCGAGCGCAATCGCGTAATCGCTCAAGGGTCCGAAAAGGATAAGTCCTTTTACCCCACGCCCGCCGTTGTTCTTGCTTGCCCAGTACACAGCTTTTTGGCAGCCGGTGGAGTGCCCCGCGAGATAGATGTTTTTCACCCCAGCTCTACGTGCAAAGCTAACAGCTCCCTGAATATCATCGTCGCACTCCGTGAATATCTCATGTCCCCCCCCTCCTCGTTTCCATACCGATTTTTTCCCGCGTTTTTGTTTGAATTCGCTTATGTGCTCGGATCCACGATTGTTAAACGTGATAACGGCAGTTTGCGAATCACGTAAGGCGTCAGTGATATTGCGCGCGCTGAACGCCGAGCCGGTGAGCCCATGTATGAAAATGATAACTTGCTTCGGCTTTTGGGGCCCGAACCACAGACCGTTCAGTACATATTTCTTCGGAGTGATTATTTCAACGACGTGGCACGGTCGCATACTCACGTCCCCTCTTGCCAACTGGTCAGATATTTTTTCTGCTCGGGAGTAAGCTCGTCTATCGAAATGCCCATTGAAGCAAGTTTCAACTTCGCGACGATATTCTCGATTTCTTCCGGCACATCGTAGACTGCCGGAGCAAGGCGCTCCTTCTGTTTGACGAGCCACTCACATGCAAGTGCTTGCGTGGAAAAACTCATATCCATGACGGACGCGGGATGTCCCTCGGCCGCCGCGAGATTCACGAGTCGCCCTTCGGCGAGAAGATATATTTTTTTACCTCCAACAGTGTACTCGTCGACATGTTCACGTACACGCACTGGCTTGCCCCCAAGCTTTTCCAATTCTTTTACATTTATTTCCACATCGAAATGCCCTGCGTTGCACACGAATGCGCCGTCTTTCATGCGCTTAAAGTGCTCGCTCCGTACGACGTTGACATCTCCCGTCACGGTGCAAAATAGATCTCCCTCGGAGGCCGCTTCGCCCATCGGGAGTACGCGGAAGCCATCCATCGCCGCTTCAAGTGCTTTCACAGCATCTACTTCTGTCACAATGATGTTGGCTCCCATGCCGCGCGCACGCATTGCAAGCCCTTTGCCGCACCAGCCATATCCGGCAATAACGAACGTGCGGCCCGCGACAAGCATGTCGGTCGCCCGAATGATGGCCTCGAGTGTCGACTGTCCTGTGCCGTAGCGATTATCGAAAAGATTTTTCGTTTTCGCGTCGTTCACTGCGACAAGCGGCATCTTCAGCGCTCCATCGCGATGCATCGCGCGCAATCGGATGACGCCGGTTGTCGTCTCTTCCGTGCCTCCGGTGAGTGTCTTCAGAAGTTCGGGATTATCTTTGTGTATCGTCGTAACGAGGTCTGCGCCATCATCCATCGTGATATCGGGCTTCGTCGCGATGACCGCTTTGATGTGCTTGAAAAATGTATCGCGGTCCTCGCCCGCGATGGCATACACAGGAATCCCATGCGCCTCGACAAGCCCCGCCGCCGCCTCGTCTTGCGAGGAAAGCGGATTCGATGCTGCAAGTGCGACATCTGCGCCCCCATCCTTGAGCGTTATCATAAGGTTGGCCGTCTCAACGGTCACATGCAGGCATGCCCCGATTTTTTTACCTTTGAATGGTTGCTCCTTTTTGAAGCGCTCCCGAATAGTAAGCAGGACGGGCATGTCCCGCGCCGCCCATTCTATAAGCTTCGCCCCCTCCTTCCCCAACGCTTTATCTTTAATATCGTATTCCATTTGGCCACCAGTATACCCCGTGAGATAACCAAATACTACCCGCTACACGATTTTAAAATATTTTATCTCACGGGGTATACAGCGCTAGAGCGAAAGTGTCTCGCCGTATGCGGCTTTGTAACGCTCCCCCAATTCTGCAATTGTGAATCGGTGGCTTTGCGTCCCATATTTCTCGACAGCATACGCAGCGGCCGCACTTCCGATTTTGGCAGCCCTCTCGAGAGGCTGTTGGCTGAGAAATCCTGCAATGAATCCGGCGCGATATGCATCTCCTGCGCCCGTAGGATCCACCACCTTAGTTACAGGAACTGCTTTTATGCTCGCCTCACCTTCCTTTGTGACGACGCGTGAGCCCTTCTCTCCCAACGTCACAATGAGCGCCGGCACCTTTTGGAGTAATCCGGCCTCGTCCAATCCTGTTTTTTTCGTTATGAGGCTCAACTCATAGTCATTTGCAAATAATCCTCTAGCACCCGTGATGCCATCGCGAAGCTGTTCTCTCGATAGCGCGGGTATCTGCTGGCCGGGATCGTAAAAGTATTCTATGCCCTGCGCGCGGTAGTATGCAGGCAAGTTTTCCATATCTTGCACACAACCCGCGCCGACGATAGCAGTGCGCACACCATCGGTATCGGGAAGTGGAAGATATTCCGTGCCACCAGCCGCCATAGAGAACGCGGCTATCTGGTTGTTCGCTCTGTCGGTAATGATGAACGCGGACGAAGTGGAGCCCTGAGTATCAATCTTCACCGACGTCGGATCAACTTTGACCGAGCGTAGGTGGCCTGCGTAGCGCTCGAAATCCGAGCCGGCTGTCGCGATGATGCGCGGTGTTTGCCCCAAAACGGCGAGATTGTAGGCAATGTTCCCCGCCGTCCCGCCGAAGTTCTCAGTGAATCCCTGCACGGCGAAACTGACATTGATGCTGTGCAGCATGTCTGCAACAAAGTGCTCTTTGAACAGCCCGGGGAAATCCATGATTCTGTCATATGCAATAGAGCCGGAAACGAGTATGTGGGACATGGCTGTAGGATATCATCGTTTACGCTGTATGGCTTTACTGCGCGGAAAGAACTTTGTACCGAGACGTTTCCCAGCTACAACATCAACAAGTACGTTTCGTTTCTTTCCATTCACGATGTAGGTGGTAATTCCTCGCTTCGCTAGCTTGAGCGCAACATTGAATTTGGTGTGCATTCCTCCGCGTCCGCCGGTAGATTTTTCCGCAGTAATATATTTTCTTACACCCGCGGCGTTCTTAGAATTGACAAGAGCGACCGTCCGGCCATCGGCCAAAACCCCGTCAACGCCAGTGAGGATAATCACCGCGTCGACATGCAACTGCGCCGCGACGAGTCCGACGAGCTCGTCGTTATCGGTAAAAACAAGTTCGGCAATCGCAACCACGTCATTTTCGTTGACGATCGGCACGACACTCTCGTGCAACAATTTCTCAAAACAATTCTTCATATTCACATAATGCTCGCGGTCGCGAAAATCTTCTTTGGTCGCCAACACCTGCGCGCACAGATACCCACGTTTTACAAAAAGCTCAGCATACATACTCATAAGCTTCACCTGCCCTACTGCCGCAAACATCTGCTTTTGCGGAACGTATCCGCTATCCTTGGCTGAAAGAAGAGCTCTTCCCGTGCCCACCGCACCGGAAGTTACTAAAATAACCTGTATTCCTTTTTTCTTTAACGCGGAAATCTGTTCGACGACGTGTCGGACGATCTTGGTATCAATGCTTCCATCCTTCTTCGAAAGGACTTTTGTCCCCACTTTCACAACGATACGTTTGTACATACACAGAGACTCTACGCCATTGGGCTTTTTCTACCAAGTGCCCGTGCTCGGCATAGATTTCCACGGTTCCTGCGGCGCAAGTGCGTTGCCTATTTGCAAAAGTTCGATTGAAATACCATCCGGCGAGCGGATAAAAGCCATGCGCCCGTCGCGCGGCGGACGATTGATGATGATGCCTTTCTCCATCAAATTTTTGCAGTAGTCGTAGATATTTTCCACAGCGTACGCGAGGTGTCCAAAATTGCGCCCACCCGCATATTTCTCCGCGTCCCAGTTGTACGTGAGTTCGAGTACAGGTGCAACGGAACCGCTCATGCCCATCTTTTTCTCTGCTGGCGCCTCGCCGACACTATCGCCGGGCGCTTTGAGGAAAACGTTTGTAAATCTCCCCTTCTCGTTGCTATGACGGTAAACTTCCTCCAGCCCAAGCTTCCCGCAATAAAAATCCAAAGCCCGTTCGAGGTTTTCAACCCGTACCATGGTGTGTAGGTAGTGCATTCATGCATTGTACACGGCCTATTCGGACAGTACTCTCTTATATTCCAATTAAAACGCTTGGTATAAGGCCTTTCTTCGCAGGAAACTGTGCGTGGAACCCGAGACGGCCGCTTTTCCCCAGTTTTTCTATACTTCCAGACATTCATCTATACTATAATCTATTGACCATTATTAATCTAACGCTCGTATGCCATGAAAAGTAGTCACGTCGTCAACGGCCCGACACAACTATTCGCAATAAGAAAGCGGGGTGGTTCTGTCGTTCCTTTTGACGCAAATAAAATCATCCTTGCAGTAAAAAAGGCAATGCGAGCGTCCGATGAATTTAAAGACGGTGCCGCGGAAAAAATAGCTGATACTATTTCCAATAAATTGCTTGCACAAAAACAGTCGGACACTTCGTTTGTCCCAACGGTCGAAGGCGTGCAAGACATGGTTGAGGCAGAATTGATGTTGCACAAATTTCCCGCAACAGCCAAAGCCTACATTCTCTATCGAGCCGAGCGCACTCGCATTCGGGAAATGCGGGGAGACGTTCCGGAACACATCCGCGCGCTTGCCGAGGAGAGCAAGAAATATTTCGAAGGTAATCTGCTCGGCGAATTTGTTTACTTGAGGACCTATGCGCGTTGGAAGGTAGGAGAAAACAGACGTGAGACGTGGATAGAAACTGTCGATCGTTATATGGAGTTCATGAAAGAGAACGTGGGCGACAAACTCGCCGCGGAAGAATATTCCGAGCTACGTGATGCGATCCTACGGCAGGAAGTGATGCCTTCGATGCGGCTGATGCAGTTTGCCGGAGAGCCTGCACGCAGATGCAATACCTGTGCATACAACTGCTCATTCATTGCTCCGACAAAGATCGGAGATCTTGCCGAGATTATGTATCTTTCAATGCAGGGATGCGGCGTGGGATTTGCTGTCGAGAGCCAAAATATAGAACAACTGCCTCAGATCAAAAAACAGACAAAGAAGAAGTCGCCGACACATGTCATAAAGGATTCAAAAGAAGGTTGGTGTGATGCGCTAACACTCGGACTTCAAACTTGGTACAAGGGTTATGATATTGAATTTGATTTTTCTCTCATCCGTCCCGCCGGCGCGCGGCTCAAGACTATGGGTGGTAAGGCATCAGGTCCGGAACCACTGCGTTCGCTTCTCGCGTTCGCTCGCGAAAAAATATTGCGGCGGCAAGGAAGGCGGCTCCGGAGCATTGATGTGCACGACATCATTTGTAAGATCGGCGAATGCGTTGTCTCGGGTGGCGTGCGTCGCACAGCCATGATCAGCCTCTCCGATCTTGATGACGCCGAATTACGCGATGCAAAGAAAGGGCAATTCTTCCTCACCGAGCCGCATCGTTCTGTAGCCAACAATTCGGCAGTGTATGAGGCGAAGCCTTCCAATACGGAACTCATAGAAGAGTGGGCGGCGCTTATGAAGAGCGGTTCGGGTGAGCGCGGCATTTTTAATCGCGGCGCACTACGGAACTCTCTCCCAAAACGACGCGCTAAATACTTCAAAAGAGCCGGTTTTATTGATGAAGATGGCGTTGTGCAAGGCCCTATAGGGACAAACCCGTGCGGCGAGATTATCTTGCAATCCAAGCAATTCTGCAACCTTTCCGAGGTTATCGCTCGCGCGGAGGACACGCACGAGACTCTTGTGCGCAAGGCGCGGCTCGCCGCGCTTTTGGGTACATACCAATCGATGCTCACCAATTTCCGCTATATTTCGAAAGCATGGAAAAAACACTGCGAGGAAGAGAGACTGCTCGGCGTATCAGTCACAGGCCAGTGGGACAGCGCGGAAGCACGTAAACCGGAAACTCTACGCGCTATGCGTGATGAAGCGATCAAAGCCAATGCATCGTATGCAAAACGTTTCGGCATCAAACCTTCGATGTCCGTCACGGCGGTCAAACCTTCCGGAACCGTCTCTCAAACATTCAACTGCTCCTCGGGTATTCATCCGCGTCACGCGAAATACTATATCCGTAGAGTGCGCATCTCTGCAACCGACTCGCTTTTCCAGATGCTCAAGGACCAAGGTGTCCCGCATCATCCGGAAGTCGGTCAATCGGATGGTAGTGCAAGTACCTACGTCTTGGAATTTCCCGTAGAGGCACCTGATAGCGAAGTGTTCAAAGACGATGTGACTTCCATTGAACAGTTGGAATATTGGAAAATTGTGAAGCTCAATTACACGGAGCATAATCCTTCCGCGACTATTTCGGTCGGCGAGGATGAGTGGATTGGTGTCGTAGATTGGATACAAAAAAACTGGGATATAATCGGCGGGCTATCTTTCCTGCCGCGCTTTGACCATGTATATCGTCTCGCACCATACGAGACAATAGACAAAAAAAGATATGAGGAACTCGCTGCAAGTTTCCCACGCATCGATTACAGCAAACTTGTCACCTATGAACACTCAGACGAAACCGAGCAGAGAAAAGAACTCGCGTGTGTTGGCGGCGTCTGTGACATTGATGTCGCGGTGCCTTCAGGCGAAGCGGTTTCCTCGTCGTAATATGCTATACATGAGGAATGGAGACGATGGAACACCACCGTTATATTCGTAATCAGATACGGACGATATGAGCTCAAAACGAACTTGGCAGATAATAGGAATTGGATTGTTGCTCCTCGCTTTTGTCGCGGGATTATTTGCATACACGGGCAAAACAACATCACCGGCTAGCTCTGCGCGGCAGGAAGTTACGCAGACAGGTACCGTATCTATCACGATTGAGGGTCTGTATACGAACAAATCCGTGCCAATATCAGAGAACGCCACGGTGCTTGGAATACTGCAGACAATGAATACAGGAGATTCACAGCTTCAGCTTTCTACGAAAGAGTATTCGGGACTGGGCACGTTGGTTGACGGGATGCATGGGAATAAAAATGGTACTGATAAGAAATATTGGCAGTACAAAGTGAACGGGGTTATGCCTCAAATTGGTGCGGATGCGTACGTTTTGAAGGGTGGTGATTCCGTCGAGTGGTACTTTGGCGAATCTACATTCTAGCCTATGCGGCGCAACCACATCTTGCTCGCGGCGGGTGCGCTCGTTTGCTTTGGCATCATGGTACGTTTACTGCCGCATCTCCCCAACGCGACGCCTATAACCGCGATTGCTTTCGCGGGCAGCATCTATCTCGGCAAGCGATGGTCTATGCTTCTTCCTCTCTGTGCGCTGTTCTTGTCAGATATGTTCATCGGTTTTTATGATTGGAAAATCATGGCGAGCGTGTACGGCTCTTTTGCCCTCATCGGATGCTGGAGCTGGATGAGTAGGAAATATAGCGGAGTTCTCCCTGTCTTTCTTTCGGTCATTGCGTCATCACTATTTTTCTTCCTTATTACAAATGCCGCGGTGTGGCTTTTCTCGCCGTGGTACGAAAAGAGTATTTTCGGTCTTTTGTATTCGTACGAACTCGGTATTCCATTTCTACGCAATATGCTCACGGGCGACATCGTTTACACCGCTTCCTTGTTGGGAGCGTTTGAGCTTATGCGCGCGGGAGTTTTTCGCTCACTCCTGCCGAAATTCTACATTGTGACTCCACGGGGAATCGCCTCTCGCGTTGGCACGCTCGAAACCTTCGGGCTCTCTTCGAGCCCTGCGGCCCGCGGTTCAATTCCCCACGCGAAGTGTATCACTTCGCTGTAGGGCCAAATATTCGGCTGCGCCAAAATTTTGACTCCACGGGGAATCGAACCCCGATTTGAAGCTTGAGAAGCTTCCGTCCTAACCGTTAGACGATGGAGCCGCACACTGGGCGATTGTATTTCAAATTAAGACAAAACGGAAGTGTTTATCGCATCTTTATAGCCATTACGTACTCATACGCGGGTCCTGTGATAAGACCCCACATAAAGGCCCATACGTATTCCTCTACCGGAATCCCGAGAATAAACAGGCCCGAGAGACTTGCGATGTTCCATTGAGTCTCAAATATCCCGGGAAATACGAGTTGGAGCACAAGGTAGAAAACTGTCGTTACTGCCATGAGAGCAAGTCCGCTTCCGACAGCCTCGACCAACAAATCTTTCCTCTGATAGCCGATCCATAAAGCCCCCAAAAACATCACGCAAAAAGAAACATAAATCGAGTTTATCTGCAGTAAGAATGTGCCCACATACATGAAGGCACCGCCGCCTAAAAAGACGGCCCAAAACCACCAATAATGCCTCCCCTGTTTTTTACGGATACCCCGCTGGATACGGTGATGTTCTTTCAAGAGCGTCTCATAGAGCACCGCCGCTACACCGCCATAGACGAAACCGCACGCGAGAGAATATATCCACCAGTAATGTCCGTTCAGGATGGGAAGTAGATAGTAATCGCGCTGATAGAAAAAATCACCGAAAGGCCCGAGCGGGGCCGCGAGGAGAGACATGATGAACATTTCTCGCCGGAGATCCTTACGTATAATAAATAAAATTACCCATACAAGCGTGAAGAAGCAAACGAGCAGAGTGTACGCGTAGGTGTAATCTGTTGGCATATCAACTAGTACCCTCTCCCCGTGAGCGCCAGCTTGATGCCATTTAATGCACAGAGAACGTGTGAGTGCCCTGTATGCGGACCACAGTAATGGACCGGATGCTCTATCCCGTTTTGTTTGAGCCGCTTCGCAAACACCGACACATCGGCCCGAGTGCCGTTCACATCTATATCATTGGAGGTCCACCCGCGGGTTTCCAATCCTCCCCCTATCTCAAGATCGAGGTCGCTCACGTGCACTCGCACTGCCTCGAGAGTAATTATCGAATACCGATGACCGAGGAGCGGCATGAGGAATTTCTTGCCGGAAAAACGCGAGATTACTTTACATGTCTTGCATTGCATACTATTTATCTATCCGGTGGGATGTTGTAGTAGTTGATGAGGAACTTCGCAATCTCGAGGAAGGGTCGTGCGAGCGTCGCAGAGGCAAATTCGGCGCCGTGCGGCTCGACCGCGAAAAGGAAAACGATGAACTTCGGGTCGTGTGCCGGAAAGTATCCGAAAAATGAGTGGAGGAAGCGATCAGGAGAGTACCCGCCGGAAACCGCGATTTGTGCGGTGCCCGTTTTCGCCGCGATGGAATAATGCTCTTGTTTCAGTACTCCGCCCAAGAGCGCCTTGTCGAAAACGGTTACGAGCATGCGCGTTACCGTATCCGTCGATGTCGCACTGAAAACACGCGGTCCTTCCTCTGGTTTGATAGTGCGGGTAATGCCGCTTTGATATTTGATAGCGGTTACGACGTGCGGGCTTGGCAGGACCCCGCCATTTGCAAGTGCCGAAAGCGCGCGCGTCATCGCAATCGGAGAAACAGATATTCCCTGTCCGAAGGAGGCGCTCGCGTAATCCACATCGTATCCATTTTCTATTGGTTGAATACGCCCCGTCGCTTCGTTCGGCAGGTCGACGCCGGTCTTTTTCCCGAGCTCGAGCGCTTTCACATAGGTGCCAAAGATGGTGTGCCCGATTTTGTCCACGACGAACGACGCGCCGGTATTCAATGACTGATTCAAGACTTCCTGCATAGAAACGACGCCGCGCGCTTTGCCGTCGTAATTGCATATCTTTTTGCCGCTTTTCTCGATGCAACCCGTGTCGTCGTACGTGGTCGAAGGCGTGACGACTTCCCTGTCGATACCCACAGCCATCGTAAGCGGCTTCATGATGGAACCCATTTCATAGATATTTTCGACGAGCGGATTCGAAAATACAGCCGGGTCTTCGACAATACTGTACGCGTTGGGATCAAATGTGGGATGTGCTGCGATGGCGATTATTTCTCCTGTATGCGGGTCCATGATGACACCGCCCGCGAGGCGAGGCGAGTATGTCTTCATCACAGCCTCGAGTGTCGTTTCAAGTTGCTGCTCCACAGACGGCTCGATGGAAGTCACGATAGAACCTTCATGCGCAGAGGGATCGTTCGATGCCACAGCTTCGATGTTCATAAATATCTCCGCAAACGGATTCACATAGCGGTCACTTCTCTTTTGCGAGAGGGTTTCCTCCCATTCATTCTCGAGCCCATAGACCCCCGCTTTGGTCGCTCCTCGGAAGCCAACGAACCCGACTGTTTGTGCCGCGAGGGTACCCGCCGGATAGAAGCGCCACTGATCCTGCACGAGTATTACGCCGGGAATCTTCTGCGCGCGAATTTTAGGTCCGACATCGTCGGCCACACGAAAAGCGACCTCTTCATACGGGTCGTCTTTTTTCGCTGCATTCACGAAAAAACGCTCACGATCGATTGGGGTAAGCGCGTTCAACTTTTCGTACACGCTTTCTGGCTCATTTATATCTTCGGGCTTTATCGCGATACGCCAGCCCGTTTGCATGATAGCTGCCGAAACGAGCTCATCGTTCTTCGCGCGGAAAAGAATACTGCCGCGGCTTCCCGTATCAGGATTTGGTGCCACATATTGTGCCGTCGCGTCTCTCTGATACCCTGCGCCGCGCACGATCTGCACAACATACAAACGCACGATGAGAAATAGCGCCACGATGATAAACAGTCCGCACAAAACCCTTGTGCGGAAAATAAAACGGGACCTCATAGGGTCTCGCGGCTAGATTTCATTGCGAACAATTGTAACAGCTCCAACATTACCGGGTCGATATACGTATTGCGTCTGCGAAACAGGAGAAAGCCCCAAAGCCGCACCTGAATTCGGTTTGACGCTTTGTGACAATTTGAAATATTCTTGTTCCAATCCACCTATACTTCCCTGTATAAGAGCAGTACGAGTAAGTGCTTCTTTGCGCGACATCACGTTGAGGACAGACGCAGAAACGAAATAAAGATAGCCGCAAACGAGTGCGATGAGTGCGATGGCGAGCACGCGGAGCGCGAGTAGCTCCGCGGGGTGCTCAATAGAGAGCGAAATACGGTGCTGTGTAGTATTAAAATCCAACCTCCCCTGAAATATCGAGGGGACGTGTCTGCTTATTTTATGTATACGGGCTCTCATACTTTCTTTATAGTTTTTCGATCACACGAAGTTTTGCACTACGAGACCGAGGATTGTCTCTAATCTCTTCGGCGCTCGGAGTCAAAGGCTTTTTTGTCAGTCGCTTCCCTTCACCACTGTCCTCCCATAGTTTGAAAGTTTGCTTCACCAGCCTATCTTCTATCGAGTGGAAGGTTATGACGGCTATCCTCCCGTCTTTCGAAAGAACTTTCCATGCATTTGCGAGACCTTCTCGAAGCGCCCCTAGCTCGTCGTTGACCGCAATACGAAGTGCTTGGAACGTTCGCGTGGCGGGATGTATACGACCGTGGCGGTATCTCGGAGGCACTGCCGCATAGATTGCTTCCGCAAGTTCTCGCGCTGTTGTGAACGGCTTTTCGAAACGATGCTCGACAATAGCTTTTGCGATTCGTCGCGAGTATCGCTCCTCTCCCCATCCGAAGATGACATCAGCTAGCGACTCCTCGGACCATTTGTTTACGATGGTTGCCGCTGTGAGCGCTGTCACGCCCTTGGAGTACGTCATGAGGAGCGGTTCATCACCCTTCAACGAGAATCCTCTTCCGGAGTTGAGCTGGCGGGAGCTCCACCCAAGGTCGAACAAAACTTTGTCGACCCGCGATATTCCTCGCGTTGAAAGTTCGCGAGCGAGAGCGCGAAAATTCGCCTCGACGATATGGACTTCGGGTGCAGCACCTTTGAGCATTTCTCTGGCTCGCTCGATTGCATCGGAATCGAGATCGAATCCGACAAATATTCCGTGCTCGCCAAGTTCCCCTATACTGGCGAGTGCATGCCCTGCCTCTCCGAGTGTCGCATCAACAACCGTGTCGTCTGGTTTCAAAGCTAGGAATTCGACTGCTTCGTGTAAAAGAACGGGTCGGTGCTGTGTTCCCAACACCGGATCACTGGAAGACTGTGGGCGTCGCGTGCGCATGACGTTTAAAAGGTCTTCCAGTGGTCTGGCATTACGAAATTAGAGTGCGCCGATCTCGCCCAATTTCTCGGCCATCCTCTCTGCGTCCTTCTCGATCTTTGCTTTGTAGCTTGTCCACCGTTCGGCGTCCCAGACCTCTATACGGTCCGAAACCCCTGCGAAGACCACGCGTTTCCTCAAGCCAGCAAAGCTTCGTTGATGTTCGGGAATGAGAATTCTTCCCGCGCCATCCACTTCCACTTCTGTGGCTCCTGAGAGCATGAATCGGTTGAAGCCGCGCGTATCCGCTTGGGCGAAAGAAAGTTCTTGCAGCCTTGCTGCGACCTTCTCCCAACTCGCTCGCGGATATGCAAAGAGGCAATTGTCGAGCCCTCGCGTCATGACGAATCTTTTACCGAACGCCGATCTGAAAGCCTTCGGCAGTGATATTCGATTTTTCTCGTCGAGATTGTGCTCGTATTCGCCGATGAACATAGCATGAAGTGTCTGTTTCCCACTTTTTCCCACTGTCATAGAGTATATACCACTATACCCCACCGCAAGCCAGTTATCCACACCTTCATGGAATCCTCATCCGTTTAGGAGATTGGCTCCCCTACGTGGTACGATGGCGGAAACATGTTGAAGATCTTCAAAACAGCCTCGAAAGAAGCGCTTGAAGGGATAGATGAAGAGATGCACGTGCGACAAACAAAGCATTTCATTCTCCTCTTCTCAATGGGCTCACAATTCGACCATCTAATCGTGCAGCAGTTAGCTAGGCTCGGGGTCTTTTGTGTCGTTGCGGACCCAGCGAGTGTAAAGGCGGCGGATGTGAAAAAGGTTGCGCCTGCCGGCATCATTCTTTCTGGCGGCCCCGCCTCTGTACACAGTGAACCGCCACCGTTCGACGTGAATATTTTCGACCTCGGTATTCCCACTCTTGGCGTATGTCTCGGATTCCAGATGTGGGCAAAGCATGTCGGTGCAAAAGTCACCCCACACGAGAAGCGTGAATTCGGCATACATACTTTCAAAACGACTGGCAATGATCCACTCTTTGAAGGAATCGCGAGAGAGAGTAAGGTGCTTGAGACGCACGGAGACTCTGTCGAAGAAGGCTCTGCACTCGAAAATCTCGGCTCGACGGATAATGCGCCTGTCGCGGCGGGAAGATATAAACATCTCTGGGGTGTGCAATTTCATCCGGAAGTGACGGACACCGAAGAAGGCCCCAAAATATATGAGAATTTTGTAAATCTCTGCGGCATTACCGACCGTTTCCCTGCGCACAATGTAGCGCAGGAGAAAATCCAAGAGTTGAAGAAGGTCGCCAGCGGCAAGAAAGTGCTTATCGCTCTCTCCGGAGGTTCGGATTCCTCGGTCGTCGCATATCTTCTGAAAGAAGCGGGCGCCAAACTTAAGGGGATTTATATCCGTGGTATTGACCGACCAGATGACGAAGCGTATGTGAAAAAGTATTTCGGTAACGAGAACTGGATGGAGCTCGAGATTGCCGACGCCACAAAAGACTTCTTGAAAGCACTCAAAGGCAAGACCGACATGCGCGAGAAACGGCTTGCGGTGCGCGACGTATACAAAAAAGTGCTGGAGGAGAAAATAAAAGACTTCGGCGCTGACTTTATCGCACAGGGTACGCTCTATACCGATATACGTGAAAGCGGACATGGGCACGCAACCGGCGCGCGCGTCGCGGAGATAAAAGTGCACCACAACGTAAAGCTCGGATTTTCCGTTCCAGAACTTATTCCACTTGAAGACCAGGTCAAAGATTCCGCTCGCAACATCGGCCGAGATATCGGCGTTCCCGAGGACCTTTTGGTGCGTCACCCCTTCCCCGGCCCTGGCTTGGTAGTGCGAATTGAAGGCGAAGTAACTGCAGAGAACCTCAAAATCGCCCGTGCCATAGACGGCATTTATATAGAAGAATTGCGTGTCACTGACCTATATAAAACAGTCTGGCAAGCAGGAGCTACGCTCACACACTCAAAACACACCGTCTCCAAGGGCGATGATGCCGGCCAAGGCGCTGTGGTCGCTCTATGGGCTGTTTGGAGTGTGAATGGCTTCACGGCGCGTTTTGCACAGCTTCCCTACGACTTTCTCGATCGCGTCTCCCGCCGTATCACCAACGAGGTGCGCGAAGTGGGTGCCATTGTCTATCGCATTTCCGACAAGCCGCCTGCGACTATCGAGTGGGGTTGATGTCTTAGTGTCTTGATGGAGTCCAGTTCTTTTCTGCTTTGATGATCTGGTAGAGACAGAAAACAACTCCCGAGTTCACAATAAGAGCACCGGAAATCAGTGACCAGTCGTGAAAAAAGATGCCTTTAATGAACAAAATACACTGCACAACAAAAACAATTGACGGCAGGACAGCGGAAACGTTAACCGATGTGTGTCCATGGTGTATCATCCAGCCTTGGTAATAATATCCGGCCGCAACCATCGTCCAGCAGGTGACAAGCGCCACGCTCCAAACAGACTGCGCATCCCAAAATGCCGTTTTGCCCTCCAGTTGACCGTACATTAAAAAAGCGCCCCCGAGGACAAAAGTTGCGCTGATTAGTATTTCCCAATATACCTTTTTCACGTGTTTATTATACGCTATACTGAACCCGTGGCATCAAGTCGTAAGATATTCATATTGGTCGGTCATTCCCATCTCCATGGATTTACTGGAGAGCTTGCCGACGCCTACGAAAATGCGGCTCGCGCTGCTGGCAATGAAACCAAGCGAGTTAATCTCAGTGAGTTACGATTCGATCCCATCCTGCACAAGGGGTACAGTGAAATTCAACCTCTTGAGCCAGATCTTAAGCTCGTGCAGGAGAACATACGTTGGGCTGACCATGTGGTAATTTTGTACCCGAATTGGTGGACGAGCATGCCCGCTCTCCTCAAGGGTATGTTCGACCGGATATGGTTGCCTGGCTTCGCATTTCATTTTGATAAGGAGACTCACGATGTAGTAGAATTGCTGAAGGGTAAGACGGCTCGCGTCATCGTCGTTGACGGAGCTCATAGTCCTTTTATGACACGGTTGAAATACGGCGATTATACGAATGAGATATCGCGCGGCATCCTCGGTTTCTCAGGTATGGATGTGCACGTAACGACAATGGGACCGGCCGAGCATTCAGAACCGGTGAAGCACGATGCATGGGTGGCGCAGGTACGAGAATTAGGATCACAAGGTATATGACGTTAATGGAACTTTTGGTTATCATGCATGTGATCGGCACCGTCCTTGGTGTCGGCGCGGCGACATTTGCCGAAATATATTACACACGTTTCAATAGCGACGACATCGTCAACGATGAAGAGCGGAAGGTGCTCGCGGTAACCTATACCGTCATGCGGACGGGGCTTTTCCTGCTCGTCATATCGGGCTTTGGATTTTTGCTGTATTTCCGGCTCACAGAACACGTGGGAATCCTCACCAGTCCATCGTTCTGGGCCAAAATGACCGTTGTCGCAGTCCTTGTCGGGAACGCAATCCTTCTTCAGGCGCGAATAATGCCGTTCGCTGTAGGCGCCGCGGTGTCGCTCACCTCATGGTATGCCGCGCTCGTTCTGGGAGTCATCGGTAAAACCAGTGCATCCTATTTTGAAATACTGACATACTACGCGATTGCTATCGTGCTGGTAGGTCTTGGTTTGCGTTGGATACGCGCCCGCACACACGCACCACGAAAAGTATGACGACTACCCTTGCCGCCCTGCTCATTGTCCACGTCATCGGCGGTATTATCGCGATAGGCATGCACAACGTCGTCCTAATGCACCTCCTCAAGAAAGCACCGAACTACGTGTTTATCTCGCGCCTCGCGTGGTCAGCCGCGGCACTCTTCTTATTATCGTGGGCGACATCGGCCTATTATTACGTGACGTACTACGGCACGGCGGTCAAACCGCGAATACTCGCAGGGGCCGCGCCCGTCGCGCATACTTTCTTTATGGAGACGAAGGAACATATTTTCCTCGTTCTGCCATTCGTCGCGCTCTCAATCGCACTTTGCGCTTCATATCTACGTGCAAATCCGGATGACGGGCTTCGAAAAAGCACGGCGCTTTTGACGTTCGTAGCGCTAGTAATCGGAGTGGCAACGGCGGCATCAGGCATGTTTGTCTCCGGCTCAATATGATGAACTCACCACTCGCTTCGTGGGTTCGTTCAGTCGCAATCGCGACTATCGTGACATCATTGATGCTTGCAGTACTCATCGTCAGCGCGGAAGAAACACCCGCACTTAAGGATTGGCTCAAGGCGACGTTTTATCACCACTGGCTCGGCAAGGGCGCTCTCGCACTCGGATTGTTCACCGTCGCTAGTCTGACATTACGTTTGAAACATGCGCCGCGGCTCTCCACAATAATCTTCTTAGAGACTGTTGCCGTTATTCTGGCCGTTGGTGTCATCGCAGGATTCTTCCTACTTCACGTCCTGAAGCTTGTATAGCGGCATAGTCTCGTGCCGGTCAGTGCGAAACAACGGGTCGGGCCATGTATTTTTCGATGTCGGCGATGGTGCCGCCCTCCCCAGGCAAGCTGACCTTTTTGCCGGGGTTGAAAATATTTTGAGGGTCAAAGATGCGTTTGGTTTCGGCAAATAATTCCAGTATCTTCGGACCGTACATCATGTGTAGATATGGCGTGCGGATGATGCCGTCGTTATGTTCACCCGTTATCGAGCCCTTGTATTTGGCGACAAGCTCGTAGACCTTGGGGGTTAATTCCATTATTGCTTTCCGATGCGCCGGATTGCCAAGGTCAACAAGCGGGATGATGTGGAAGTTTGCATCACCGATGTGTCCTGCGATCGTATGCATGATGTCATACTGCGCGAGGAGCGCATTCAATTCCGGTAGGAATTTCGGATAGTCGTCGGGGTGAACGACGATGTCATCGATAAATGGCGCTGCGTGGAGACCGTGCACATGTTTCCGCAGGAGCGCAAAGCTTTCTCGCCTAATCTTCCAGTATTTCTTTTCCATTGTTCCAATGGCGATTTTTGTTGACACCGACAGGTCCAAGAGTGCTGCGCGCGCCTTATGAGCTTTGTCTTGCGCCTCTTCATCGGTGTCCTCGGCAAATTCCGCTAGGAGGACGAGTTTGGGAATACCACCGGTTATGGCCATCCAAACTTCAGGAAGAAAAGCGAAGGCGAGCGTAATAGATTGCCACAATCCCATGTGCTTGAGAAAGTCGTACGCATAGCGAGCCGCGAGCTTGAACGTGTGGTCATCGTACGATTCAAATGATTCCGGGTCGAATGCGCGTACGCGCCGCACTATTTCCGGCAGTTTCACGAGATCAGAAAGGAATATAACGAGCATGGCGTGATGTGGTTTCGTTTTGAGGAGTGAGAACCGAGCTTTCGTGATAAGGCCGAGTGTGCCCTGCGAACCGACGATTAGTTTTGTAAGATCGAACGTGCCTTTCTTCGGATCACAGATGTCCCACAGCGCATACCCCGCCGAATTTTTCGTTACGTTCGGGCGAGCCGCTCCGATAATGTCTTGATTGCTCCTGATAAGCTCGTCCATACGACGATATATTTCTCCCTCGATGGATTGTTCGGCTTTCTTTTTGGCAAGATCCGTTGCTCCGAGTGGGCTAAATGTTGCCCGCGAACCGTCAGAAAGCACCATGTCGAGCTCTTGCACATAGCGATCCATCTTGCCGTATCGCAGAGTCAGCTCGCCGCCTGCGTTGTCCGCGATCATGCCGCCCAAAGCACACATCTCACGCGAGGCAGGGTATGGAGGAAGGATAGACCCGTTTTTTGCGAGCGTTTGTTTTTCAAAATCACGATAGTACACGCCCGGCTCAGCTATCGCATAATCAGAGCCGATTTCACCCATTTTATTCATGTATTTCGTGAAGGAGACAACGACGGAGTCAGTGAGGGGGCCTCCCGACATGTCGGTCCCCGCGCTACGGGCAGTGAGAGAGATGTTCTCGCCGCGCTTTTTTGCCTCAGTTGCGAATCGCACGAGCGCCGAAACGTCATCTGCATCTTTGGGCGATACGACAAGAGCGGGCTTTCGTTCGAAAATGCTCGTGTCGCGGCTGAATTTTCGGAGCGTTTCAGCGTCGTCAAGAGCGTCGCCTTTAATGAGTGGCGCTATCGCGGCGCGTAAATCCATTAGGCAAGTATACCCCGTGAGATAAAGAAGTTAAACTTTGTAACAATGTACAGGCAAATATCTCATGGGGTATATCATCCAGAAATCGCGGATATTCTGTAGCGCCGCGTATTCGCACGGCATACTAATTTTGTGGCGTCGTGTCTCCGCACGGCATCCTACGAAATATAGTCGCTTCGCTCCTTATTTCTGTGGACCTACGGGGAGTCGCCTCTCGCACTGCTGTGCTCGAAACCTTCAGCGTCTCGTCGACGCCTGCGGCCCGCGGTCCGACTCCCCTGCATGGTAAGGTACAGAAAAAGCCGGAAATTAATCCGGCATTTTCTGACCTATTGGACCTACGGGGAGTCGGACCCCGACCTCGTCCATGCCATGGACGCGTTCTACCGCTGAACTATAGGCCCTCTATTTCGCTTCGCAGCTATCCTACCAAAAATCCTCGCGATTAGTAGACCTGAACGCTTGTATCAATTGCGGGAGGATTCGCAAGGCAGCTCTGCAATCCCGACGTTTGCGTCCAACCACACTTCCCGTCCGCCTGTGGTTCGCAGGAGGCCTCTCGATAACATGCATACTCGGCGCGATATTCACAGGTCGTTACGATCCCCGATGCTTCTTCCGCAGATACGCACAATTGACTACTGCAGCCCGCGACCGCACAACCATTGGATACTACCTGATCTCCCGTCCTTCCGTTGCTTGCATCGTTTGAAATATCGCGCACAAATGTCCGACCATCGGGCGCGCGACACTGTTCGGGATAGGACTCCATAATCGGGTTCCCCGCCGCGGCACATTCTTCGAAATTGCTGACTGACGCCATTCTTTTCTCGGCGCCGAGCGACGAGATATACAAAAGAAAAGCTACTACGGCCGCAAGGCCAAGCGCAATCAGAATAAGTGTCGAAGTTTTTGTGCCCTCCATATGTTCACTCTAGCATATCAGACGAAGTGCTGCCGCTCACTTTACAATTGCTCTCGGCAGGAATCGAACCTGCATCAGCTCCTTCGGAGGGAGCCATCCTATCCATTGAACGACGAGAGCTCGAGGTCATCTCATCACTCCTCCCCCTATTCGGTCTCAAACAAAGCGCTAAGCGACTCCCCCGACTCGATACGTTGTATCGCGTCGCCGAATATGTCGCCCACCGACACGACCTCTATCTTTTCGCTGAGCGGGCGGTCGGCGGAGATGGTATCAGTAATAAAAAGTTTCTTGATAGGCGAATCTTCGAGCGTTTTGAGCGCATCTCCCGAGAGCAGGCCGTGTGTTGCTGTCGCATAGACTTCACGAGCTCCACTTTCTGCCAAAAGGCCGGCCGCACGGGCGAGTGTGCCGCAGGTATCCGCCATATCGTCTACAATGAGTGCGACCTTCCCCTTCACGTCTCCGATTAATTTCATACGTGCGATCTTATTGGGCATGTCCCGCTCTTTGTGGATTATCGCGAGCTCGCCGTCTTTCATCAGCCGCTTGCCGTATGATTGCGCACGGACTACACCGCCAGCGTCAGGTGAGACAACGACGAGTTTGTCCGCCGCGAGCGCGCTTCTGAAAAGCTCCTTGAAGTGCGGAACGAACACATGACGCGCGTAGAGATTGTCGACGATGGTGTGGCGGAAGAATCCTCCGATAGCGTCGTTGTGAAGGTCCATCGTGAGAAAGCGCGTCGCGCCGACGGTCTCGAGTGTCGTCGCGAAAACGCGAGCCGAGATGGGCTCGCGCGACTTCGACTTCCTATCCTGCCGCGAATATCCGAAATACGGTACGACTGCGGTTATCTCACGCGCAGAAGCGCCGTGCGCGGCGTCTATCGCGAGCATGAGCCGTACCCAATTTTCCGCCGGAGGGTTCGTCGGCTGTATGAGGAAGACATTCTTGCCGCGCAGGTTCTCCAAAAATTGCACCTGCTGTTCACCATCGCTAAAAGAGCGGCACTTTATCTCGCCGAGAGGCATGCCGAGACGCGCTGATATCTTCTTGGCAAGTCCGTCGTTTCCACCCAAGCTGAAGATCTTGTACTCCATGTTGAACCAGAGTATACCAGAGGACGCTTGAGAACGCATCAGTTTTAGTGGATAATCTCAACCACGCACCCTTAGCTCAGTTGGTTAGAGCATTCGATTCACATTCGAAAGGCCTCAGGTTCGAATCCTGAAGGGTGCACAGCCGACACGAGATTTGCCCTTCGGCAAATTGAGTGCGGCTGTGCAAGCCGGAACGATGTCGCGAGCGTAGAGGACGCGAGCGACCGTGAGGCGGGGTCGCGACCGAGCGAGCGGAAGCGAGCGAGAGTTGTGACCACAAGGTGAAGTTCTCTATCGGGCCGTAGTATACCGGTACCTTACGGCATGCGCTTTGGGGAGAAGCTCTTTTTTCGGGGTGTAGTATACCGGTAGTACGCACGCTTCGGGTGCGTGTAGACCGGGTTCGATTCCCGGCACCCCGAAAAAAGAGCTTCTCCGGATGTGCGTAGCATCCTGCGGCCGCGAAGCGGGTAGAGACCGGGTTCCCTGCCTGCCGGCAGGCAGGGATTCCCGGCGGCCCGATAGAGAACTTCAAAACAGACGGGCCGTCGTATAGTGGCAGTACGCAAGGCTGGGGGTCTTGTAGCCCGAGTTCGATTCTCGGCGGCCCGATAAAGGATTCTTCCTCCTGTGGACAACCCAATGGTGCGGGCATATGCTGAAGATCATGGACCCGTTCATTCGGGTAGGGATGGCGTTCCTCGCCACTTTGGGGGCGGGACTGGTCGGATATTTATTTGTTGATACGCGGGTCTCGAGTTGGTATGCAGGACTCGCGAAGCCGCCGCTCACGCCCACTGATTTGGTGGTCATCATCGTCTCGCTCGTTCTCTATTTTCTTATGGCGCTTGCGCTCGCGATCGTTTGGACGAAGAAGCAGCAATCGGAGCAAACGCGCGCATGGGTGCGTTTTTATTTTTTGCAACTGCTTCTTAACGCGGCATGGACGGTGTTTTTCTTCGGGCTCCACTCGGCGCTTGTTGCATTTGTGGATGTGCTGTTCCTCGGATTCACCGTGCTCTCACTCATCGCAAGCGCGTGGGGAATTGATCGTCGCGCCGCGCATCTCATGCTCCCCTATCTAGCATGGATATTCTTCGCCGCCTATCTCTCGCTCGGTATTTGGTGGTTAAACTAATTTTTGGCGCCGCAGAGTACTGCTGCATCGAGAAAAACATAGTCGCTACGCTTCTTGTTTTTTTGGACTTACCGGGAATCGAACCCGGGACTCGGCAATGCGAATGCCGCGTAATGCCACTTTACTATAAGCCCGTTTGAGACAGGGTATACTATCGCCCGCCCCGTGTAAATTCAAGACGTGCTCCGGTTTTCCATCTCGCTCGAGTACTTGCCAAGTGTTGCGAGTGAGTTCATTTTCGCGCGATGGAGAAGGATTTTCTGTGCGGCAGGCGCGTTCTCCTTGGAGCCTTTCCACTTTTTAAGAGCCGAGTCCTGAAGGGCCCGACCGTAGGAAAATGAGAGCTTCCACGGGTGGGGCCCGCGCTTGTTGATCGCGTTGAGATTCTCTGTCGCCTCCACTTCGCTTTGCCCACCTGACAGGAATGCCTGCCCAGGCAAATTGTCAGGCAAGATCTTTCTAAAGAGCGCGACGGTCGCTTCGGCGATCTCGCTCGCCGACTTTTTCTCTCCACTCTCCTTCGCGGGAATTACCATGTTGGTCTTCAAGATAATACCTTCTATCAAAACGCTGGCATTCTTGAGCTCCTCAAATAGGGCCGTAAGGGCGCGCTCGCTCACCTCCCTACAACGTTCCATCGAGTGAGTTCCATCCATGAGGACCTCGGGTTCGACAATCGGTACTATGCCGGCTTCCTGACAGGCTTTTGCGTACGCGGCGAGGTCTTTCGCATTTTGACGAATATTTGCATCGGTAGGCAGAACAGCGTCTATGGTAATAACCGCCCGCCATTTGGCAAATTTCGCGCCGAGAGTGGCATATTCCTTCAAGCGCTCCGGCAGACCTTCCAATCCTTTCGTAACTTTCTCATTCGGCGAACCTTCCATCGCCGTGGTTCCCTGATCGACTTTGATACCCGGCAAAATGCCGGCATTCTGGAGTATTTGCACGAAAGATGTTCCGTCTGGTGCGCTTTGGCGTATGGTCTCGTCGTACATAATGACGCCAGAAATGTATTCGCCGAGCCCTGGTGTTGCGAACAGCATTCCACGGTACGCTTTGCGGTTCTCCTCCGTGCACGGAACATCTATTTTCGCAAAACGCTTCTCACACGTACCAGTGCTTTCATCGGCCGCAAGAATTCCCTTACCAGGTGCCACCATTTGTTTCGCCACTTCTCGCAGAGTATTAGTATTCATGTGTGTATTATTGCATATGCCTCGTTTTGATAAATCTGACCGTTTTGGAGCTTGTAGCCATAACAATCGAGTGCGTGGTTATCGCTTCGGGGATGAAAGTGACACCTTCAACCAAGGGACCCGTGATGACGCCGGTCGCCGTGAAGCTGATGTTGTCTCCATGCGCAAGGTCTTCCGTCCTCATAATTTTGGAGAAGTCGGTGATACCCGCGCTGTTAAGGCGTTTGATGTGCTTCTCATCTTTCGGTTGCCACCGGCAGAGGATCTCACCGTTTAGAGTGCGCAAGGCGGCCGCAGAAATGACTGCCTCCGCACTCCCCCCGATCCCCATGAGAATATCGATGGGAGAATCGCGAAGGCACGTTGCGATTGCCATCGCGACGTCGCCGTCGGTAAAAAGTTGTACGCGCGCACCGACATTCCGTATTTCCTGTATGAGTTTTTCATGGCGCGGACGATCGAGTGTCGCCACGGTAATCTCTCCAATGTCTTTGCCGAGCGCGTGTGCGACTTTTCTCACGTTGTCTTTGACTGGCGCATCAAGGTCTATGACGTCTGCTGCGGCGCGGCCGACAGCAAGCTTATTCATGTATGAATCGGCAGCATGATAGAGGGAGCCTTCGGGGCCTGTCGCGATAACGGAGATAGCATTCGGTCGCCCATTGGCGACCGAATCAGTGCATTCAAGCGGGTCTATCGCGATTTCGATAAGCGGACCGTTGCCGCTCCCCAACTTCTCGCCGATATAGAGCTCCGCCGCCTCATCTTTCGCACCCTCACCGATGACGATCTCACCCCTGAAATCTATTTTGTTGAAATATTCGCGCATAGCATCCACCGACGCCTTGTCGGCTGCATGTGCATCACCCTTGCCTATCCACTTCGCGGCGGCGATGGCACCCACTTCCGTTACCCGCACGAACTCAAGAGCAAGATCGGGGAAGGAAGAGGCCGCTCGCGATTTCATAATGCCATCAGCGTACCCTCTCTAAACCAAGCGTCAAGTGGATAAAGCTACCAACTCACTTGATATTCACGATCTTTTGTTATCGATCGCTTTAGCGCCTCCTTTTGAAAGACTGCGTCCATAGGCCACTTCTCTCATAACCCCTAAATCATTCCGATTGAAAAAGACTTCGGTCAAAGATGAGAAGTCGTAGTGGTTGAGAGATTCCTGCTTGGGCAGTAACAGCCGCAACCCATCTCGCCCGAACTCAATACCCACTCTGTATCCTGTTACGTCATTTTCATGTAGCGTGTATGTTGGTCCGTCCAGTATCTCCAAAATAGCCCTCGTAAAACGCTCTGGTTTCGATTGAGCGTCGCGTAAATCTCGTAAGATTTCCCCTGCCAGAAATCCTTCGTTCTCTTCGTCTGACTTATACAACATTCCTCCGCCTTCTCGTTTCACTTGCGCAAACGTTTCTACCCTCTGTCTGGCAACATCATAGATAATACTGTTATTCCAATTTCGAAGGGACTCTTCCGCCTTTTTGCGCATGACAGAAACAAAACTCTCAAGTGTCGCGAGTGCCTCAATGGTGTACCCCGCTGTCATAAAGCGCTTTTTGTCTTCATCGTTCAACCTCTCGTAGTGAACAAGCACTCTCACCACATCGCTAATCTTCACAGCACTGTTAGCAAACAAAGAAGGCTCTTCAAACAGCGGCTCTATTCTCAACTCTTCGCACATGCGAGATAGTTCTGCTTGTTGACTCAACAAATCTTGAAGCGTTCTTACATCGAAAGCTGTTAAATTGTGTTCTTCTGCTATGTCGGAGAGAAGCGCAGAATTCACTCTGCGACCATCCCGATGTTCCAGAAAAGCAAACAGGTGTTTGAGAGGAAAGAATTCCCGGTATTGCTCATATATGCCTAACTGTTGGTCATATCCAAACGCAAACGCGAGGTATGCAGGGTGTGCTCTACCAAGAACAACTTCACCGGTGTCAGTCACGGTGAAGTCAAGGTCCCGATATAATTCTGCATCACCCTCAAGTCGGATGATCTGATGCGGCATCAAGTACCTAGATTCACCAATACTCGTAGTCCATACGGAAGCGAGACCGACAATGTTCTCGTAGGAAAGCCCTTTCTTTATCTTATCCCACGCAATATTCAGTATTTGTGCCTTCTTTCCCGCACGTTGCTTAAGTTCCTCCTTCAGTGCCACTATGCTGTCTTCGGAAGGTTTGTTCTCCTCCCAACTGCGAAACTCTGCAACGTACTTATTCCGCTCGTCCTCACTTAATGCCGCAAGCTGTTCTTCGGTCAGCGTCTCCTGTTGCTTTTCCAGCCAATCGTCAAACTTTGATGTATATGCCTTGAGCATCTGCCACGCAACGTCGGATCCGCCAAGTGCCTGTTTAATTACCTTATCAATCTCTGCGTTCACAATGTCCGGATGAAGGGAGCGCATCAGCGTGCGATATGCTTTGTGCGCTTCAATATCGTCTCCCTCAGAAACTCCAAATATCTCGTAAGGTGTTTTGCCGCTAAGTTCGTCAGGAACGAACAATTCCGCTGCTGGTAGCAAATCTCTCTTCTCCTCAGGGTCACGCAGAGCGTCTTGTTGAGCTCTCCACTCCTTTGAATACTCGGTATAGGTTGCGGTCAAATCCACGGCAACTTCTTCTCCTTCTTCTCCTTCTTCTCTTCTCACTCTTTTCTTAATCTTCGTCAGGGTAGATTCCGGTAACTCAAGTTCACTATATACAGTTCTTCTCGTATTGGGGTCGGAATAAACGGGAGGAATCTCGCCTCGCAATCTCCTCCGCAAACTCAATGGTTCAACAAAATCTTCAGAGTCAGCGCCTTCGTCACTCGGCCTGCCACCGCTATCAACGTCAGGCGGAGTTCGAGGAGCTTGATATTTATCAAGAAAGCCCACACTACCATTCTACCCCAATTCTGGTCTTAAAGGCGGTATTTGGCTCTTACTCAAAGCGCCGCATTTGTAGTACTGGCCTATAAATAAACACTGTTATTTGATATTTACTATTTTGTATTTTTGTGCGCCTTTGGGTGTCTCGAATGCAAATATGTCCCCGCGCTTTTTTTCCATCAATGCCGAGCCCAATGGTGAAAGGTGCGATATTTTGTGCTCCTGCATATTGGCCTCCGCAGAGCCGACAATTTCGTAGGTGTGCTCTTCTTTCTCGCCCTGCTTTTGTATCGTGACGATAGAGCCGAGCGATACGGCATTGCCTTTCGGGTGCTCTATAATACGGGCGTGGGAGAGCTGTTCTTCGATGACGCGTATTCTATCTTCGGTCGCCGCCTGCAGGTTGCGGGCTTCCTCGTATTCGGCATTCTCCGAAAGGTCCCCGAGCGAGCGAGCATATTCAAGCTGCTCGGCGATTTCGCGCCGGCGGACTGTCTTCATGTGCTCAAGCTCGGTCGTGAGCTCGTCGAACTTCTCTTTGCTTAAATAATTGGTATCATCGTTCATATTGGTGCGCGCGCATTATACAGGATTCTGCCAGTGCAACAACACCGTTCAATCGACATACTCAGGATGGTTTGCGACTAGCCATTGGAAGAACGGCTGGAGCCCCTGTGCGGCGCCGGAGGGTGTGCCCGCGGGCGCGCGTTCCAAAACGACCGCGTAGGCCCAGTGCGGATTTTCTGCGGGCCAAAAGCCGACCGACCATGAATTCACCGCCTCGTTCCGCATGCCGAGTTGCGCGGTCCCCGTTTTTGCGGCGATATGGATCTGCGGAATATTGAGAAATTTCACCGTCGCATCTTTCCTATCGGATGTAACAGCGAGTCGCATACCTTCACGCACCACCTGCAGGTGTTGGTCTGGAATGCCGACAGAGACCCATTCTGGTGTTGAACCTGCCCCGCCGACGGCGGGGCGAGCAATGAGTTGCGGCGTCAAGAGTTTGCCGCCGTTCGCAATCGCCGCTATGTAGCGCACCGCCTGAAGAGGTGTTATCTGGAAACCGTACTGACCGATTGCCGTGTGGTACGTGTCGCCAATGCGCCACGGATCATTCGGTCCAAACATCTGCGTTTTCCACTCCGGAGTCGGAATAACGCCGACTGCCTCACCAAAGAGCGCGATGCCGGTCGGTTGCGCAAGCCCGAATTTTCGGGCGTACTCATCGAGTTTTGCGATCTCAAGACCCCTTTGCCCCTCGTATCCTCCTCCGATGGTATAAAAATATTCGTCCGACGAGACCGCAAGCGCCACTCTCATATCGACGAGGCCGTGCACCGTCCAGTCGCGAAAGATGGAGGGATGCGCCGCGTCATACGGATTTGGAATGGAAATGAAGCCTGTCGACAAGATTTGCTTTTCGGGCGTGATAATCCCTTCATTCAGCGCGGCGGCGGCAAAGATAGGCTTAACGATAGAGCCGGGTACATATAGCCCGCTTACGGCGCGATTCAAAAGTGGTGTTCGCGGGTCCGTATTTGCGGCGCGCACAATCGATGAGATGCCGTCTGTTATTGCCTGATTGTCATATTCGGGAAAACTGGTGAGCGCGAGGATTTCCCCGGTTTGCACATCCATGATAACGGCGGCTCCGCCCTTAAAACCCAGATTCGCGGCATGAGCGGAAAGAAGCCGGTAGAGCTCGCTTTGCACCTGCGCATCTATTGAGAGTGTGAGATCGCGCCCGTTTTCCGGTGGAGCCATTAAATCCTCGCGCTGTATCTCGCCGCGAGCATCTCTTTCCACCATGCGACTGCCGTTTGCGCCCTTGAGCATCGTGTCATATGCAAGCTCGCCACCTGACATACCGGTCGTTTCCTCGCGCCACCAATTGCCTTTCGCGTCGGCCTTCGGGTATTGCACGAAGCCGAGAATGTGCGCGAGACCGGAGAGTCGGGTGTATTTTCTAAGTGAAAATGTCGAACTGGTAGCGCCTGCCCCGTTGGAAGCGGAGCTTTCCAATGGGGCCTCATTCCACGCCAACTCTTTTCCATTTCTGTCCAACAATAATCCGCGCGTCGTGAAAATAATGGAGCGCTCCAGTGTGTTTTCCCGCGATACATCGGCATACGAGGGGCCATGTGTCACTTCAAGACTGAAAGCGCGCATCATAAATGCGAGCCCGACAATTGCAAACACTATCCCGACCGCGAAGACACTCCTGCGCGGGAGTGCAGAGATGACGCGACCTTCGAATTGGCTCGCTTCGTGCGCCGGCAAATTGGAAGAGTCGAGAAATATCTCGTCAGGCGCTATCTCGTGCACGCGACGTGTTTTAAACCACGAGCTCATGCGTGCACTATACCCCATGAGATAATCGGTCCCAAAGTTTGCGCAATATACAACTCTCCGAATAATGCGGGATCACCGGTAAAAGACAGATTTTTTATCTCACGGGGCAGGCCAAACAAATCTATTGAATGAGAAACTGATTCCTCAAGGGTTCAAAGAGCCACACGACCGCGAGACCGAAAAGTGTGAAAAAGGGAATGGGATAGAAAAATCCTACCGAAGGAAGCCAGAGCAGGTCGACGACAAGGCCAAGAAAAGGCACTTCCCATGCGCGCCACCTGAGCGCAAGAAGGGTCATAATAACGAGTAGAATCCACCACGAAAAGAACAGCGCCCCGCACAGTCCTATGAGTGCAAGAATGGTTCGGATGCGGTCAAGAAGCATACTGGTTAATTTTTTATGACGTAGACGAACTTAAGCGAGGCCAAATTCACCGGCAGACGGATGAAAACGTCTTGGACAGCACTGCCGGAGCTTGATGCGACGGCGCCGACGATGCCGATCGCACGCTGTCCGAATTCCGGCGCAAAGACCGGACTACCGAGTGCGATAGAAAGCCCGCGCGGCGCCTCCGCCCGTGCGTTCCCTCCCCCCGAGCCGCGCACAGATATCGCCGCGGTGCCAAGGATGGCGTCTAGTGACACGCCTGGTGCAAACACTTCGGTGACAGTCGCCGTATGCGCTCCCATGTCACTCACCTTTCCCACGACGAATCCCCCGCTCGTCTGCACAAGACTCCCGCGAGTAATCCCATCCGCACTCCCCGCGCCTATGAGAAATGTCCCATAGGGAGATGAGCGTATTGACGATACGACGGGTGCAGTCACACTTTTTTGTGAGGTAGCTTGCACGACCTGCAAAAGCGCACGTAGCTCTTCATTCTCCACCCGTATCGCATCAAAGCCGGCGGCACGATCTTCGAGCTGCGCAAGCGTGTCGCTAAGGGAGCGATTTTGGCTCTCGAGCGCACGGCGCGAAGAGAATATCTCGTTTGCGCCAAGTATACCCGTCGCGCTTCCTACCCAACTGGAGAACGTGGCCACGCCGGAGCGGAGTGTATAGCGCAGTGTGCCGCCGGATACGATGTCCGCAATGAATAAGACGACAACGAGAATTGTTGCCGCAAAGAGCCGCCGGTACGGCCTTTTATTCTGTCGGTACGAGTTCATCATCGGACTTAAGGAGTGCGTCGCGATACGCATCAAGGTCATTCAAGACGATGGATGTCCCGCGCACGACCGCGGTCAATGGATCGGGCGCAACGATAACGGGAACGCCCAAAGCGCTCGTCAAAAATTCGGGGATACCGCGGATGAGGGCACCGCCGCCAGCCAAGTAAATGCCACGTTGCATAACATCGGAAATTATTTCGGGCGGCGTCGTTTCCAGAACATCTTTGACAGCTTCGACCAACTCTTCTATGGAGTGCCCGATTGCATTTCTGATATCCTGATCGGTAATGCGCATCTCGTGCGGAAGCCCCGTCACAAGATCGCGCCCGCGCACCAAGGTCTCGAGCGGCAGCCGGCCTATTGCAATCGATGCGATTGCAATCTTTGTCTCCTCGGCGCTTTTCTCGCCGATGAGCATTTTGAATTCATTGCGAACGTGACTCACGATATCGGTGTTGAACCTGTCGCCTGCGATGCGTACGTTGCGCGCGTTTACCAACCCGCCCAAAGATATGACACCGATGTCGGTCGTCCCGCCACCGATGTCGACTACCATGCTCCCTAAGGGCTCGTGTACCGGCAACTCGATGCCTATCGCCGCGGCCATCGGCTCTTCAATGATGTGCACTTCGCGAGCGCCTGCGGCGCGCGCGGCATCGCGCACAGCACGCACCTCGACAGAGGTTACGCCCGAGGGCACCCCGATGACAACGCGCGGGCCCAAAAGTTTGGCATGTCCCGCCTGCGCCTTCCCTATCAAATACGTGAGCATTTCGGATGTAACTTCGAAATCGGAAATGACACCGTCTACAACAGGCTGTACCGCGACGATGTGCGCTGGTGTACGGCCGAGCATCTCTTTGGCTTGCGCGCCGACCGCGACCACAGCCCCCGTCTTTTGGTTCATCGCAACGATAGAAGGTTCGTTGATGACGATTCCTCGGCCTTTGACGTAGACGAGCGTATTGGCCGTACCGAGGTCAATACCGATATCATTTGATAAGAAACCTAATATCCGGTCCTTGTACCTGCGTATTGCTTCCATTAATCCACTCATATTAGTTTCTCAACCGCTCGACTATCTCACTATCTGGAACGATTGCCGTCCCGCCGTTACTGCGGTTTGATACTTCGACGCCTCCTTCCGACATTGTCTTTTCCGAAACGACAACGCGGCTAGGTACACCGATGAGGTCCGCGTCGGCGAATTTCTCCCCAGCGCGTACGTCGCGGTCGTCATACAAGGTCTCAATGCCATGCTCGCGCAGAAGCTCGTAGAGCCGGTCGGCTTCTGCGACTACATCCGAGTTCCCGCTCGATATAGAAATAAGATGTGCGGAAAAAGGCGCGACTTCCTTCGGCCATACGATGCCTTTCTCATCCGAAAGGACCTCGACGATCGTGCCCATAAGACGCCCCGGCCCTAGCCCATAAGAACCCATAACGACCGGCTGTGCATTTCCACTCTCGTCCTTGAAAGTGAGACCGAGTACTTCCGAAAATCGCGTTCCGAGCGGGAAAATGTTGCCGACCTCGATGGCCTTCACCTCTTCGAGCTCGTTTTTCTTGAGAGACAGGTCAGCGAGTATTTCATCGGTATAGATCTCTTTGTTGACCGCGATACCTTTGCCGCGATGCAGGTGGATAGTGTCTTCGCCCGCGTCGCATATGGTCTGAAATTCGTCGCTGAATTTTGAGAATGAGCCGCCGGAAGCAAACGTGCGAAATGTCTTGTCGCCAAGCCCAATGCGCGCGAAAACTTTCATGTACGCCTTTGCGACTTCTTCATAGAACGTCCTGAACTCTTCTTCGTTTCGGCTAAAAGAATACAGGTCTTTCATGACAAATTCGCGTGTGCGCATTATGCCACTCTTCGCGCGAAGTTCGTTGCGGAATTTCGTCTGGAATTGATAGACATACTTCGGCAAATCTTTGTACGACTGAACGTATTCCGACATAAGTGCCGTCAGCGGCTCTTCGTGCGTCGTCGCGAGCCCGAGCTCGCCGCCGCCCTTAAGCTCTGTCTTGAACCACACATCTATCGCGTCGTCCCGCCAGCGATCGGATTTCTTCCAATTATTCGGAGATTGCAACGCCGTGAGAATCATTTCCTGCCCCCCGATGGCATCCATCTCCTCGCGAATTATCTGTACGATATTGTTCAATACGCGGAGTCCGAGCGGAAGGTACGAATACGCGCCCGCCATCTCTTTGTGGATGAATCCTGCTCGAATAAGGAGTTGCGCGTTCTTTGCGACTTCGTCTTTCGGTGCTTGCTTGCGGGTTTTGGTGAAGAGCTGTGATTGCCTCATGACGGCTCATTCTAACGCATATCATTGAGTTCAGTAGTTGACAGAGTCGTTGCTTATTCTACAATGTTGCCTTCACCACAACGAAGGACCACGACAATGAATCAGCTCTTTGAGAGGGTTCCTGGAGAATCCGACGGACCGAGTATCGGTGAATTGTATCGGCAGTGTCCCACGCAGTTTCGGCAGCCAGACAACGAATGGAATCGATTTGCCGCAGATTCTCGTCGCGGCGGTGGCGCCGACGGCACCAAATGGAGGCCGCGTTCGAAAGATCCGGAAGTCGTCACCCGGCAGATGGGATGCTTCTTGGCGATAACAGCAACAACGGTCATGGACAACTCGCCTGTGATGCAACGCATGCAGGACGCCGTAGCCGCGTGGATGTTGCATGAAATGCTGGCTGAACTGCCAATCTACGTGCCGCTCGACAGGACAAAGTGACCGACTCAGGTTCGCGAGATAACGCAAAACCCCCGCTCGGCACCGGGGGTTTTTATTTTATGCGAGAAGTCGCCCGACGTCGTTGTACGTTACGACGACCATCAGCAGAATGATGAGCCCGATGCCGAGCGCGTTCAGTAATTGAAGCGCGAGTCGCGGGGCATCGCGTCGCATAATTGCTTCGACGGCGAGGATGACGAGTCGCCCGCCGTCGAGTGCGGGAATGGGAATGAGGTTTATTATGGCAAGATTCACCGAAATAAGAGCGGCGAGAAGGAGTATCGCGCCAAAGCCGCTTTGCGAAGCTTCCCCCACATAGCTCACGATTCCCACGGGCCCTACCACGCCAGCGAGATCCGGTGCTCCATGCAAAGCGCCGCGCGCGAGCGTCCAGAGGTCCGAGCCAACACGTCCGAACGAGCTCCACGTCTGCGTGAGCGCACGCTCGGCCGATTCCCCCCACGGAAGCGACACCTTGGCGACAAGTACGAGTGCTATTCCGAGCGCAGGCTGTCCTGCGGCGTTCGGAAGCACAGCATTCGCCGGAGTCATAGACACGGTCGAAGTGACGCCGGCATGTATATACGTAACGCTGATGGGCTTGCCGCCACGCATTCTCACGAAATCCATTACAGTAGTCGGGGCGAGTGTCGCAAGTTGTTCGCCCTTGTTGCTACTGATGCCGACTATCTCATCGCTCGTTTGTATTCCCGCCGCCCATGCCGGCGAGCTGGGAACGACATACGCAACAAGAAGATGGACCGGCTGGTTTGCCGGCGGCACATCCACCGACTGCGGCACACCAAGGTGCAGTGCGACTGCAAAGAGTGCCCACGCCGCGACGGCATTTGCCGCAACTCCGGCGACGAGAATCGCGGCCTGCACCCCGCGATGCGAATCCACCAAGCTTCCATATCCGTGTTCCCCTTCCCCCACGTCTCCGAAAAGCCGCACGAACCCGCCGAAAGGTATCCAATTGATGGTGTATTCGGTGCCGCCCCATTTCCCGAGCGTAAACGCACGCGGCGGATACCCAACTCCGAATTCCTCCACGCGGACCCGAAAAACCTTTGCAACGATAAAATGCCCGAGCTCGTGCGCAACAATAAGCAGGACGAGTATAGCGATGACGAGAAGCGCGGTCAGCATACTTACGCACTCATCTCTTTCTCCTTACTCTCGAACGCACTTTCCAATTCCTCATTTGCCTTATCCACTTTCTTTTGCAACTCTTCTTTGAGAGCGAACTTGTCGTCTTCGGTCAGCGTGCCCTCTTTCTCGCGCGTCTGTATTTCTTTCCATGCTTCATCGCGAGCGATGCGCACGGTCGTACGCGCTTCTTCCAATTTGCCTTTGGCGAGCTTCACGAGTTGTTCTCTGCGCTCGGATGTGAGCTCGGGAAATGTGACGCGGACATTCGCACCGTCGGAGGACGTGCCTACGCCAAGATTTGCCGAGGAAATAGCTTTCTCTATATCTTTGATAAGCCCAGCGTCGTAGGCGCTCACACGCAGTGTCCGCGCGTCTTCGACACCGACATTCGCCACTTGTTTCAAGGGTGTCATCGAGCCGTACGCAGAGACGGACACCCCTTCGAGAATGGCAGGAGCCGCGCGCCCCGTACGGAAGCCGCGATACTCACGCGCGAGCCATTCCCGCGCATCAGCAATCTTGGTGTCGAATATCTTGAAGTCGTAGTTTGCCATATTGGGGTATTATAGCCCAGCGAAACGATTATATCAGTAAAGCAATTTGCTCAAGCAGTGGTTTAACGAGCGCCCCTTTATCCCCCATATACTTCCGCGCCCTATAAACGGCATGAAGTCCCTCTGGTTTTTTTGCTTGCCCTGAGTTAGTCGAATGGGCGAGTGTCTGCTCAAGCGATGAAAGGAATGCGAGGATGGCACCAAGGTCGCGCTTTTCATCCTCATCTTTTTCAAGGAGTGGCTTCAACATCTCAAGTCGTTTGTGGGGCGTCGCCGACAGAAATTCTTTTGTATCAATCATTGAATACGGGCCTGCATGTGCGCCCAGCGTGAGCATCTGGGCGCGCGAGCGGAGTGTCGCGAGAAGTGCGTGCGGCGCCGGAACGATAAAGAAGAAAAGGGCGTTCGCCGATGGCTCTTCAAGGATTTTCAAAAGCGCGTTCTGTGCGTTGTGGTTCATGTCCGGCGCCGCTATTATGAAAACACGCCGCTCGCCCAAAGGCCGGAGCGATGCGCGCTCGCGTAGCTCGCGCGCGTCGTCGACACTGAAGTACTTATACTCGCGCACATACACATCAGGATTACCCTCTACTTTCATACCATTGTCTTTGAGAAGCGCGAGTACCTCTGGAATGAGATTGGCGTCCCCGGCGACAAGTTGCACGTTACCCACAAGCCTCGATTGCATTGATCCAGTATAGCAATACACGGGGTATACCCCATGAGATAGTCCTGCCGATTTTGATGCCAACATACAAAAAGTTACACACATCCGAGCAAGTGGATAACCCAAGATTCTCTTATCTCACGGGGTATACTCCTCGCATGAAGAGGATACAAAAGACCGCGCTCGCCGTCACGCGATGGGTGGGTTCGCCGGCTTCCCTCATAATCCACACCGTCCTTTTTATCGCAAGCTTTCTCGCGGTGCATTACGACTACGTCCCTTTCGAGGAGATGCTTCTCATTCTCACCACCATAGTCTCGCTCGAGGCTATCTATCTTTCTCTGCTTATCCAGATGACCATCAACTACACGACCGAAGCGGTCGAGGACATCGGAGAGGACGTCGAGGAGATGCAGGAGGACATTGGTGAAATTCAGGAAGATGTGGATGAACTGCAGGAGGACGTCGAGGAAATTACCGAGGACGAGACGGAGGATGATGCACGCAAGGCCGACCAGAAAAAAACGCTCGTGGATATTCAGAGCGACTTGCGTAAACTCATGCAGGATATTGAAAGGCTCCAGCAACCGAAGCAATAAGAATCCAAGAGGCGTCACCTCTTGGATTTGTGCTAGGCTGGAGTAATGGGGTACAGGCGAGTACCGTTCGCGCCCGATGAGTGGTATCACTGCTACTCCCGTGGCATAGACAAGCGTATTGTCTTCACGGATGAACGTGATGCGGAGCGATTCACCGAGTTACTTTATCTGGCTAATGATAGTGAGCCCATTCGGCGTGAAAACTTTTATCACCGGAAACATGAAGATATCCTTCGAATGCCCCGGACACGTCCCATAGTCGCGATTGGCGCATATAGTTTGATGAGGAATCACTACCATCTCCTTATTCAAGAGATCGAGGATGATGGCATATCGAGATTCATGCAGAAAGTTGGCACTGGATACAGCATGTATTTCAACGAAAAACATGGCCGCGTCGGCAACATCTTCGTGAAGCCGTTTCGTTCAAAGCACGTATCAACCGACACATACCTATACCGAGTTGCTCAATATATCCATCTTAATGCCGTAGAAATATTCGAGCATTCGTGGAAGCGCGGTAAGGTGTCCAATCTGGTTGCGCTTCAGCGAAAACTCGCGCAGTATCCATTTTCCAGTTTCCCCGACTACGCAAGCGATATCGAGCGAATAGAGCGAGGTATTCTGGATGAATCGGCACGAAGCGTCTTGATAGACCGTCTTCCGCGATTTTCCGTGGTGCTCGCTGAAATGCGCGACTATTACGCCGACCTCAACCGCGAGTTCAAATCCAAGAGGTGACGCCTCTTGGATCACAGTATGACGATGCACAAATGAGAAGGCCGCGAGTGGCTCGTGGCCAACTCGCGGCTTTGTTGCGGCTTTCGATTAGCCGGTAATTTGGTACAAAAAACCTTCAGCACGCTCGAGCTCGGCCATCTGGCCTGAGACGAGTAACGATTTGAACGTGCGACCGTCGAGCTGGTGGTGCGTCTTTTCAATCCAGTGACGCTGCTCTTCGGAATCGACGCCGAACAGCCCTTCCAATCGCGATTTGATGTCAAAGACGAGTTCGTAGCGGGCCTCAATGTCGAAGCTTCGCATCAGCGTCAGTTGTCGCTCAAAAGCCGCAACGTCTTCGCCGACCATCCGTCCGTCAAGGCCGAACAACCGGACTTTTTCCAGCAGGGTCAAACCGAGATCATCGAGCATCGCGAGGGCGATACGGATGCCCTCGGCATAAGCCGCCACATTGAGCTTTGGTTTTTTCGTGGGCATCGTAGTCCTCCGACCATTACGCGACGCGGTGCTACCGCATCACTTCCGCGGACAACACTAATACGACACGGCGGCGGGGTCAAATAGACTATCGTTTTGAGATTATCGCCTTCTTATATGCGTCCAGATGCTTGAGCGCTTCGCCTGTCCCCTTCGCAACGCAATATGGCGCGTCTTTGGCGACGCGCGCTTTCACTCCCGTCCGTCGGAAGACTAGTTCGGCGAGATTGCGCAAAAGTGATGAGCCGCCCGTCATGATTATGCCGTTGTCTATGATGTCGGCGGCCAATTCCGGCGGTGTTTCCTGCAAGACGTCCTTCATCGCGTTCACCATCGTGCGCAACTCCTTACCTATCGCACGCACTATCTCATTGGTCCCTATCTCGATGGATCGCGGAAGACCGGTCAGGTAATCGCGTCCCTTCACCGTCATCGTGAGCTCCTGTTCCACGGGCACCGCCGAGCCGATTTGTATCTTCACCTCCTCCGCCGTTTTGTCGCCGATACCGAGGTTGTAGGTCTTCTTGATGTAATCAGCTATCGCGTGATCTATTGCATTGCCGGCGCATTTCACCGAAGTCGAAGCGACGATGCCGCCGAGGGAAATCACCGCGACGTCCGAGGTACCGCCTCCGATGTCCACTATCATATGCCCGCGCGCCTCGTGTATGGGAATGCCCGCTCCAATTGCCGCGAGTATCGGCTCCTTGACCACGTATGCTTCGCGCGCGCCGGCTTTTGTCGCCGCCTCGACGACCGCGCGCCGCTCGGTCGAGGTCACCCCCGCGGGGACGGAAATCATGACTTCGGGTCGGAAAAGGTTCCATTTCCCGAGGGACTTCTTGATGTAATAGCGCAACATCGCCTCCGTCACGCGGTAATCCGCGATGACTCCGTCTTTCATCGGTCGGTACGCGATTATTTCATCCGGAGTGCGGCCCACCATTTCTTTTGCCTCGTTACCCACTGCGAGTATTTTGTTGTCGCGCACCGACACGGCGACGACGGAGGGCTCGTTCAAGACGATGCCCTTGCCGGGTAGAAAGACCAGCACGGTCGTCGTGCCGAGGTCTATGCCCAACTTAGGTGAAAATGAGAATGCCATAAGAGGAGAACCATTGTATCTGCAAAGCAGAGTTTGACAAAATGCATGAAATTATTACTATTTCAGGTCGGTAAGTTCGACCGGATTCCTTGGCCTCCCTAAGCCTCCGGTCGAACAAACTGGTAGGCGGATGCCGGCAACACGTACCTGCCGGCGTTCGCCAACCCCAGCTCTTTTCGCCGATTTCGAGCTTTCGTCCGATTTGAGTACCGTCGGACGATAGACTGGGCCGCCGCATATCTGCGCACCATCGTGCGGCGGCCCTTTCACCTTTCTTCCTGATGTTTCTTAGGATTTAATAGATACCAGAATTTCTTGGAAAAATTGCCCGCGTCATCGCAAACTTTCTTTAAGTAATAAAGGTCTTTGGTTGGTATCTTTTCCAATGTCTTTCCCATGCGTCCTAGCGTTATTTTGGAGTAACCGTCTTGCGTACGGTCTCGATTGAGCCTCTCGCAAAAGTACTCCATGAGTTCTCCACGTTCCGTGATGTGTGCGTCTTTTATCGAGTGTTTGAGATGTGTGGCGATGTGCTTCACAGAGCCAGTATACAGTGCATACAATAGGTGTTATAAAGCCCGTAGTTTTAGTTGCTTCGGCAGTTGCAGCCAGATCTCTCGGAGGTCGAGTATGGCTCCGCCGGAGCTGAGGGGGAGACGCAGATCGTCGCCCTGTGCCGCTCTCGTCAAGCGGAGGAGTCGTCATGGATCGGGGCATAACTCAAATCCATGAATCTTGGCTTCTGCTCCCCCCACCCTTCAGCGTTCTGCCATCGGTGGGACGCTTTCTTTTTATCCTTTTCAACCATATAGTTTCTCTTATGCATGTCATTTTGCCCGAAAAGGAAAACCCTGCACTGCGCCTGCGCGCCACGGATGTTTCCGTTGCCGACATTCGCGGCACACGCATCCAGAAACTCATCGCCGAGATGAAAGCTCTCTTGGCGAAAGAAGAATATGGAGTCGCGCTGGCAGCCCCGCAGGTTGGCGAGCCCCTGCGACTTTTTATCGTTTCTGGAAGAGCGCTTGCCAGAGATTCGCGTAACTCGCCGGATGAACCAGAAAAGAACGCGGAGTCGCAATTGCCTCCCCCACCGGACCAAATATATATCAACCCCGTCATAACGAAGATGTCGCGGATGAAAAAAGAGAAACATGAAGGTTGCCTTTCCATTCGCGGCAAATGGGGCATGGTCGCGCGCGCCGAGAAAGCGAGCGTGCGCGCGTACGACGAGAAGGGTCAGCCATTTACTCGCGGCGCCTCTGGTTTTCTCGCACATGTATTCCAGCACGAAATGGACCACCTCGAGGGTATTCTCTATACAGACAAGTCGAAAAAGGTATATGACGAACCCAAAGAAAAATAATGATGTCAAATTCGCGTTTTTCGGCACGCCGAAACTCGCATGCGTTTTTTTGGACGAACTTGCGGGGGCGTCGCTCGTGCCTTCACTCGTTGTGACGGTGCCCGACAAACCCCGTGGACGTGGGCTAGAGGTTGTTTCCCCACCGACAAAAGAGTGGGCAGAGAAGCGAAAAATCCCTGTTCTCCAACCAGAAAAACTTGACGACGAATTTTACCGTCAACTGTCAGCTGTGAACTGTGAGCTGTTTATTGTTATCTATTACGGCAAAGTCCTGCCGCGCGCTGTCTTAGATATTCCGAGGCACGGTACGCTCAACATCCACTTTTCTCTCTTGCCGCGGTGGCGCGGCACCTCGCCAGTGCGCGCGGCCATAGCGAATGATGATCGTGAAGTGGGGATATCGATTATTTTACTCGACGAAAAGATAGACCACGGGCCCGTTATCGCGCAAAAGAAATTGGTCACACCAGAATGGCCTCCAAAAGCGAGCGAGCTGGAGGAGACTGCTACGCACGAGAGCGCCAAGCTTCTCATCAATATACTGCCGAGTTGGCTCGAGGGAGATATCGAAGCGCGCGAGCAGAATCACGATATCGCAACGCTGTGCCCAAAATACACAAAGGAAGACGCCCTTCTAGATTTGAACGGTGACCCGTATAAAAATCTTCTGAAAATACGCGCATTCGACACGACGGTCGGCACACACGCTTTCTTCGAGCGAAACGGGAAGAAAATCCGCGTCGGCATCCTCGACGCCCATATAGAGAACGAGAAGCTCGTTATCGACATAGTGAAGCCCGAAGGCAAAAAAGAAATGGTATATCAGGATTTCCTGCGCTCGGGAGCCCGAGCGATTTAATTTCCAAACCGCATCCACCTCTTGACCGCGGCGCCCGTCTTGCGCAATACACGCATGTGTAATTTCTTGTTCTGGCGCAGCTGACGCTCCACCTCCTCTTTCACATCATCTATCGCGGCATTCACAGAGGCGGCATTGTTGCGCGCGTACACGCGCGCGCTCCCCGGCTCTATGATGTGTATCTCAGCAAACCACATGTTTGCGCCGTGCCGCGGGCGGCCTGCGTCGCGGCCCAATTCCACTTCACAGCGCACGAGCGATGTGTCGTCGCCGAGGAATTTCTCGAGCGAGGCTAGACGTTCGTCGAGGTAATTTCGCGTCTCTTGAGCAAGTTCATGATTCGCTGCCTTGATGCGTATGTCCATCCCGTTTAGAAGCAGGAAGCTTGCGCTTCCGACTCGTGTTTATATCTAGTAACTATTCTATTATCTACGAAACATACCACGCGCCTATGCTCTACTGAACTTCCGTAGCTTCTAACGGGATCCACAGCTCCATTCTACCATTACGCCAACGGATGTCACAAAACAAAACGCCCCCGCCAACTGGCGGGGGCGTTTTTTGTCAAGACCGAAGTCTTAAGAGACGCGGGAGACCTTGACCGCGTTAGGCCCCTTCGGGCTGTCAGCGACTTCAAAGCTCACTGTGTCACCTTCGCGAAGTTCGTCGAACGATACGCCGACGAGCTCGTTGGAGTGGAAAAAGAGATCTTTTTCCTGCCCCTCGCGCTTGATGAACCCGAAACCCTTGTCGGTGAGACGGGCGATTGTTCCTGTTTGCATATGCAATGTAGAATTTTCGTTTGTAAACCGACAAAGATTTTGGTCTCGGTTGGTATCAATGTCAGTTAGCTGGAGTTGTAGGTCGATCCCCCTTCTCTGGATCAGCGCTGGTTGATGCCGTAACACTATCACACCCCTTTTA
>JAUSJH010000016.1 GCA_030647655.1 bacterium | reverse complement strand
AAGACGTGGTCACCCATTTCCTTGTGACGAACGCGCACAGTGATCTTTTGTTCTTCACCGACTTCGGCAAGGCGTATCAGTTGAAGATGTACGAGATTCCTGAAGGGAAGCGCGCGACCAAGGGCAAGAGCATTATGAACTTCCTCGCACTCGCAGGCGAAGAATCGGTAACGAGCGTGCTCGCAGTGCCGAAGGGCGCGGCGCTTGATGCGTCTTCAGTGGTGTTCGTGACAAACGAAGGCGCGACGAAACGCGTGGCGGCACGCGCATTTGCCGATGTGCGCCGCTCCGGCATCATTGCCATCAATTTGAAGAAGGGTGACAAACTTGTGTCTGCAAATCTCGCGGGCGAAGGGGACACTGTTTCAATAGTGACCACGAAAGGCCAGTCAATCCGATTTGAAGCGGAGGAGGTGCGCGAAATGGGACGCACTGCCGGCGGCGTGAAGGGGATGAGCGTGAAAAAAGGCGACCGCGTGGTCTCCGCAGAGGTGATTTCCGCCGCGGCAAAGGACGCTTCGCTGCTCGTCATCATGAGCAAGGGTTACGGCAAGCGCACGAAACTTTCCGAATACAAAGTACAGGGTCGTGGCGGCTCGGGCATCAAGACCGCGGAAGTAACACCGAAGACCGGCGAGGTCATTGGCGCAAAAATCGTCTCCGGCAATCTGGAAAACGAAGAGCTGGTCGTAGTATCAAAGAAAGGGCAGGTGATACGCACCAGTGTCGCAGAAATTTCTCTGCTTTCCCGCGCCACCCAAGGGGTCCGCATCATGAAGATGCGCGAGGGCGACAGCATCGCCAGCATGGTGGCCCTATAGAGAACACGTCCAAAATCTTCACCTGCTGTGTTGCGGGCCCCGCCGACTTTCTTCGTCGTACCACACAGTACGACTCCGGAAGTCGCCCGCCCGCGCCTTGCATCTGAGAGATTTTGAATCGTGTTCTTGCCTGTTCACAAATACTCCTGCTGCACGAGCGAATCTAGTCTCCAAGCATGCTATTTTATATGGTATGAGCGCGCATTTCAGTTCTCCCCATGAGAATGTTCTTCAGCTCGGCCTACGAGAAGGAATGAAGGTCGGCGACTTTGGCGCCGGCAGCGGCCACTACACGCGCGCCGCGGCTGCGGTCGTGGGCCATGGCGGAAAGGTCTATGCCATCGATGTGCAGGAAGATGTGCTCAAGCACATAAAACTCAATGCGCATGCGCATCATCAAGGAATCATCAATACGGTCTGGGGCGACATGGAAAAGCCCGGTGGCACGCACCTGCGTGACCAATCGCTCGATGCCATTTTGCTCGCCAATACATTTTTCCAAATCGAAAATCGCTTTGCACTTCTGAAGGAAATGAAGCGCGTCTTGAAGCCAGGCGGCAAACTTATGGTGGTGGACTGGGCTGGAAGTTATGGAGGCATGGGTCCAGCACCGGAGAAAGTCGTTTCCGAGCATCAGGCGGAAGATTTCTTCATCAACGGCGGTTTCCATAAAGTGAAATCCTTCCGTGCCGGACCGCATCATTACGGTATTGTTTTCACTTCTTCCACCGTATGAAAATCTCTGGCTTTCAATGGGTTCTTTTTGCAGTGTTCGGAATCGGCGCTCTGGTCGGACTTTTTGTTTTTGCCACGTATACGAGCAAAAGTAACAATACAAGTGCCATTGGGACAGTGGTTATTTGGGGTACGTTGCCTTCTTCAGCCATGGAAGCGACTCTGATCGCGGCAACGGGAATTGATCCGTCGCTTAAAAGCGTTTCGTATGTGCAAAAAGATTCCGCAACCTTACCGACCGACCTAGCTTCGGCGATAGCGACCGGCGCCGCACCCGATCTCGTCCTTGCTTCGCAGGAGGAGCTTCAACCGCTTACGAAATTCATCACACCGATACCGTCTGCAACGCTTTCTCAAAGCACATTCACAAATGCGTTCATCGCAGGTGCAGGAATATTCGCGACACGAGGCGGAACCGGTTATTACGGCGTTCCGTTTCTTGTGGACCCGCTCGTGCTGTTTTCAAATCGCGCTATCTTGCAGAGCACAGGTATCGCAAGACCACCAACTTCGTGGGAAGCACTGACCGGTCTCGTACCAAATATCGCGATACTCACGCCATCACGACAAATCACGCGCGGTCTCATCGCGCTCGGCACCTATACCAACGTCCATAATGCACGCGGGATACTTTCGACTCTCTTTTTGCAACAAGGCGTTCCAGTTTCCGGATATTCGACAGGCGGAGTCATTGCCGCCAACCTCGGATTATCCACGACAGTTGGAAGGGCTCCTGGGCCTGCAGTGCTCGGTTTCTACACTCAGTTCGCCGATCCTTCAAAAATCTCGTACACATGGAATTCCTCATTGCCGAACTCGCAACAGTCATTTCTCTCGGGTGATCTTGCTCTGTATCTAGGGTATGTTTCCGAGGCGCGCTACTTACGCTCCGCGAACCCGAATCTTGATTTCAGTGTCAGTGTCGTTCCACAGCCATCAACGTCGCAGCTGAAAAGTACGTACGGACTTATATATGCGTTCATGGCTCCGCGCGGAGCAAAGAATCCGGCGGGTGCATATCAAGCAGCCGTGCTTTTGACCAACTCTGCCGAACAGATCGCTGCCGCCGCGAACACCGGTCTTGCTCCGGCGACGTTGAACCAGCTTTCAAGCGTTCCGACCGACCCTGTCGGAGTTGTCGCGTACACCGAGGCGCTCTATACGCGCGGATGGCTGTCCCCAGCACCCACCAATACCGATTCGGTGTTCTCGGGTATGATTGGAAGTGTGATAAGCGGCCGTTTGAGTCTTCAATCCGCACTCGTCTCCGCCGAGCAGTCTCTGACTGCACTCCTCCAGCAATGAACACTCGCACATTTTTTGTTGTCGTTTTCGTCGTGTCCTTCGGAATACCGCTTCTTGCGAGCGCGCAGGGTTGTACAGGTAAGAATGTAAATGATGCGTGCACCTACAATGGGAATACCGGTACGTGTGTATCGGTACAGGTCGGTACGGATAGCGTTCTTTCTTGCAATGCTTCGGGTAGTACAACCGGCGGCTCATCCGGAGGAACAACCGGCGTTTCAGGCGGGGCATCCGGCAACACAACTCCCGGACCAGCCACCACTCTCATCAATCCGCTCGGTAATACTAGCTGCAGCAGTAACGGCACATGTCTTTCTTCTTTTCTAACCAGCATACTGAGGCTGGTAATCCAGATTGGTGCGGTCGTCGTGGTTCTGATGCTTGTATATGTTGGATTCCTTTTCGTTGTTGCGCAGGGGAACGAATCAAAGCTGACCACAGCGAAAACGGCGCTCCTTTGGACCGTTATCGGCGCACTCGTGTTGCTTGGGGCACAGGCGATAGCCTCCGGCATTCAG
>JAUSJH010000018.1 GCA_030647655.1 bacterium | reverse complement strand
AGGCGTGAACCTGAAGCACTGGAACCTCACCTCCGCCTCGGGAGTCTTCTCCATCGGCACCACCTCTGATGCCCTGAATTCTACTTCCACCATCTTGACCCTCACCAACGCCTCCACCACACTTTCCAAAGCCCTGTATGTATCGAGTACCGCGACCTCCAGTTTCGGGAACGGAGTGAATCTGACGGCAGGATGCTGGTCACTCAATGGCACCTGTATCGGAGGATTCGGAGAATCATGGAGTCAGTTTTCCAACCTCTTCGGTGTGCAGGCGATACGTCCCACCTCGACCGTCCCAATCGCCGTTGAATCCACCGCCACCTCCACCTTTGCCGCAGGACTCGAAGTGTGGACAAAGATTGCCGCTCCGTACTTCAACGCCACCTCCACCACCGCGAGCTCGACTATCTTCAAACTCGAAGGAACCGACGCCAAGTTCACCCGCATATACGGCACCGACGCAACCACGACGAGCTTCTTCGCCACCTCTCTGTACGCTACCAACGCGACGACAACAGGCTTTCTTGAAACGACTTCATTGAAGTCGGTCAACGCCACTACCACAGGACTCTTGAACAGCTCACGCTTTTCTGCAACGGACGCCACGACGACAAACATGACAATCACAGGAACCACCATCCTTCAAGGGATTACCTCCGCCATTCCGCTTGCCGACGCAGGAGGAACGCTATCCGAATACGCCGGTGCCTCCTGCACCAATCAATTTGTCAGAAGTCTCAACGGAGCAGGTGCGGCGACCTGTGCCACGGTTGACCTCACCCTCGACGTCACGGGCGACCTTCCGTTTGCCAATCTCGCCCAAGTCGCCGCCGCGAGCATCCTCGGCAACCAGACCGGTTCAACGGGGGACGCCCGCTCCATCGCCACGTCAACATTCTTCGGCGTCGGCACTCCCGGATACGTCCTCACCTTCATCGACGGAGCGTCTTCGTGGGTCGCAACGACGACACTTGCGAATATCACGGGCACTCTCGCTGTTGCAAAGGGTGGTACCGGTGTCGACACCTTCACCTCCTCCCAACTCATATACGGCAACGGCACGGGCAATCTCTCCTCTGTCGCGACAGGAACCGTCTCGGGTACGAACGGCATCACGGTCACGGCGGGACGCTCTGCGGTGGGCGGCGCTTTGGCCGTCGACTGCACCGTCGGAAGCGGAAGCGCCGCGGGCTGTCTCTCCTCCACCGACTGGACGACCTTCAACAACAAGAATGGCTACTCATGGCCCTTCCCATCTGACGCCACCTCGACCCGTCTCTCGTTCACAGGCGGCATCATCGTGAACTCCGGCACTTCGACGATTACCAATTTGAGAATGGTCAACGCGAGCTCGACAGACGCCACGACGACCAACATGACAATCACAGGAAACGCAATTTTCTCGAGTGCCGGACTTGCAAGTGTCTTGCCGTGGATTGATGCAGGTGGCTCGCTTCGCGCAACGACCACTCCCACAGCTCTCACGTTCTACTCCACAGGGCTCGTCGCCAACAGATTCCCGTATGCCTCATCCACCGCGCTCACTGTTTCCGGTGTCGCTTCCACTTCTGACTTCTTTGCCGACGGTCTTATAGACTGTTCGTCAAACAATGTGCTGACGTGGACAGCGGGTAACTTCGGATGCGAAGTTGATGACGGTGGAGGAGCTGGCCCCAATTCCAAGTGGGCATCTTCGACAAATGATGTCTTCGGCATCTTCCTCAACGGAGCAAATCGCATCGGTGTCGGCACCACCTCTCCCTACTGGCCCGCACAATTCGCCACCACGAGCGCAGATTCAACCTTCCGCGGCCAGCTCACCTTGACCGACACCCTTGCGGGGGTAAACGCAAAACACTGGACGTTCCGCTCGGTCCTCGGGAGTCTCCAAATCGGTACGTCAACCGATGTCTATGCCACCTCGACGTATCTCACGATTGCGAATGGCGGCAACGTCGGGATTGGCTCCACAACACCGGGATCGAAATTTGTAGTATCAACTGGAGCTGAAACGGACTTACAAATAATTGGCACTTCCAACGGCTATAATTCCCTTATCTTTAACGGTGAGCTCGGCGCGGTCGGGATGCGCATTTTGGGCGGCAAGAAATCCGACCCAGACTTCTATTTTGACAATGGGACTACAACAGGAGACATTGTTTTCAGAACAGGGAGCGGCCCTGCCGAAGCCATGCGCATTGACTCTTCCGGCAACGTCGGCATCGGGACGACATCACCATCAAAACTTTTCTCAGTCGGTGGAAATGTAGTTATCGGCGCGTCTACGGCAGGAGGTACGAATGGCACCTTACAATACGGCGGCGTTACACTTTCCAACGCGGTTACGGGAACGGGCAACATGGTGCTTTCGGCTTCTCCCACCTTTACCGGCACAATTATTGCGACCGCAGCTAATTTCAGCAATACGATTAGCGATGGCAGCACTGACTGGTCGATCTCCAATACCGGTGTTGCAACTTTTGGAGGCGGAGCGCTTACCATAAATAGTGTCGGTTCAATCACAGGTATGCTCAATCTTACGGCAACTGGCCCAGTGGCCTTTTCCGGTCTTTCGGCTGATAACAATGGAAATCGAGGTGTGTGTATCGTAGATTCCAACGGCTCTCTTCGCGGTGCAACAACTGGTGGATGTGTTATCCCCTCGGACGTCCGCTTGAAATCCGATATTACGAATACTTCCTCCTCGCTCGCCAATCTTATGAATATCCACGTTGTTGACTTCAACTTCGAAGGGGAGGAGGGCCGGAAGACAGGCCTTATCGCTCAAGAACTTTACGATGTCTTTCCCCAGTTCGTCCACGTTGGCGGCGCGGACCCGCATGTAGACCCGTGGGGGATTCAATATCAGGCCCTTGTTTCTCCGACTATAAAGGCGATACAAGAACTCAATCTAGAGGTCCAGCCGCTTCTTGCGACGACATCGGCGGGGGAATTGGTGAGCGCGACCACGACGCCGAGAGAGCAATTTGCATCGTCGACGCCGTGGTACGCATCATTTACTGATGCGTCGGATGGACTGAAGAGCGCGATTTCCGGTCTCGGCGACATAGTGATTCGCGCGTTTAAAGAAGCGCTCTACGCCGCGACCGGCATCTTTGAGAAAGTCTTCGCCAAAGAAGTGCACACCGACAAGCTTTGCGTCTCGGGCGAAGGCGGGGAGACCTGCATCACCAAGGTACAACTCGATTCATTGCTTGCGGCAGGGGCGGGTAGCAACTCGGGGAATGTGGGAAGCGGAAGCGGTGGGAGCGGCGGCGCGCAGAGCGCGCCGCCGCAGGCCGGAGACACGGGCGGTGCCGGAGGTGCCGGCGGAAGCACTCCTCCTCCTACGGACGCGACATCAACCCCACCTGCGCCGGCTCCGGCTCCTGAACCTTCACCCGCACCCGCTCCAACACCAGAGCCCGCTCCGGCCCCCACCCCTGCGCCAGAGCCGTCGCCTGCACCAGAACCTTCCCCGGAACCAGTGCCAGCCCCCGTTCCGACTCCTGCACCGGAGCCAACGCCCGCACCTGAACCAGCGCCACAACCAGAGCTCGCTCCTGCTCCTGCTCCTACACCTCCGCCATCCGAAACCCCGCCCGCTGATGGGGGGAGCGGCACCGATACTGGAAGCGCGATCTCAACCACCCCGTAGCGTATATAATGTGGTGCATTGAAACTATTATCTCGCGGGGGTATACTGCCATCATGAAAGGAATCCGTAGCACACAATCATTTCCAATCATCGTTGAGAAAGACGATGGGGGCTTCTTTGTTGCTACGAATCCCGCAATCCCTGGTTGCTATAGTCAAGGCAAAAACATGGAGGAGGCACTTCTGAACGTGCGCGAAGCGACGGAGGCGTGCCTTGCGGAGCAGAAGACGGAAGATGTTGCTGGGACTGCGTCAAGCGTGAGCGTACACGTCATTACTGTTTAGTATATGCCGCATATTCCGCGCATATCGGGTGCGCAGATTATCAAGCGACTTGAACGAGTCGGATATGTTCAAGTTCGCACAACAGGTAGCCATGTTCGGCTCAAACATCCGACACTGTCGCCGACAACTGTGCCGTTACATGACGTGATAGGTCCAGGATTACTTCGGAAAATAATGCGCGATACAAGGCTTTCCTGTAACTATATTTTCAAGGACTAGCCAACCATCTCCGTCACCCGCTCCTGCACTAGAGCTACCACCGCCGGCAGAAGCACCGCAACCATGATGCATCTCGTAGTACAATGGAATGCGTATATGACCCATCGTCCGAGAGTATACCCACTCCTGATTCTTCTCGGCTTTCTTCTCTTTGTTCTGTTTCTTATTTCATTCGCCCCTACTATTGGTGGTCGTATGAGTTCGTCTCAATCCGCCGCCGCTGTCGTGGTGCCAGTTATCCTCGGCGCACAAGCATGGCCCACCCCCAGCATGTTTATGGATGTCGACTTCGCTAACAACCGCGCCTATCTCAACGGCCCGACGACGATCGGTGCACTCGGCATTAAAACACAACGCGCATCATCTGCCTGGATTGATAATACTGCTGGCGTTTGGAAGAAAGTTCCGCCGAACACTCTGCGACGGTCAGATCGCGGTGCGCTCATTGAGGGCGTCCGCACGTTCGTTGCACTTTACAATCGGGACTTGACGGCATCGGTATGGGTCCGCACCAATATGCTCGTCACGCGCGGTATTGCCGGTGTGGACGGCATTGCCCACTCGGCATCGCGTATCAAGGCGACGGCAAATAACGCCACGGTCTTGCAAAAGATTACGTTGCCGTCGTCAGTTCGCTCGCAGTCCGCTTTCGTTAGGAGAATCGGCACCGGTACCGGACAGCTGTTTATGACAATGGACGGCGGCGCGCACTGGACAGATATAACACCCCCCAACAGCCGGTGGGCGTGGAAGGATATTCCGTCGCGGACGCTCGCCAATCCGAAGGTCGGCTTCAAAGTTGAGACAAGGGGCGATGAGTTCGGCGTTGACTTCGTGCTCAACGAGAACGGTGCCTTTAAGACCTCACCAATGGAGGTCGGGGCGACGCCCGTGACGCGCGAGCAAGACCACGTCACGATGGCGTTGGTCCCCCTTGGCGCTCACTTTCCGGTCCCGAATGGCAGTGTGCTGGTCAAGTTCTACTCAAACCAAGACGTACATAGCATCACCATGCTGTCATTGCACACGGCCAAGGACGACGATTATCACCGCGTCTCCTTCAACGGGAACCCGATTACTGCACACTACGGCATGACCGCTATGAACGGGGACAACAACGCCCAAGGCTTCGACCCACTGCGCCCGTTCGTCAAGGGTCAGCATACGTTCGTCGGAGCCATGAATGCCACCGGCCTGCGCGCGGTCGTCGCCCTCGACGGTAGCGATGTTCGCATCAACGAGCACGCCAATACGTGGCCACCAATTTTGAGAGTTGCCGTACTGGGCGGTTCCTACGGACACGGGGGCCCTATATGTAATTGCTACCTTCAAGAATTTGCGTTCAGCAAAAACATCCCAAGCGACGATATGGTAAAGCAACTTTCAAGCGCCCCATAAAATGAAATACCTCGTAGTACAATGGAATGCGTATATGACCCCTCGTCCGAGAGTATACCCACTCCTGACTCTTCTCGGCTTTCTTCTCTTTGTTCTGTTTCTTATTTCATTCGCCCCTACTATTGGTGGTCGTATGAGTTCGTCTCAATCCGCCGCTGCGGTCACAGCCGGAATCCAATATGTCACGACTACGGACGATTCCGGTCCCGGCTCTTTGCGGGAGGCTATCTTGCAATCAAATGCGCTTGCAAGCGGTACAAGGCGGATTGTCTTTAATATCAGCACCAGTTCAAAACGGATTTGCCCCACCTCTCCGTTGCCGGACATCACCAAACCGGTGCATATTGACGGTACCACGCAAAGCGGATATGCCGGCACCCCGCTTATCATTCTCAACGGTTCATGTATGGGCGCAAGCACTAGCACAGGCCTTACGATAAAGGCGGGCGGTAGCACTGTGCAAGGACTCGTGATTCAGAATTTTACGGGAGACGGAATCAATTTAAATGGAGGAGGCTCAAATAAAATCATAGGAAACTATATCGGCACTCGTGCAGACGGCTTGGCGGCAAGTGCAAATAAAGGGAATGGCATTCTTGTTAGCACGTCGTCACGCAACCAAATCGGCGGGCCGCTCCCGCAGGAGAGGAACGTCATTTCCGGGAATGGAGAAAACGGGATAAGTATTCCGGAGGGCTCCACGGGAAATTGGATTTTGAACAACCTGATAGGGACCAATGCGGCTGGCACAGCAGCCGTTGGCAATGGCGCTAACGGCACTGGGAACGGGAACGGGATTTCTATTCGTCAGTCGGACAAAAATACCATTGGCGGCCCGGGAGTGCAGTATCGAAATATTATTTCAGGAAATGGCGTATACGGCATTAATATTGCAGGAGACAAATCCAGCGGGCACGTCGTCCAGGGGAATTATGTAGGCACGGATATCACCGGGTCGTACAAAATACCGAACATCCGTACGGGAATTCTTCTGCACAATAGCCCGAACAACCAGATTGGCGGGTATAACCCGCTTGCCCGCAACGTTATTTCCGGTAACAACCGGCACGGCATCAATCTTGACGGCTCGCCACCGACGCCAACCACTCCGGAGCCCCACTTCGGCCACAAGGGCTTTAGTCACGACAATCTTGTGGTAGGAAACTATATCGGGACAAATGCGTCCGGTACGGGCCCGTTGGGGAACGGCACGTGGGGGATAATTATTTTTGAAGCTCAAACGGCAACGATACAGGGCAATCTCATATCGGGAAATACAAATGACGGTATCTGGATACGTGGCGACCCTGCGGGGGCAGCCGCGAATACAGACCCTCTGACCACAAACCCCCTCAATTGGATAGCGCACGACAATAACATTATCGGCAACAAGATTGGCACTGATGTTACCGGTCAAATTGCAATTCGGAACGCAAGGGATGGCATTTATATTAAAGACGCTTTGAATAATTCCGTGGGTAAAGATGGCGATGCAAGTAGCGCGAATATCATCAAGTTCAATCCACGCTATGGCGTAGAAATCGCAGGCACAGGCGCATATGCTACAAGTAATACAGTATCTTCAATTAATACAATTGTTGGAAATGGAGCAGGAGCGGTGTTTCCCCCCGCACCAGTAGCGCAATGGCAGAGCGGCACCATACTTCCGGTCTCTGGGCTTGCCGGTATCGCGTGCACAATCGGAAATGCACGGACCGAGAACGGGCAAGTGGCAGGGCTCGCACAGGCCACCGGTGGATATTCAACCATTGCGGGGCTGGGCGTAACCGCCTGCTTTGACATTGACTTTGGTAGTACCCAGTATACGGAGGCGAAGATCGGATACCGTATGCTCAAAACTATCTGCGGAGACTCGTGCTCGGGGACGTATTGCAGTACCTATCCGTCACTGCATGTGTTCACGAGCACGAGCCGCGCCACCTCTGCATGGAGTCGCCTCACAAGCCTGGCCCCATCGCTCACGCTCACAAGCAACACGGCCACATCGCCCACGCCCTTCCGCTATGTGCGCGTCTGCAGAGGCGGGGGTAGCGCTGCGATTAGCAACGCCGCTGTTGATTACGTGCTCGCTAGGTAATAAGATGTACATGTGAGCACAAAATCTGGATTTCGTAAATCCAGATATCCCTACTCGAAGAGGTAAGGCCTCACGGGTGAGAGCTCAATATCTTTTAAGTACGTAGAAATGGTCTTCGGATAGTTACGAAATACATCGCCGAATAGGTCTGTTGTGGGGGTCGAAGAGGTCGGGACCCCGACCGAAAGCGTCGAAGCTACACTAGAACCGCCTCCAGCACCAACCGCAGAAGCACCGCAACCATGACGTATCCCGTAGTACAATAGAGTGCCTGTATGACCCTTCGTCCGAGAGTATACCCACTCCTGATCCTTCTCGGTCTCGTTCTTCTACTTATTGTTTCGTCTGCCTTATTTCAGGGCAACAATCTGGCGGTCGCCGAAGAAATGTTGGCACCAGATGTGGCAACGGCGGCCACAGAGGCGTTGGCGGTTGCACCGGCGTGGATTACGGGCGCGGTTTCTGGCGTCATACCGCCGGGAGTTTCCGCAACGACTACGCCGAACTACTGCTCAATCGCCAGACTCAAAACTGATGACTCGCTTCCTGCAGGACTTTCTTACCGCAAAGGGAATATTGCATACAGAGTAGGCAGCTACGCCGTTACTTCATGCATTGACATGGATTTCGGCTCGGTGCGGTCTTTCTCCTCTCTGCGCGTGGATTATTGGATGCCGAATTCCATCTGCGGCAACTCGTGTACCGGAAACTATTGCGGAACCAACCCGGGAGGCTACATATTAGTGAGCAGAGACAAGGCGACGTGGACACTACTCGGCTCCCTGCCATATTCGACGATTGAGCGCACGGTGAATTATGCGAAAGTCTCAACAATGCCTCTACGCTACGCCCGGGTGTGCCGCGCGGGTGCAGCCGCAAGCTTTGTCCGGGGAGGTATTGCGGTTGACTTTTTGGCGGGGAATACAGTGTTTCCCGACACGACTCCTCCCTCTGTCTCCCTCTACACTCCGGCGAATAATCAAATTATATCGGGCGCAATCGTACTATCCGCAACGGCTTCCGACGAAAAAGGTGTGGCGGGCGTGCAATTCAAAGTCGACAATGCGAGTGTAGGCGATAGAGATACCACAATTCCATATTCAGCCTCATGGGACACAACTCGTGTCGCAGACGGGCCGCATACGGTGGTCGCCATCGCTACTGACGCGTCGGGAAATATCAAAGTATCTGCAGCACGTACCGCAAATGTACTGAACACACAAGCTCCTTGCATACTCAATGGCGTAGAGATTTTGTCCGGACAATCGGCCACATTCTATTCTACATCCATCGTGGCACCTCCCGCGCTCTGCTCTTCGTATGTCCAGACGAGAACGTGTACCAACGGAGTGTTGTCGGGCGAGCTTCAATATCGCTTCGCTCAATGTACCGTCGCCGCCGCGCAGGAGTATACGCCCCGCCCTATTATTACAGACGCGCTCTCCCAACTCACGCTGATGTGGGGCCGCCACAGCCCAAAATATGTGCGTGTAGGGCATTACCGCTACGCGGTACTTCAGAACGACTTAACAACACTTCCGATACCAGCTGCTATTTACCGTTTTGATGAGAATGCTCCGGGCAGCGGATGGCAACTCGCGTGGATGCAACCGAGCAAAGACGCACATCAGCCACCATCGTTGATTTTGGATAACAATGGCGCACTTAACATACTCTACGATGATGCTAATGGCAAACTGGCGCACCTCAAATTTACCGGGGCCTCGACAGGCACGCTCTCTTCACCACAGATTATTAATACCTCGCCCTTCAATTCGTTACTAGGGAATTTTTATTTTGCCTACCACGGTGTGGCATATGCTGTAGACTCCGATACCATCTACTTCTGTGCGACCGATCATATATCGGACATCTTTCGCTGTGGAGCGTACCGCAGTGGAGCCTGGAGTCAGGCCTACGAAATCTCAAAAGAAGTGGGCGGTCGGCTCTTGTACCCCAATCTGTATGCATCGGGTGATAAGTTACGGATTGCTTCCGGTCTTCATATGGACCAAGCCGACTACGATATACGTCAGCTCAACCGCTTTATTCTGGTGAGTGGATATGGGTCGCACGTTGACTCCAAAGCGACGCTCGGAAACATAAGCAACAGCACGCAATTCTTTGAAGAAGATATAGATTTTGACGGCCAACACACCCTCTACCTTCTGGGGACGGCTCTTGCAACCAATGCCAACTACCTCTTTGTGATCGATACTGCTACGGGATTTCGGAAGAAGATATGGCTTCCCATTGCCGGCTTCGGCGCCCAAACGAATGAAGCGGGGCACAATCTTATTGTCCACGGTGCGCGGATTGACGTGATTGGGAATGGCCAACATGCGGTGAGCATAGATGCCGGAACTACGTGGTCGGTGAGTCCGTACACAATAGCCGGATATCCGCTCAACGACTATGCATATGTGCGTACACACATCATGAAAACAAAGAGCGGTGCGGCTCTGCCCGACGACAGGATACTGCTTTTGGAAAATGTGCGAAATCTTACCACTGGAAGGCAGGCAATTCTGGAAGTTGAGATGCCTTTGGGTGATGTGCTTTCTACTGCAAGTGAGAGTGCGTCCGATAGATCGGAGCCCAAAGACAGTCTCGCCTCCGCCTCCTCACCTGGCCTCGTAGAGAGATTCTTTGTGTGGCTCGCGAATCTCATTATGAACATAAGGCACACTTGAACGCCATATTCTAGGCGTGCTTTCAACCCGTGGATGACCCCAGAGTTGCCCTCTCGGTATAGCTATAGGTTATAATGGCCACATGAAATTCAAACCCCTCCACATATATGCACTTTTGTTCGCGCTTGTTCTGACTGGTGTGGCCAGCGTTTCCGCATTCAACCGATCCGGCATGTTTGCTACAGCGGAGGTCGCAACGGAACCAGCTTCGATGGAAGTTGCGGCGTCTGGCGTGGCTGACGTATATATCTCTCCTTCGGGCAACGACTCGAATTCATGCACGTCCGCTCAGCCGTGCCAAACGCTCACGCGCGGTGTCGCGATGACAAATGATATGAAGACCTTGCAACTTGCCGCCGGAACATACGACAGTACTGTTCCCGTTCAAATCCGCAAATCCATAGCGATAACCGGTCCGCGTAGCGCCGTGGTCACCGCAGAGATGAACATCTCCGGAGGTGCAATCGTCTATATCGGCGGCATCACTATCCGACAGATATCAAAACCTTTGAACAACTATAACGACGCATGGGAGCAGTTTGCACAGATAATGGTTCGTGGCGGCGGTACGTTATGGCTCACCGCAATCGCCGGCGAGTGGCAGTCAGGAAACAAGTCCATGATACAAACAGGCCGTGGCACAGTCTATCTGCGCGCCAAAGATGATAACGTATCAATAGACTATTCGGGCAATACGACTGCTCCAGCAGTGTTGGAGATATATTACGATTCGTATTTCTGGGCTTCGACGTGGCCAGGCTACAACCTTACGGTTAAGGGTGGTAGCAAAACGGTGTTGTATGCGTCCGCATCTCGGGTATCTTGGCTCGGCGGCACACTGCAAGGTGGAGGAGGCACCGCAACCAGCCATGTCGTGCTAGCTGCCCGTACTTCGGACTTGCTGTTTAACGCTAGTGGCGGTACTACGATAATTCGTAACGGCAACAAGGGGATAGAGCTGACGATGGGCTCCGAAGCATATGTCGACCCGACAGTGAGTTTTATTTCTATTACCACGCCAAAAAGAGCAAGCTCGGGAAGCAGTTTCAAGTAATATTCAAAGGAAACCGTCATCGTGCGCACGCATTGATACAGAATAGGATATAATAGGTTGACCATGGCACGCATAGCAATAAATGGGTTCGGGAGAATTGGCAGGGGATTCATGCGAGCAGTCCATGGGCGCGCAGAATTTGAGATTGTCGCCGTGAATGATTTGGCGCCGGCGGAAAATCTCGCCTACCTTTTGAAATACGACACGGTCTATGGCCGCGCGAAGTTCTCTGTCGCGTTGGCGGACAAGGCGCTTGTCGTTGACGGGAAAACCATTCCGGTCTTTGCGGAGAAAGATCCGGCGAAGTTGCCGTGGAGGGACATGAAGGTCGATATCGTCATCGAGTCGACCGGATATTTTACAGATGGAGCGAAGGCGCATGCGCACATTGATGCGGGAGCGAAAAAGGTTGTCATCACCGCACCCGGCAAAGGCGAGGGCGTAGAAACCATTCTCATCGGCGCCAACGAAGAGAAATTCGGTACGTGCGACATCACATCGAACGCGTCGTGCACGACCAATTGCGCGAGCCCTCTTATCGGCATTTTGGATGAAGCCATCGGCATCGAGCGGGCGCTTCTCAACACCACCCACGCCTATACGGCAACGCAGGGTATCGTCGACGGCACGGCGCCCGACGATTTCCGTCGCGGTAGGGCAGGCGCACAAAATCTCGTGCCGTCTTCCACAGGTGCGGCGAAGGCGACAGCGATCGCATATCCGAAACTCAAAGGCAAATTCGACGGCATCGCGGTGCGCGTGCCGGTGCCTTCCGGCTCCATCGTCGACATAACCTTCACTCCATCGCGCCCGACCACTGTCGAAGAGGTGAACGATGCGATGAGAAAGGCCGCCGCAACCGACCGTTGGAAACGCGTGTTTGCAGTCTCCGACGAGCCTCTCGTTTCATCTGATATTCTCGGTCTGCCATATGGCGCGATAGCCGACCTCGGCATGACGCGCGTCGTCGACGGCCTCTTGGTGAAAGTCCTCGCGTGGTACGACAACGAAATGGGCTACACGCACACGCTCATCGAGCACGTCTCCGAAGTCGCAAAGCGCCTAAGGTCATGAAGGTATATCTGGCGACGGATCACGGCGGGTTCAACCTCAAAGAGGCGCTGAAGGCATACCTCTTGACTCAGGGGTACGACGTTATAGATGAGGGCGCACATACGCTCGACCCTGCGGACGACTATCCGGATTTTATGTATCCGGCGGCGCAAAAGATCGGAGAAGATATGAACGCCCGCGGCATTTTCCTGTGTCGTTCCGGTGCCGGAGCCGCAATCGTTGCGAATAAGGTCAAGGACGTGCGGGCCGTGGTCGCTCGGACGAAGGAAGAAGCACAGCACGCGCGCGAGCACAACGATGCCAACGTGGTCGCGCTTTCAAGCGATGCACTCACTGCAGAAGAAGCTCGGGATATAATCGCAGCATTTCTTTCCACGTCTTTCAGCGGAGAGGATCGGCACTTACGGCGACTCAAGAAGATAATGAGGATAGAAGAGAGGTCCTGATACGCAATCCACACTTAATCTATACAACTCATACCAACAGGGTATACTCATCCTATGAGTGAGATGCAATTTCAGACCGACGACCAGAATGAGTTTGGCAGGCCGCCCGTAGCTTCAGGAGGCTTCGACTTTAGCGGCAAACTTGTCGCATGGGGACTTGTGTCATCGCGAAAAGAGGCAGAGTATGTGTTGATTGGAATTGGGGTCATTGCTCTGATAGTTGCCATTTTTGTTTATATGAGTAGCTCGGGTTCTTCCAATGTCCCAACGACGCCGAACTGGGGAACCGCCACCTATTAATTATTCAGACTCTCTATGTTTACATCTGCACAGAAATCTCGGGGCTTCACGCTCATCGAACTCTTGGTCGTGATTGCGATTATCGGACTCCTCTCGTCTGTCGTACTTGCGTCGCTTAATGGCGCGCGGAAGAAGGGGCGCGATGCTCGCCGCCTTGCTGACTTAAAGCAGCTACAGGTGGCCATGGAGCTCTATTACAGTGACCAGCCAGTGCCAGCATATCCGCCCGATCTTTCTTCGATTGGTTCCTCTTATATCGCTAACGTGCCGAAGGATCCCGGAACGGGTGATGATTACACCTATACACACAGGTCGGAAGGCGGTGAGTTTTATTGCCTTGGCGCTATGTTGGAAACGACGCCGCAGCCAGTCTCGTCGTGCAACATAGGATCGACAGGGCTCGGTGGGCCTGCGCCTGACGGCAATTATGTTGTTGGCCCGTAGCGAGTTTTTCCATGATCGAAATAATCCCGACGTACGTGCCTCGCGATGAAGAGGATTTAGCGGCGGGGGCAGAGCGAATTCGTTCGTTCACGACCGCCATCCATATCGATGTCGATGATGGACTTTTTGCTCCGCATATCACATGGCCATACGTGAAGCAGGGGGAATTTCGTGCCTTTGGTCTTGGCGCAGTACGAGGTCTCTCTGCCGATGTGCATCTCATGATTGAAGAGCCGCGAGAACTTGGGATCGCTTTTGCGCACGCCGGCGCCGTGCGTATCATGGGACACGCGGAAGCTTTTGCTGATACGAACGAAGCGCACGGCGCACTCAATGCGTGGAGACAGGCGGGAGCGAAAGAGGTCGGTCTCGGCCTCCTTCTCCCGACACCATTTGAGGTTATCGCTCCGCTTGTGCCGGCGTGTGATGTCGTGCATCTGATGTCTATCGCAACGATTGGAACACAGGGAATTCCTTATGACCCTTCGGCACCGGCGCGCATCGCACAGTTTCATATGCAGTTTCCCGAAGTCAAAATTTCAGTCGATGGTGGTGTTGCAGAATCCAATATCGCCGACTTGGTTCGAGCGGGAGCCACGCGGTTTGGCATTGGTTCTGCGATATCAAAAGCGCCCGACCCGAAAGCGGCGTACGAGAAGTTGATGCAAATCGCAAAGCAGGCTCTCTAGGGTCGGGTAGAAGGGCTTCGTAAGTCCACAGGACTTGACGGCGGTTCGCGTAACAAAGTCTGCTATATTGCTATTAATGGAAGCGCTAACCGACCAAGAGATAAAGAAACTCGAACAGCGTGCCAATGCCATTCGTGTAACCATAATCGAGATGCTTGTTGCCGCAGGCTCCGGCCACTTGTCGGGGCCGCTCGGCATGGCGGACATTTTCACGGCGCTCTATTTCCGCGTCATGAAGCACGATCCTAAAAATACCGAGTGGCCACTGCGCGACCGCCTGATGCTCTCCAACGGCCACATCGTCCCCGTGCGCTATGCCGCAATGGCGCATGCTGGATATTTTCCTATTGAGGAATGTATGACACTTCGCAAATTCGGCTCGCGACTGCAAGGGCATCCGGAGCGCGATATGTTGCCCGGTATGGAAACCACATCGGGGCCACTTGGAAGCGGGCTCTCACAGTCCGCCGGATACGCCTATGCCGCGCGCATGGACGGCAAGACATTTCGCGTTTTCTGCGCGATGTCGGACGGCGAGCAGGAAGAAGGCAATACGTGGGAAGCCGCGATGTTCGCTGGTAAATACCGGCTGACCAATCTGACCGCCATTATGGACCGCAATAACATTCAAATAGACGGCAACACAGAGGATGTGATGCCGCTCGAGCCTATGGCCGACAAGTACCGCGCGTTCAACTGGCATGTCATCGAGGTAGATGGCCACAATATCCCGCAATTCGTCGCCGCCTGCGATGAGGCGAAAGCTATTAAGGAAAAACCGACCCTCATCCTCGCGCACACCATCCCCGGCAAAGGTGTGCCGACCATTGAAAACGATTATCGCTGGCACGGCAATCCGCCTGGCAAAGGCCCGACCGACAAAATCCCCGCCGACAAGCAGAAAGAGGTTTTCTTGGCGGAGCTCCGCACGGTACAAAAAAATGTTGCGGTCGGGCATCCGTAATATGCAAGCTATCCAAATACACAATGGTTTTTTCCTAGTACTCTCGCGTGAGGAAGAGCTCATAGACACGTTGACGCGTTTTTGCGAAGAGCAGGACGTGCACTGGGCGCAGTTTCAGGCGATCGGTGCCGTCAAGGATGTGGAAATTGGCTATTATGATCTGGTAAATCGTAGATACGTGTTCCGTGAAGAAGAAGGGCCGCTCGAGGTCGCGAGTATGGACGGCAATGTTTCCGAGCTTAATGAACGACCCCTCGTCCATGCGCACGCGGTGCTTTCAAGGTGCGATGAAACTCTTGAGTGCATCGGAGGGCACCTCCGGTCTGCGACGGTTGCCGTGACGCTCGAACTCTGTCTCTGGCTTGTGACCCAGCCGCTTCTTCGCGGTCTCGATGAAGATATAGGTCTCAATCTTTTGCACGTATGATCAACATGACACTAACTCGTCACATCGTTCTCGTAATCTTCACGGGGCTCTTCCTCGCGATGCCTCTCTTTTCCCACGCCTCCACCTGCCCCACATTCACCCGCACTCTATCGCGCGGTGTCTCGGGCAACGATGTCAAAGCCCTCCAGACCTTCTTCACACAAGAATACGCAGACTTCACCCAAGACTCCGTGACCGGATACTTCGGCCCCACCACCGAAGCGGTGGTCAAGCAGTGGCAGGCATCTCACTCCCTCGTCTCCAGCGGCACACCCTCAACCACAGGATACGGAGCAGTGGGACCAAGGACCCGTGCCGCCATCACCCTCTCCTGCGGAGGAACAGTTGCCACTCCTACTCCAACTCCCACACCAACTCCAACAACCTCTGCCATCACCCGCACTCTATCCAAAGGAAGTACCGGAGAAGACGTCATCATCCTCCAGCACATTCTCATCGCAGAAGGCTTTCTCTCTACCGACTCCGCCACGGGCTTCTTCGGCGCTCTCACCGAAGCCGCCGTACAACGATTCCAAGTGCAGAGCGGCATCGTCTCTACAGGCTCACCAAACACAACAGGATACGGAGCAGTGGGTCCGAGGACGAGAACGTTCATTGCAACGAGAGCAGCCGCCGGAGGTGGAACAGGAACTGGTACTGGAACAGGAGGAACAACTGGTGGAGGAAGTACCGGAGGTGGAGGCGGTGGAGGAGGAGGTGGAGGCGGCGGAGGAGGCGGAGGTGGAGGAAGCCCTCCACCCCCACCACCTCGCTCCTGCACACTCGGCAGTGTCACGTTCTCACACGGCGCATCCCAGACGCTGTATTCCCGCACCAACGCTCCCTTCGGCGAACAATGTGCCACGTACGCGCAGTCCCGTACTTGCTCCGACGGAGTCCTCACCGGAAGCTCCCTCAATATATACACCTCCTGCACAACAGGAGAACCCGCCTCTTGCACACAAAACGGCGTCTCAATCCCGCACGCCTCTTCCCACACCTTCTATCAATCCTCCTCCGTCCCCGTCGGCAATACCTGCACCTCTGAAACCCGCACGTGTACGAACGGCTCTCTCTCCGGCACATACGCATACTCCGCCTGCACGCCGGGACAACCCACCAGCTGTACTTTCAACGGAGCACAGGTATTGAACGGAAACTCCATCACCGCATACCAGAGTGCCTCCGTACCCTTCGACCAAACCTGCATCTCACAGTCAAGACTCTGTACTAATGGAGTGCTGTCGGGAACATACCAAAACGCCACATGCACTCCGGGTCAACCTTCTTCCTGCACCCTCGACGGCACCACCGTCTCCCACGGTTCCTTCGTGACCGCGTACTCCGCACGCACCGTCGCCTTCGGCCAAGTTTGTTCATCCATCGCACAAACACGCACCTGTGCCAACGGAGTCCTCTCTGCACCGACCACCCACCAGTACCGTACCTGCTCCACGGCCGCACCTCTCTCCTGTACGTTCAATGGACAAACTGTCGCGCACGGTGCAAGTGTGACCGCGCATCAAACCGCGTCTGTCCCCGTGGGACAAACGTGTGCATCGCAGTCACGTGTTTGCGGAAACGGCACTCTCACGGGAACCTACGCGTTCTCCACGTGCACCCCGAGCCTGCCTCTTCCTACTATCTCCGGCCTGTCTCCGAATCCGGTTGCACAAGGAGCACAGGAGATAATCACCGGTGCCAACTTCGCCCCAAGCAATACCGTCCGCCTCACCAAGAAGCCCAATGGCATCCTCGCCGCCGCCGTCGCGCTCATTTGGGATACGTTCTTCGGCGCACAGAGCACCGCCATACCGGCACCCTCTTCTGACGGCACCACCATCAGCTTCACTGTTCCCTCCGACATTCCTCCGGCCACCTATAGCCTTACCGTCACGACCGTTGGGGGTACGAGCAAGGCAAGGGATCTGATGGTGTCGAACGCGCCGGCCGCCTCCTGCACGTTGGATGATGTGGAGGTCCCGAGCGGACAGTCGCGAGCGTTTTACAACACGCCTTCCGTACCGTATGGACAAACGTGCTCAAGCGTCCAGCGCACTTGTACCAATGGCGTACTCTCAGGAAATACCTCGTATCAATATGCGTCGTGCTCCGTGGATGCACCAACGACTAGCACATACTCAGCGCGGCGCGTGATTGGCCCGGATCCAAACGCGGAGTTCGAAACTCTCTGGGGGCGTCATAGTTCGAAGTACATCCGTGTCGGGCGCTATCGCTACGCGACGTTGCAAATCCCCATGAACAGGACAGTGGGCACTAATGAGAGAGTCGGTTTTCCCGTTGACATCTACAAGTTTGACGAGAATAACCCTACGGCGGGCTGGACGCTCGCGAAGCACATTCCTGCGCACAACGCGCACCAGCCGCCGAGCCTTGTCGTCGATAAGAATGGCACGCTTCATCTCATATATGCGACGGAGGGGGGCGCTAGCGTGAATCAGATGGTCCATTACAAATTCACGAGGGCCTCGAGCGGTACGCTCTCGGCACCTATCAGTGTTGATATGTCGGGTTGGCCGCAGGGCAGATATATCGGATATCTTGGCGTCGCATATGCGGCTGACTCCGATACGCTGTACACCTGCGGGTACGACAGGAGTTCGAACGGTACCGGAGTGCAAAACTTTCGCTGCGGGGCCTACCGCAACGGCGTTTGGGGTGGCCCGTACGTGGTATTGAATGAACCGGGCCTTCTGTATATTTATCCCAACATGTATGCATGGGGCGATAAACTCTTGATTGTGGCAGGTGCGTTCTTGTATCCGGGCGCAGAAAATAATGCGCAGCGCGAAAAGAACAAACTCGTACTCTTGAGCAACTATGCGTCTAACAAAGTGAGCGCAGTAGAGTTGGGAAATCGAGCGAATGACACGCAGTTTCATCAAGAAGATATGGATTTTGATGGGCAAAACACGCTTTATCTTGTGGGAGCGCGAACAGAAGCAACCGGGGTTCCTGTGTATCTCTATACAATCAACAAAACTACTGGTGCGTGGAGCAGAGGTGCGCCGATCCCCGGAATAGTCGGGTCCCAGCACAATATCGTGGTCAACGGCTCGCGTATCGACGTGCTCGGCGGAGGAAAGATAGCGACGAGTATGGATGGCGGGAACACATGGAATGTCCGCACGTTTTCCCTAACTGGGTATTCGCGTACTGAATATTCCTACAATCAAGTATTCACGATGAAAGCGAAGAGCGGCGCGGCTCTCGTGAATGGGAAGATCCTTTTCCTTCAAGAGGTCAGAGACAAAAATCATAAAGTTGCAGACGGCTCGATTGGTATTCCAACAGTAGTCGAGGTAGAAATTCCTCTCACCGGCGGCTCGTCCGACACCACCGCACCCACAGTCTCTCTCACCGCACCTGCCACAGGAACCGTCTCGGGCACAGTGAACATCACCGCCACAGCCTCTGACAACATCGCAGTTGCAGGCGTGCAGTTCAAGGTTGATGGTACGAATGTCGGTGCAGAAGACACAACAGGCACGGCGTCTTCGTACTCAACATCATGGAACACCACTACAGTCTCGAACGGGTCACATTCGATCACCGCAGTCGCGCGCGATGCGGCGGGGAACACAAGAACGTCCGCGGCAGTCTCCGTTACCGTTTCCAATACCAGCCCCGGTGCATCATGTACCTTCAACGGCAGCACCGTTGCGAATGGTGCATCGGTGACCGCATACCAAACATCATCTGTCCCTGCCGGAGCACAGTGCGTTTCTCAAAGTCGCGTCTGCACCAATGGAGTACTCTCCAGGGCATACCAATTTGCATCGTGTGCTGTCACGGGAGCTTCTCAATGGATTACCGGCATCGTTACGGGCGTTATACCTCCGGGGGCAACGGCGGCGACCGTGCCGAATTACTGTTCTGTTTCGAGTGCAAGGACAGATGACTCACAACCCGCCGGTCTCTCATTTAGAGACGGCCAGATCGCCTACATCGTCGATGCGCACGCCGTCACTTCATGCATTGATATAGATTTTGGCTCAGTGCGGTCTTTTTCCAATCTGCGCGTAGACTACTGGACACCCGATTCTATCTGCGGCGACTCTTGCACCGGAACCTATTGCGGCACAAATTCCGGAGGCAATGTATTCGCAAGTACCGACAAAATAAACTGGACAACGCTCGGCACGCTTGTATTCTCGGCGGCTAAACGCACACAAAATTTCGCGAACATTTCGGCGAGCCCTGCGCGTTACGTCCGCGTCTGCCGCGCCGGTGCCTCCGCAAGCGACGTGCGTCCCAATATTGCAGTTGATTACGTCGCTGCGCTTCCGGTAGCCGTGACTTCCGATACGAACTCCTCCTCCAACCTCGCCACCGCCTCCTCACCCGGCATTGTAGAGAGATTTTTCACTTGGCTCATGAATACCTTAAGACACTCGCTATCATATATATGATCAATCCAGAAGCAAAACTTGCCGCTAATATTTTCGATAAACCCGACATGGCCTCGACACGCGAGGGGTTTGGCAAGGGTGTCGTTGAAGCGGGGAAACTAGATGAGCGAGTCGTCGTCTTGACGGCTGACCTTGCAGAATCAACGCAGGCGCACCATTTCCAAAAAGCATTTCCGGAGCGTTTTGTGCAGGTGGGTGTTGCCGAACAGAATATGGCGACGGTCGCCGCGGGCATGGCCAATTACGGCAAGCTCCCCTTCATCACCTCGTACGCGACGTTCTCTCCGGGGAGGAATTGGGAGCAGATACGGACGACTATTTGTCTCAACAATGTGCCAGTCGTGGTCTGCGGCATGCATGCGGGGGTCTCTGTCGGGCCCGATGGCGCCACACACCAAGCGCTTGAGGACATCGCGCTCATGCGCGCGCTTCCGAATATGATAGTTATTTCTCCGTGCGACTCTGAAGAGGGGCGCAAGGCAACGCTCGCGCTCGCTAAGGCCGGCAAGCCCGGCTACATGCGCTTCGGACGCGACAAGACGCCGATCATGACAACAGCCGAGACACCATTTGAAATAGGGAAGGCGAATGTCGTGTGGAAATCCGACTCTCCTGTCGTCGCGATTTTCGCGACAGGGCACCTCCTCTACCAAGCACTTCTCGCGGCGCGGGAGTTAGAAGAAATAGGCATCGCGGTTTCGGTCACCAATGTGCACACAATAAAACCACTCGACCGCGAGATAATCCACTCGCTTGCGCGTGGCGCGGGTGCCGTTGTTACCGTCGAAGAACACCAGATAATGGGAGGTTTGGGAGGCGCAATCGCTGAATTACTCGCAGAGGTATGTCCCACACCAATCGAGTTTGTCGGCGTGCACGACAAATTCGGCCAATCCGGCACACCAAAAGAATTGATAGAGCACTACGGTATGGGTGTCTCCCACATTGTGGAAGCAGTGAAGAAAGTAGTGTCGCGGAAGAGTGCCTAGAGCTCCGTTGCTACAAAATCCGCCGGTCGCTTCGCGTCCCATGCTTCAATTTCTTTATCCGTCAGAAGTCCTGTCTGCGCACCGACGCCTTGCACCACCGAGGCGGCGTTTATCATGCCACGCAAAAGCGCGTCTTTGGGCGCGAGACCTTTCATGATGTAGGAAACGGTCGAGGATGCCGTCGCGTCTCCCGCACCAGTACGAGAAACGGGCGGCGCAGGATCGGGATACATAGGTACATGCCATGCGCCACTCCCATCGAGAATGTTGGAACCATTCGGACCATCGGTAACGACGACGATTTTTGGGCCGAGTTCCCGCAACCCTTCCATAAGATTCTTCACGTTACCCTCGGCCGAGCCGAGAATCTTCTGTGCCTCCTCTTTGTTGCAGAAAAATATCTCGGTCACGGCATATACGTCTTTAAGTTCTTCGGCGCCGAGCTTTATCTGGAACGTGCCGGGCTGGAAGGCGAGCTTGGTCTCGGAGTGTTCGTGCACGTAGGCCGCGATCTCATGGTGGAAATCTTTGGCGCTTTCGCCGAGCGAGGTGAGATAGATGTATTTCGGCGGACTCTCGAACCGCGGCATCGAATAGGTGAATTTCGTTTGTTTGACCAAGATGGTGCGCTCGGCGCCGAACCAGAGGACGTAGTGATAGTTGGTAGGAAGTCCCGCCTGTGTCTCGACGTATTCGTCGGCGACACCATTTTCCTTCAGAGTCGCACGGCAATTCCTGCCATTTTCGTCGTCACCCACGCGTGCGATAAGTGCCGACGTAAGGCCGATACGCTTCGCAGAAACGGCAGCGTTCGCCGCGTTGCCAACCGCCCGCACCTCGATGACCTCTTCGTACGGTACTTTATCGGCGAAGCGCACGCATAGCTCGCGCGTATTGTGATTCATCATCTCCTCTGCGTCTTTGAGCTTGATAAACGCGTCGGTCGTGATGTCGCCGATAGCGACGAAGTCATACTGCATGAAAAGAATTGTAGCATAATAATTTATTCGCCCAGATATTTGCATATGCGCCGCAAATCCGTATACTGCTCGCCATGTTAGCGCTTGAAGTAAAGCCGCGTGAAGCGAATGAATCCGCAGATACACTGCGCAAGCATGGCGCCGTACCCGCTGTTTTTTATGGTCCCAAACAGGCGGCGACCGCGATCTCCGTGGATGCCCGCAAGCTTGCGCACGTGTGGCGCGAAGCGGGAGAGACGACCATCGTGACCCTAAAGGGTGTCGGAGAAGACAAGGATACCCTCATCCATGATACGCAGTTCCATCCGGTAAACGGGCAGCTTTTGCATGCCGATTTCTACGTGCTCGAGAAGGGAAAGAAAATCAAGATCAAAGTACCGCTCGAATGGACTGGCGTAGCACCTGCGGAAAAAGCGGGCCACATTGTCGTCAAAGCGCTTCACGAGATAGAAATCGAGGTTTTACCGACAGAACTGCCGCACCATCTATCCGTTGGCCTCACGAAGCTCGTGAATGTCGGCGACCGCATAACCGCTTCCGAGATTACACTCCCACCAAGCGCAACCCTTATTGTGCATGGCGAAGAGATAGTCGCATCCGTCACCGAATTCAGGGAAGAGAAGGTAGAGATAACGCCGCCGCCGGAGACAATAATCACGACCGAAAAGCCGGAGGAGGGAGCTGTACCCGCCAAAGACGGGTCCGCCTCTGGGGTAAAAGAGGAAAAAGCGGAGAAAAAAGAAAAGAAAGAAAAGAAAGAGTAGCGCGTCGAAGCAGTGTGAGAGCTTTGGTATACTGTAGTGTCATGCGCTCGATGTGGGCAGGCCTTTTTGTGGTACTCGTGTGTGCGGGGTTCTCTGCGTTGCCACAACAAGCGCTCGCCGTGACGAGTGTCGAGGAGCGTGCGGCACTGCAGGCAGAGCTCGATAAAATAGAGAAGGACATCGCGAACAATCAGGGCACTCTCACGGACCTGCAAAAACAGCGCACAACACTTGAGCGCGACATCAGTATACTTGACAACAAAATCAAGACCGCCCAGCTCCAGATAAAAAAGAGCGACGTCGCGCTCTCCCAGATCAAGACCAACATTTCAGAGAAGCAGTCTGCTATTCGTGCCGTGGATGCCAAGGTCGCGCGCGGGCAAGAAGCGCTTGCCCAGCTCCTGCGGCGTACGCGCGAGATCGACGACCTGTCGCTCGCAGAATTGGCTCTCGCCAAGAATCTGAACGATTTCTTCCAAGACATCGATGATTTCCAGACCCTCCAGCGTGCGCTTGGTGAATCGTTCACAGAAATGGCGGCGCTCCGCTTTGATCTTTCGGGTCGTAAAGTGGCGCTCGAGGAGAAAGAAGATGAGGCGCAAAAGGTGCGCACGGTGCAGGTCTTGGCCAAACAGGCCGTGCAGAACGACGAAAAACAGAAACAAAATATCCTATCAGTAACGAAAGGTCAGGAAAAGACCTATCAGCAACTCATCGCCGACAAGCAAAAGCAGGCCGCAGCGATACGCACGGCACTTTTCGGGCTCCGCGATTCGAGTGCCATTCCATTCGGGACCGCATATGATTACGCAAAGGACGCATCAAAGGGGACGGGAGTGCGTCCTGCGCTCATTCTCGCGATACTCACACAGGAGTCGGATCTCGGGAAGAACGTGGGCTCGTGCTATGTCAAGAACATGCAGACTGGGAGCGGTGTGGGGAAAAATACAGGGAAAGTATTTTCAAACGTGATGAAGGCGCCGCGCGACACGGTGCCGTTCCAGACAATACTTGATGCTTTGGGGCGCAACTGGTACACGACCGCGGTTTCGTGTCCACAGGGAGTTTCATATTATGGTGGGGCGATGGGTCCATCGCAATTCATTCCCTCGACATGGATGCTCTACAAGGACCGCTTGGGCCGCCTCACCGGCGAGACATTTCCCGACCCGTGGAGTGCACGTACCGCCATTTTTGCGACCGCACTTCTCATGGAGGACAACGGTGCCGACGGCGGTACGCGTAGTTCGGAACGTACGGCAGCACTCAAGTATTTTGCCGGAAGTAACTGGAACAAATCCAGCGTCGCTCCCTATGGCGACAGCGTGATGGATCTAACGGATAAGATACAGGGCGAGATAGACATTTTGAATCAGTAAAAAGAAAAACGACTCGGCGCGTACAGGTACGCACGCCGAGCCGTTCGCCAGAAGGTAGCTGGCAGTCGATCAGCGGCTGGCCGTGTCCGCTTTCTTGCCGAACAACCGGGCTTCGATTGCTTCGTCGAATTTGGTACGATTTTTCTCGCACCTAGTCATCCAGATACCGGATGCTGTGCATTGGTTGAGCAGAATAATCCGCTGGCCGTAGGCCGTGAACGCCATCGTCTTTGCGACGTTGCAGGCAGCTGTGCCGGAATTATACAAAGATCCCGGGCCAGGGCCGCAGTCCGTTGATGCGACGACAAGGAGTCTTTTCCCCAGGTCGTCGTCAGCTTTCGCAGGAGCTGTCCAAACAATTGCTAACGCGGCTAAAGCCACAAGAACAAAGCACCTCATTGTGTCCTCCGAAGCGGTTAATGTCGTCGGGCGAACCCCGAACAACTGGCACAGTTCTAACATATATGGTATGTTTTGGCGACCCTCCTTCGCCAACCTACTTCGCTAAAGCTACGAAGGTCAAAGAAGGCTTCGGACGGGCAAAGCATGAAAAAGGACATTCATCCGGCAAACTATAGGCAGGTAATATTCGAGGATTCCACGAGCGGGAAGCGTTTTCTCATTGGTTCCACAGTGGAGACTACTAAGACCGATAAGTGGGCTAAAGCCGACGAAGACGGCTCGCCAGGCCAGAAGGGCTTAGGGGAAATCGGCAAGCAATATCCTGTATTTCAAGTCGAAATTTCAAGTGCGTCGCATCCTTTTTATACAGGAACCGCCAAGACAATTGATACCGCAGGACGCGTGGAGAAATTCAAGACCAGAGCATCCGCAGCAAAATCGAAAAAGACATCTCAACCGAAAGCATCTCGTAAATCGGAGAAGTAACTTTGTTGGTCGCAGCCCAGCACCAATTCGCGCTTTCATGATGCGCGAGTTGGTGTTGCGGCAAGAAGCGACTATAATTTTCGTATGACAGAGACCCCAATCATAAAGCCCGAGGATTACGCGAAAGACCATCGTGTTTCTTTTCTTGTTGTCGAATGGCAACGCCTTTCAAAGGCGGAAAAAGACGCACAGGAACTCATCGAAGTTGATCCCGCGATGAAAGAACTTGCCGAAAAAGAATTGAACGAGATTGAGGCCCAGAAAGATACCTTACTGAAGCAGATAGAGAGTATCGTTGGCTCCGATAACGAGCGCGAATGGCCCAATGAGGTCGTCGTCGAGGTGCGTGCGGGGGTCGGCGGCGAGGAGGCATCACTTTTCGCAGAAGAGCTTGCGAACATGTATTTGCGTTACGCGGAATCGCGCGGCTGGCAAGCCAAATCGCTAGATGAATCGCGCGCGGCTCTCGGCGGTTTGAAGGAAGCGCAATTCGAGATAAAGGGCGAGAACGCATATCGCGAGTTGCAATTTGAAACGGGAGTGCATCGTGTGCAGCGCGTGCCGGCTACTGAAAAGGCTGGTCGCATACACACTTCGACAGCATCGGTGGCGATACTTCCCATCTATAAGCGCACGAAGATAGAAATAAATCCTGCAGATCTGGAGATAGAAACGTCGCGTTCTGGCGGCGCAGGCGGGCAAAATGTAAACAAAGTGGAAACAGCGGTCCGTATTATCCACAAACCGACAGGCATGGACGTAAAATGCACGTCCGAGAGAAGTCAGGCCCAAAACAAAGAGAAAGCCATGAAATTGCTCACGAGCAGGCTACAACAGGAACAAGATGAGCGCGAAGCGCGTGCACGCGCGTCTGATAGAAAAGCGCAAGTGGGTACCGGAGATCGCTCTGAAAAGATACGCACCTACAATTTCCCGCAGGACCGCGTGACCGACCATCGCATCAAGGAATCATGGTCCAATGTGCCAAAGATAATGGCGGGCTCCATCGGCACTATTATCAAATCCCTCTCGAAGGCCGAAGAGGGCGAGCCGGTTGCCACGGACGACTAATTTTGTTAGTATCCTCGAAATATGGCCGCAACGACCGATATCCAAACGCTATTTGAAGCAGGAGCACATTTCGGCTACGCACGGGCGCGCCGACACCCGAGTGCCGCTACATACATCTTCGGTACAAAGGATCGCACAGACATATTCGATCTCGAAGAGACAGAAAGGCGCCTCGAGGCGGCGCGCGCATTTGTGGCTTCTATTTCCGGGAAAGGCAAACAAGTCCTCTTCGTTAGCGGCAAGCACGAGGCGGTAGGTATTGTGAAAGAGGCGGCAGAGCGAGTGGGCGCACCGTACGTCGCGGGCCGCTGGATAGGAGGTACGCTGACGAATTTCAAGAACATTCGCAAGCGCATCGACCGTCTGCAAAAATTGATGAGCGAGCGCGAAAGTGGGGAGTTGGAAAAGTACACAAAACGCGAACGTCTCATGATCGACCGCGAGATTACGGAGCTTTTGGGTCGCTTCGGCGGGCTGGTAAAAATGGCAGAGCTTCCCGCGGCACTCTTTATCATCGATACGCGGCACGAGGATACTGCCGTGCAGGAAGCCAACCAGCTCAGCATTCCCGTGGTCGGACTCTCGAGCTCGGATTGCGATTTCTCTCTCGTTCAGCATCCAATTCCCGGCAACGACACATCCGTCCGCTCTATCGCACTCGTCACCAACCTGCTTGCGGAGGCGTATGCGGAGGGGAAAAAGGTCGCGACAGTCGAGAAGGTTCAACCTGCGAATAAGTAAGGCACACAGGTATCAGGCACTGGCTTGATACTTATTACGCAATACCTGATACTTACCGTATGGAAATTTCAACTGACATGGTCAAAGCATTGCGGGACGAGACCGGTGTGTCCATCATGCAATGCAAGAAGGCTCTCGAAGAGGCTGGTGGTGACACCGAAAGGGCAAAAATAATATTGCGCAAGCAAAGCTCGACCATCGCTGGCAAGAAGGCCGATCGAACCTTGGGTGCGGGGGTCGCATCCGCATACACGCATGCCGGCGGCTCCGTCGTCGGGTCCGTCGTGCTCATGTGTGAGACTGATTTTGTCTCAAAAAATGAGGAATTTTCCAAACTTGCATACGATATCGCCATGCACGTTGCGGCGATGAGACCGCAATTTATTTCGCGCCACGATGTGAAGGAAAGTGATCTCAAAGCCGCCCGCGAAGTCTTTGCGGCAGAAGCGGCAAAGGTGCCGGAGGCCTCACGCGCAAGAGCCATCGAAGGCAAAGTCGGGAGTTATTTGGGAGAGCGTGTCCTTCTCGAACAGCCATACGTCAAAGATGCGAGCATTACTATCCAGCAACTTATTGATTCCGCAGTGCAAAAATTCGGCGAGAAAATAGAGGTTGCGCGTTTCGAACGCCTCTCCGTGAAATAGAATATGACTTTTTCAGCGATACTCTTCGTGGTCTCTCTCGTAAGTATCGTGCTTCTTTTACTACTTAAGAACTGGGAAATGAGGCACGGGCGCGTACTTGCGCCCGGCATACGAGGCAAACTCGATGCCCATGCGATTCTCTTGAAGACGCTTCTCACGGCCTTGCGTGTCGATCTTGAGAAACTGCCGCCAGAGGCCGCGCGCCTCTCGCGCATCACGATACACGAAGCCGCGCTCGGGCTCGCGGCAGTAGCGCGTTTTGCCGAGCGGCATGCGCACCAGCTCGCTGACCTTATGTCCTACAAGCACCGCTTCGAGAAACGCGACACGCGCTCCGAATTCTTGAAGAAAGTCGCGGAGCATAAGAATGGTAACGGACTTGATACAACAACTGACAACGGGCACAATATCTAGACGCCGCCTTAGCTCAGTTGGTAGAGCAACTCTTTTGTAAAGAGAAGGTCCCCAGTTCGAGTCTGGGAGGCGGCTCAAGCTCACCTATGGAACACAAAGACCCGTATTGGTATTTACACGTCGGTCGCGCGAGCGATCTAACCGGCCTCGACCGTGTCCTCTACCGCTTCTTCGAAATGTTGCCAGGGCTGCTTTCGATAGGGACCCTCATCCTCTTTGTTGCCTTCTCATTCATGAAGCCTGCGTGGGCGGCGTATCTCACAATCGCTTTTTCTGTTTACTGGCTTTTCAAGACCACGTATCTTTCCATCCACCTTCGTCACAATTTTAAACGCATCCAACACAACCTGCGCGTAGATTGGAGCGAGCGTCTCAAGGACTTGCGGCATGAGCACATCGTGCATCTCGTCATATTTCCGTTCTACATGGAAGGCTATGAGGTGGTCGCCGAGAGCGTGCGCGGATTGCTGGGCGCAATAGGGGACCCGCACCGTATAGCTGTTGTAATCGCTGTTGAGGAGCGCGGTGGAGCGGCACAGCTTCAGATCGCGGAGCGCGTCGCGGGCGAATTCGGCTCATATTTCCTCGATTGTATCGTGACGGTCCACCCCGACGGAGTAGAAGGAGAGCTTCGAGGTAAGGGCTCCAACATGTCATATGCGGCGGAAGAAGCCCGACAGCGGATACTTGATGCGCGTAGCATTCCCTATGAACACACCATCGTCTCGGCGTTCGATATCGACACCGTAGTCTACCCGCACTACTTTGCCTGCCTTACGTGGCATTTTCTTACTGCCGAGAATCCGGAGCGTGTATCGCTCCAACCTGTCCCGCTCTATAACAACAACATCTGGCAGGCGAGGATGCTTTCTCGGGTCATCGCGTATTCGAGCTCGTTCTGGCAGATGATACAACAGGAGCGGCCGGAAAAATTGGCGACTTTTTCTTCGCATGCCATTCCCTTTAGCCAGCTCTACAGGGTGGGCTATTGGCAGCGCAACATCGTATCGGAAGACTCGCGAATTTTTTGGAATCTTTTCGTTAGGAATGACGGCGACTATGAGGTGATACCAATGGCGTATCCCGTCTCGATGGATGCGAATGTCGCCCCGACCTTCTTAGGCACAGTCAAGAATATTTATCTTCAGCATCGCCGGTGGACCTACGGCGCGGAAAACATCCCCTACATTCTTTTCGCTTTCTGCAAGAATCCGCGCATCCCACTTTACAAGAAACTTCGGGCGGCGGCCGTCCAGCTCGAGGGTTTCTGGTCCTTGGTGACGCATCCACTTATCCTCTTTGCGCTCGGCTGGCTCCCGCTCTTGGTCGGCGGCGACAAATTCAATGCGACAGTGCTTTCGTACAGCCTTCCGCTTGTCGCAAAAGGATTCCTTTCTGCCGCGATGTTCGGGCTCGTGTTCTCTGCTGCGATCTCGATGTACTTAGTGCCCGCGCGACCGCTCGAGTACGGGCGCTTCCGGAGCCTCATGCTCCTTTTGCAGTGGACACTAGTGCCGGCGACGATGGTCATTTTCAGCTCTATACCCGGACTCGACTCACAAATACGGCTCCTCACAGGTCGTTACCTCGGATTCTGGGTGACGCCGAAGCATAGAAAGTTAGCCACTATGGTTCAGCCAATGGGGAAATAACAATTCATCAGTTTCTTTGATTCTTCGCTAGACACTAGTGGCTAGTGGCGATACCCTGTCCTCTATGCAACCGCTCTCACGTCTCAAACGCCGCATCTATCTTCTTGCGTTCATAACACTTTTCTTTCTCTGTCTCCCCTTCGTCTTTTTCTATGCAGGCGGATATCGTTTCAAAAGCGGACTCGGGTTCGTGCAAACCGGAGGCATTTTTATCTCGGTGCCGTACTCTGATGCTCATGTTTCGCTCAACGGCGAGGAGATCGGGACAAGCGGGATATTGAATCGCGGATTCTATCTCGACAATCTCACCCCTGGCGCCTACGCGCTCCATGTATCGCGGGAGGGGGATTATCCGTGGTACCGCACGCTCGTCGTCGAGCAGCAGCTCGTGACCGACGTACGCGCGCTTCTCGTCCCCAAAGAAATCATCCCGATCCGTCTGCTTACAGGAACGAATACAGGGGCATCCTCGACCGCTATTATCACGCCGCCGACCGCGCTTCTTTACCGTTCGGCTTTTGATGTACCTGTTGCGACAACCACCGAGGGTACGCGAGGCGCCGCGCTTTACGTCGAGCATGGCGATGTATATGTTCGCATCGATGCAGAGTCGTCCCCGCCGAGCAATTTTTGCGGCCGGCCCTCATATTGTGTGCGCGAAATACCGATCGAGCGCGGCAAACAGACCTCCCGCACGGCGGCATTTTTCGGCGGTGGCATCGTCTACGCTACCATCGAGGGCGGCGTGTTCTTGGGCGAAGCGGATATCCGCCCGACGGCGATTACTGTGCCCCTGTATCCGCGAGCCGGTGCAGACTTCCGCATCGTCAACGGGCATCTCATCGTGAAGGACGGCAGCGCGCTCTACGAGATTTCTCTCTAGTATACCCCGTGAGATAAGCAGTTTTAAAGTATCTTCGACTGTCTAGGTGATTGCTGCGGAGAGATTTTCTCGGAAAATTAGAATTATTATCTCATGGGGTATACTGTCGTGTATGGAGAAAACACGAGGGCACATTCACCCTATTTCATCCCTCATCCGCGAGGCGAATCAGATATTTTATCGCATGGGCTTTACTTGCGCGGAAGGCCCGCTTCTCGAAGACGAATGGCACAATTTCGACGCCCTCAATGTCCCCAAGGACCATCCCGCGCGCGACATGCAGGACACTTTTTTCATCAAAGATGAGCCGGGTTACGTACTGCGCACACACACTTCTCCCGTCCAGGTGCGCTACATGGAGACGCAGATGAAGAAGGGCATTGTGCCACCGTACCGTGTCATTGTGCCAGGCAAAGTCTTCCGCAACGAGGCGACCGACATGACGCACGAAGCGGAATTTTTTCAGATAGAAGGGCTTGCCGTGGGTGAGGATGTAACACTCGCAAATCTCAAAGGAACGCTCGAACGATTTCTCAAAGAGTTGTTTAAAGGCGCGTCAGTCGAGATACGGTTCCGTCCGAGCTTCTTTCCATTCACCGAGCCGTCGGTCGAAGTGGATATGCGGCTCGTTGGCGCGAATGTTCCGGAAAAGCTGAAAGACCGGTGGATAGAAATGATGGGTGCGGGCATGGTGCATCCGGATGTGCTCAAGAACGCGGGCGTCGACCCGAAAAAGTATCAGGGCTTTGCCTTCGGCATGGGGCTCGACCGTCTCGCGCTTCTGCGTTGGGGCATCGACGACATCCGTCTTATGCATTCCGCCGATTTGCGGTTCATCAATCAGTTTTAGCCCGTTAGAGATTCTTTATGCACTACACCTACGTACTCCGAAGCAAAGTTGATGGTAAATGGTATACCGGGTGTACAAACGATCTACGAAAACGCCTGAGACAACATAACGGCGGTCAAATGGTTGCCACGGCCAAACGACATCCGTTCGAACTGATGTACTACGAGGCGTGCAGGGAGCAGTCTGACGCATATACGCGCGAGAAGTATTTAAAAACTGGTATGGGGAAGCGGTACATAAAGAATCGTCTCAAGCGTTTTCTATCTCTAACGGGCTGAATATGAAAATCTCGCGTAACTGGCTCCAGACATATTTTGAAAAACCTCTGCCGGAAGGGCTTTCGGAGGCACTAACATTTCACGCGTTTGAGGTAGAAAGTATTGGACGACATGAAGGCGATATCGTTCTCGACGTGAAGGTAACGCCAAATCGCGGGCGCGACTGTCTCTCGTATCGCGGAATTGCGAAAGAGGTCTCGGCGATATTGAATCTTCCGCTCGTACCGCATCCGTACGGCATAACCGACATCAAGCTGGAACCAAAAACTGAGGCACTCGAAGTGACGATTGAAAATCCGCAGCTTTGCCCGCGCTTTAGTGCGGCATACATTACAGGCGTCAAAGTAGGGGCTTCGCCCGATTGGCTGCGCACGGCGCTTGAGAGCATCGGCCAGAAAAGCATCAACAACATCGTGGACGCAACAAACTACGTGATGTTCAACATCGGTCAGCCGCTCCACGCCTTCGATGCGGCAAAACTTACCGAGAATAAAGGAGTACGGGCTCTTGATGTGCGCTTGGCGAAAAAGGGGGAAAAGATGCTCGGGCTTGATGACAAAGAATACGCGCTCACGCCCACCATGCTCACAATTGCCGACGGGAATACGGGCGAGACGGTGAGCATCGCCGGTATCAAGGGTGGTAAGCCAACAGGAATTGATGAAGCGACGACTGCCATTATTCTCGAAGCTGCGAATTGGGATGGCGTGGCCATCAGGAAAGCTTCGCAGACTTTAAATCTACGTACCGACGCATCGGACCGTTTTCAGCAAGTCATCTCTCCCGAGCTCACGGCATACGGTCTACGGGCCGCTACCGATCTCATCGTGAAGCTTGCCAGTGGGGCAGTCGCGGGATTCGTTGATGAGTATCCGAAGCCGCAAGAGAAATGGACCGTATCTGTATCGCTCCAGAAAATCAACGCCGTCCTTGGAACCAAACTTGCAGAATCAGATGTTGTAGACGCGTTCAAGCGGCTTGATTTGCCGTTTGAAATAGGCGGCGGGGATTTTGTCATTACACCACCTTTCGAGCGGCTCGACCTTGTCATTCCCGAAGATCTGATAGAAGAGGTCGCTCGCATCGTGGGCTACGACAAAATCCCCACAACCGAGTTATCACCGTTTCCGAAGAAGCCGGAAATCAACAAGAACTTTTACGCCGCCGAGCAGATGCGTGAAAAACTTATTTCGGAAGGTTATTCCGAAGTATTCACGTCTGTATTTGCCGACAAAGGCGAGCGCGTCATCGCAAACAAAGTAGACGGCGTGCGTCCGTACCTTCGTGCGAATCTGACCGATGGGCTGAAAGACGCGCTTGAGAGAAATACACGCAATAAGGACCTGCTTCAACTTTACAAAGTAAAGTTGTTTGAGGTTGGCGCCGTGTGGAAGGATAATAAAGAAATGATGATGGTCGGTACGGCAGAAGAGGGAGGTATAATCTCGGAAGAACCGCTCGGTGTTGTCGCGGCTTCCGCCTACGACGACTTGCCGATTTCAAAAACTGAACGCTACAAAACATTCTCAAAATACCCATTCATAGTGCGCGATATTGCCCTGTGGTGTTCACAAGGAACGGGGCCTGTTGAAGTGCTGAACGTTATCCGCGCACAAGCGGGGGAGCTTCTCGTGCGTAGCGAACTTTTCGACACATTCGAAAAAGGGGAGAAATTATCGCTCGCATTCCGTCTTGTCTTTCAGTCATTCGAAAAGACGTTGACTGATGCGGAAGCAAATTTGATTATGGAAAAAGTAAATGCCGCTGTCGCAGAAAAAGGCTGGCAAGTGAGATAAGAAAAAGACCCGGGCGAGACGCCCGGGCCGAGTTGGCTATTGAGATGCCAGCGTATCCGAGGCCGCATGCATTTCGGCCTGTCGATTTTGCGTGTGCTGTGGATTTTGCGTGTTGGCATCGCAATGCCGAACACGTGTAGTGCCGGCCATCGACAGATAAAGATATCTCCATTATGCATTGTGCCGAGGCTATCGTCGCTATCGATCAGTCCCAAGGGCACCAATGTTGCAACCCATGGGCAATCAAGCGCAAGCGCAAGCATCTTGATATGGCATGAGCCTTCCGTCATCGATGTTTTTGCCGTTAGGATGCCGGCACCCACGACGACCGTCAGCAAACCACCGAGAAACCAACGAATCTTCATCGCGCTTCCTCACTTTTTCAGCCGACTTCATTGTCGGTCCATACCCACTATACCCACCTTTTGGGTCTAGGCAAACAGCTTGTTTTTTGCTATACTCAATCAATCAAATATGGCTAAAAAGAAGGCGAAATCCGCCGGAGGCGGACCCTCCTCCGGAGGGAAGGTAAAGAGCCCTAAAGTAGGGACTTCTTCTTACGGAGCGAGCGACATTACCGTTCTCGAGGGGTTGGAGGCGGTGCGACGCCGTCCCGGTATGTATATCGGGACGACCGGTACCTCGGGACTCCATCATCTCGTCTGGGAAGTCTTCGACAACTCGCGCGACGAGGCGATGGGCGGGTTTGCGGATGATATCGAGATAGCCCTTCTGCCGGACAATCGCGTACGCGTCGCCGACAACGGTCGCGGTATCCCTGTGGAAATACATCCCAAGACAAAAGTCTCAACGCTCGAGACGGTAATGACCAAGCTCCATGCCGGAGGGAAATTCGGTGGCGAAGGATACAAGATATCGGGCGGATTGCACGGCGTAGGCGTCTCGGTCGTCAACGCACTCTCCTCGCATGTGCGTGCAGAGGTGTATCGCGATGGGGGAAAATATATGCAGGAATACAAAGACGGCGGCAAGCCTATCGGCAAAACGAAGAAAATCGATTCTTCAAAACTGCACGGGACTATAATTACTTTCGAGGCCGATGCCAAGATTTTCCCCGACCGCGAGCTCCACTCCGATACCATCGTCGCGCACATGCGCCAGCAGGCGTACCTTGTTCGGGGACTGCGTATTTCTATCCTGGATTTCAGAAAGGTGGACAAAGACCCCATTAGAGACACTTCGCGCTCTAACGGGGCAGACGTATTTTATTTGCGTGAACTTGGGCTCGATGCCCCCTCGACATCGTTCTATTTTGAAGGAGGCTTACGCTCTCTTGTCGCATTCCAAAACCGCTATCTCGAACCGATCCATAAGAATATTTTCCACATCGAGAAAGAACAAGACGGTGTCTCGGTGGAAATCGCTCTGCAGTATGTAGACGATATCACCTCACGTCTTTCGGCTTTTGCCAACAACATCTACAACGCCGAAGGCGGCATGCACGTGACAGGATTCAAGGGCGCACTTACGCGCACCTTGAATTCACAGATAAAAAATGGGAATGGCGGCAAGGAGAGCGATACCTTTACCGGCGACGACGTCTTGGAAGGTCTTACGGCGGTTATTTCGGTCAAAATGCGCGAAGTGCAATTCGAAGGCCAAACCAAGTCGAAACTCGGAAGTGTCGAGGCGCGTGGTGCGACCGATAGCGTCTTTGCCGAAGCATTCAGCACGTTCCTCGAAGGGCATCCCGACGACGCGCGCGCTATTCTGGGGAAAATAGCGCTCGCGATGAAGGCGCGCAAAGCCGCCAAAGCCGCCAAAGACAGCATTTTGCGCAAGGGCGCCTTGGATGGCATGACGCTTCCCGGTAAACTCGCCGATTGCCAGAGCAAAAGCGCGGAAGAATCGGAGCTCTTTATCGTAGAAGGTGATTCGGCCGGCGGCACTGCAAAGATGGGCCGCGACCGTCGCATACAGGCCGTGCTTCCTCTGCGCGGCAAGATACTCAACATCGAACGCGCACGCCTCGACAAGATGCTCGCCTCCGAGCAGATACGTAATCTTGTTGTCGCGCTCGGGACTGCGATAGGCGATATTTTCGATGTCGCGAAGTTGCGCTATCACAAAATAATCATTGCGACCGATGCCGACGTGGATGGCGCGCACATTCGCACACTTCTCCTCACGCTCATGTACCGCCACTTCCGACCGGTAATAGACGGCGGATATCTCTACATCGCCCAGCCGCCGCTTTTTAAGGTGCGCAAAGGAAAAGAAATTCACTATGCATATTCCGACGAGGAACGCATCAGGCTCGTGGGCAAGGATATGCCGCTGGAAGCCCCGACGCTCGACGAAGTCGAAGTCGGGGTCCCGACTTCCGATGAAGGTCGGAGCGTCGGGAAAACCGCAAAAGTCTCTGTTCAACGCTACAAAGGCTTGGGCGAGATGAATTCTGAAGAATTGTGGGAAACGACAATGGACCCTGCACGCCGCATATTGAAGCAGGTCGCCATCGAGGACGCGCAGGAAGCCGACATGGTCTTCGACATGCTCATGGGCACCGACGTCCCCGCGCGTAAGTCATTCATTCAAAGCCACGCGAGGGAGGCGACACTCGACGTCTAAAACAAAAGGCCGCCCCTCGACAAAACGTGGGGCGCCTTTTTGTTATCTCAATCTAACTAAGTTTAGTACACGTACGGGTACTGGTTTGGATAGTACGGCTGGTTGTAGTTGTAGGGCGTGTTGAGAAATTGCGAGGTGTAATTGTTGCTCTCGCTCGACTCGCTCACCATATTCTGCGGGTCGACAACGACGGAGACGTTTCCGGATACTGCTTGCGCGAAGCGCAGGGTGTTTACGATGTGGTCACCGGGCGCAAGCGAGTATTGGACGGGAGAAGTGTATGTGTAGCCGCCGTTCATCGGAAGCTGTGCGGTGAAGTAGTACGAGCCCGAAGCGTTCCCGCCGACGTTGCCGATATCAAAGGTCGCGACCGCGTTGCCCGAACCGTCCGACGTGACGGAGATAATGCTGACGGAGAGATCGGCAGGGCCGCGGTTGACCGGCGTCGGGGTTACCGGTTTTGCAGGAGTTACGGGTGCTGGCTCCACCGGAGTCATCGTCACAACTTTCGGATGCACGACGACTGTTGCAGTTCCCTGTGCCTGCTTCGAGCTTGTCGCGCTTGGTATGAAGATGACAGAAACGGGGACGCTCGTAGAGGCCGTGCCGGAGAGGGTTGGCGTAACGCCCACCGTGTTGCTTGTCGTTTGAATGGCATATGCCGCACCGCAGGGAATCGCAGAGGCGTTACCCGTTGTTTCAAAACGAAAATTATTTTTGCACTGGTACAAAAACGCGTACATACCCTTCTCGGGTGTCGAATATTTCCAGCTTACGGTGATGGAATCTCCAGAAATCGCGTTTGAGGGAATGGTAACCGTGAGTGCAGGAGCTGCCTTCTTGAAGAGGGAAGAGAGCCACGGCTGACTAAGAGAGGCGATGTGGAAAAGACCCCAGAGCACGATGACAATGAGAATGATGAAGCCGATAATCGCGAGGACGTTGGAAAGCATGCTCTGCCTCTGCTCTACTTGCGTGTGTGTGGTTGTGCGGGTCTCTGTGTGCACCTGTTCTGCCATATTATCGGTATACTTACATATATCTTGCTCTTTGTCAATCCCGCCCATTATTTATTCCGAAAGAGTGGGATTGACAAAGGTATATTTATAGTGTACTATCGCGGCTCTCTATGAGTACACGTCCTCAATATCAAGTTCACGAAAGACCGCCGAAGCGGGTGTTTTTTGCCGCCGTCGTAATGGTATTTTTCTGCGCGGTCTCCGTCGCGGATTCTATCGGTTTCGTACCGTACTACATAGATGGTTCTCCGCCAGCTGGCGGATCGCTCACCACAAGTGGAACCGAGCCGGTCTCCGCTTACGGCGGAGTGAGAACAGAGACACTTGCGCTCTCAGATCTGCCGGAACTTGGTGAAGAAATTGTCACATCCAAAACCGCGACACCTGTAGAGACGACGTTGCCCGAGCGCATCAAAATCTCGGCCATCGACCTCGATTTGCCGGTGCAAAATATCGAAAGTCGCGACCTTTCCGTACTGGATGAATATCTAAAGAAAGGGCCCATTCGCTACGTCGATTCCGCGCGTCTCGGCGAGGAAGGGAACGTTCTCATCTTCGGCCACTCGTCGCACTTGCCGGTCGTGAAAAACCAAATGTATAAGGCTTTCAATCGAGCGCCGGAACTTTCCGTGGGCGATACGATTACGCTCGAGGGTAAAGGCAAAAACTATCTCTACAGCGTAACCTCCGTACGCAGCGTTGATGTGGGCGATACGACGATAGACCTTTCGCCCACACAGGGGACGAAGCTCACGCTCGTCACGTGCGACACACTGACCGGTAAGAGCGCACGCTTCATCGTCGAGGCGGATTTCATTGGCTCGCTCTAACATACGTATGTTTCAGACAATCCGTACAATGCAAAAAAGGACGCTTCTCCTCGCGCTTGGCGTAGCTGTCCTAGGTGGGTCTCTTATAGACCCTGCACAAATCGTCTCTGCGGCAACGTGTGGATGCGTGATTGCCTATCCGGTCTCCATCGCGGAGCCCGTTAGCATCGGACATCCATTTTCGGCAGGATATCCCGCCTCTGTCGGACACCCGGCATCGGTCGGGCACTCCGTTGGCGTGGGCCATCCCGTGAGCGTGGGCCACGTCGTGAACGTCGGACATCCCGTCAACATCGCTCATCCTGTTTCTGTAGCGCACCCTGTGTTCATCGCACATCCCGTCAACATCGCTCATCCGGTTGAAGTAGGGCACATCGTCGATGTCGCGCGTCCCGTCGATATTGGCCACATCGTAGACATCGCTCACGCCGTAGACATTGCCTCCATCAAAGCTGACGCTATCGGTCGCCCTATCGATATAGCTCATCCGGTGGAGATCGCTCACGCGGTCAACATCGCGCATCCTGTCAGCATCGCCCACTCGGTCTCTATCGCTCACCCAGTTTCAGTCGCGCGTCCTGTCGAAATCGCCCACGCCGTTGAAGTAGGTCGCGCGGTCACATTCGCCCGCTAAATACACAAGTCTGACTTGTGTACCGAAGGTTCGCTGGGGTTTTCGTTGCCTTGATATTTGGGGTTGTGGTACACTTTAGGGTATGACCAAGTTGCTTGAACAGGCGATCGAACAGCTCCGGGAACTTCCCGCCGAAAATCAGGATGCGGCTGCGGAGGCGTTGTTCGTCCATATGACGAGCGGTAACGGGGGTTATCATCTTACGGACGAACAGGTCAGGGAAGTAAAACGAATTCAACGCAATCTGCACACCGGCAAAACACGTCTTGCGACAAAGCGAGAAATGACCGCGCTCTGGAAGAGCTGCGGTCTATGAAGGGTCCGCAGTACACACTTGAAGCTCGTCGGCATGTTGCCGAAATATACACATATGTCAAAGGGCGCAATCCGTCCGCGGCAGTCGGAATCGTTGTCCGTATCCATCTCACCGTTCGTTCAATCGGCCTCTTTCCCCGAATGGGCCGGATTGGCGCTGCAAGAAATACCCATGAACTTTTGGTAAAAGGATTGCCTTACGTGATTGTGTATGAATTGAGCCGAAAGGGCAGAGAGGTTGTCATTCTGGGTATTTTTCATGGCGCGCAAGATCGATGATTTCATTCCCTTCACCATCGCTCATGCAGTCGAGGTCGCGCGTCCCGTAGAAATCGGCTACGCTGTCGAGATAGGGCGCGCGGTCACATTCGCTCGGTAGTCTCATTTGGGGCTTATTTTCTGGGTTTTTCACACTATTGACTTCTGGGCAGTTCTAATGTATTATCCCAACTAGTCCGTACAGACTCCGTAGGAGTTTGCGGGCAACATCAACTGTCAGGAGGACAGCATGTTGAAAAGAGTCGTTCTATCACTCGCCTTGATCGGCGCCACACTTTCGCTCGCTCCGGCCACCGCCTTCTCAGGCACCTACGAGGACAAAGTGTTCCGCAAGGGCGAACCGCGTTATGGCAGCCCCATCAACACCTACGAGGACCGCAACGTCTACCGCGGTCACGTAGCGCCAGCGCATCGCGCAAAGCGCAGTCACGCGAAATCGCATCGCCCGTATCGTCACGCGGCGCCAGCGCATCGCGCAAATCGTGGTCACGCCCGTCACGACATGCGTGGTCATGGGCAGAGGCAAGACGCCCATGGTAGGCAGACTCGCCAACAGCCCCGCAAGACCACCGCGACGCACATTGTTCCGGGATCCCTCCGGACGCACATTGTTCCGGGATCCCTCCGGACGCACATCGTTCCGGGATCCGAGCGGACCGTGTATGTCAACCGGCGGACCGGCGAAGTGCGCACGTCTCTGCCGCGGTATTGAATCGGCTCGATGCCGAACACAGCGCTTCCTTCTACGACGGAGGGGGCGCTGCTTCTTTTTTATGCACGGTTTAAGCCATATAATAGCCTTGACAATCCCGATTGGGGTGCTATAATCCTCCGTGAGTCAACTACGGGTGCGTCCCGTGGTGGGACGCGCTCTTTGATTCAACCGGCTTAACCCGAGGAGGGAAATAGCCATGCCGACCAAACAACAGCTTGCTGCTCGTCGCCGTGCGGCGAGAAAACGGAATCTCAATCAAAAATCGACGCCTTGGTATCGTGGGCTCGGTCGCTTCGCGGCCTGTTGTGCCGTGGCGCTCGTCCTCGTCCTCGGCGGGCTCGCAGCCTACGACTACTTCGTCCGCGGTCCGATTGCTACGGCCCAAATCGAGCAGCTGAACAAGCTCGTAAAGGAGGCCAAGGCTCCTCCTGCGGCTCCGGTCGTGACGGCTCCGCCAGTTGCGGCGAAGGGAACTTGCCTGGTCCTAGATTCGGTCTACGTAGACCAGATTGACGCCTGCGTTCGTCGCGAGACGAACGTGGCAGAGCTCCAGAAGGTCTCGCCCGACCTGAACAACGACCCGAACTGCAAGGGCAAGCCGCCCGGTCATCGGTACGACAAGGCGGTGATTGGTCCGGACGGCGCCAAAGGCATCGCGCACGTGGTGTGCGGGACGCGCCCGAAGACTTGAAAGGCTTCCGTTGCGGATTATTCCGCATCGGCGAAGGCGAGCTGCAACCCAGCTCGTCTTCTTCTTTTTTGATATTAATGTTGCGTTCATGTGTGCTCCGTGATACTACCTAATGACGTCCATCGTATAAAGGACAGAGCCTTCTGCACTCGGGCGTTGTACGGGAGCTAATGGCTGGAGGATGCCATGAAAGTGATTCAAGTGATCTTTGTTGTTCTATCCACGGTTCTTCTCGCTTTGGCACCAGTTTCGGCTCAGGCGGCCAAGAAACTTTGTTCGGGCGTCCCATGCTGGGGCGAGGGCTCCAGAGGTCATGGCCGCACGAGCTGCTTCGTCGAGGTCGTCGCGCCCTCCATCGCGGGCACAACTGGTCTTGTCGTTCGAGATGAGACCGGTAAATCGCGCTGGCGTGCTCCTCGCAACAAGAACGTGAAGGCAGGCTGGGTGACCCATCGCGTTGGTTGCGGCTGGTTCGGTGAAGCAACCGAAGAGGTCTACATGTGCGTCTATGGACCCGGCGGAGTGGTGCAGTACTATTCGCGACGCACCCGAGCCGCGGGGGAACTAGCCGATGTGCTGAAGACTCGGCGGCTCGAGATGTGCCTTTTGGGGCCAGCTTGCCCCGGTTATGTCTCGCCCTAAGCGGAGAAAGCACATGAGTAAGAGCAATGGGTCGCGGATGTTCCTATTCCGCGACCCAAAACTACCTATAACGGGGGCTTGACACGTCGAGATTTATGAGTATAATGCACGTAATTAGCCAAAATAACGAGTAATTAACGAGTCGTATGTATACATTACAAAATAGTGTGCGTGTCGGGATTCTTGCCGTAATGATAATGTGTCTTTTTGTGGTAGCGGCACCGCAAGTCTTCGCACAAGAAGGCTATGGGTGTGATTACTGCTCGGGAAGTTATGTCGAATCAATCGACTACACATACGGTTCGTATTACCCAAGCTACACCGACTCCATCGACTACACGTACGATGCTTACTACCCAAGCTACACCGACTCCATCGACTACACGTACGATGCTTACTACCCGAGTTATACGGATTCCATCGATTACACCTATGACGCATGGGACGCGTACGACGTTTATGACACGTATGACACATATCAGACGTACACGGTCCAAGACGGAGTAGGTTACTCGGAGCGCGACTATGGTTGTGGTTCGAACTGTGGTTACAGCGGCGGCGGATGTGGAAGTTGCGGCGGCTCAAGTTACTCTCCCTCGCGACCGTTCTCCTTCAGCGCGCCGTCTAACTACTACGCTCCTTCGTACCCACGGCCGCAACAGCAACAGCCGCAGCAACAGCAACAGCAGCAACAACAGCAACAGCAACAGCAACAGCATCCAGCGCAGCCGATTAACATCGTGAACACCAACACGAACAATAACAACAACGTCAACACGAACACGGTATCAGTGGTCACGCCGGTCTCGCAGACCCAGACCACGTACCCGATCCAGTACGTCTACCCAACCTATCCCACGTACCCGACCCCCCCGACGTACACGCAACCCCAGCCGTACTGCACAATCACCATCTCAAACAACGCCAGTGGCAATTACGGTTCCTACAGTAACCAATTGGCGACCTTGAGTTGGACATCGGGGAACGCGACGTCGGCCTACATCAGCCCGAACGTTGGTTCTGTTTCGACCTACGGAACGAGGGCGGTGTACCCGACTGGCAACACCATCTATACGATGACGGTAACGGGCCCAGGTGGTACGAACACGTGCCAGACTAGCTTCCGCTACACTCCGACCTCTTCGTACGTCTCGCTCTCACAGATCCCGTACACCGGCTTCGATTTCGGTCCGGTAGGGAACGCGATGTACTGGCTCTCGATGCTCTCCTTCGCAGCCGCCGGCGCCTACCTCTTGGTCTACTACAAAGGTGGCGCATTCGCGCTCGCCGGAGCGATGCTCGGAAGCTCAAAGAGGGAAGTTGTAAGAATGGAAACTCCGGTAGTTGCCGTAGCTCCTGTCGAACCGACACTCTCGCCCCTCCAGAATCTCCCAGCTATATCGCTAAGCGATCGCCCGGCGCATCTTGTGGATGCGCTTAGGGTCTTTGAGGCACAGCCTGTAGAGACAACTCGCATCGGGACAACTGATTCGATGGTGCTCACACGCGCTAAGGATGGCAGTGCTCCGCGCATCGTAATTACGCGCAACTAATTTCGCCGCCGCCCAAGAGCTCTAAGGTGAAAACAAAAACTCCCCCAACGGGGGAGTTTTTGTTGAGCGCGCGCCGTCTAAGCGGCGCGCGTTCGTATTTCCTCTTTCAATTTCACAATGATATCGGCGATTGGTAGCGCGCCCACTTTTCCCGCGCGGCCCTCGAGTGTGGCCGTTTTTGCCTCAACCTCCGCATCACCGACCACAAGTACATAAGGAACTTTCTCCATTTTGGCGTCGCGTATGCGCTTGCCCAAACTATCTCCTTCGGCAAGCTCGACGCGGATGTTTTCGGCGCGGAGTTGTTCGAGGATTTCTTTCGCATACCCCGCGTGCTTTTCGGAAATCGGTAGGAGCTTCACCTGTACCGGCGAGAGCCAGAGGGGGAAGGCACCGGCGTAATGTTCGATGAGGAAGGCCACAATACGCTCTATAGCGCCTATGGATGAGCGGTGTACGACGAACGCGCGCTTCTTGGAGCCATCAGTCGCGACGTACGTGAGGTCGAATCTGTCGGGCATACAAAAGTCGTATTGCACGGTGAAAGCAGTGTCTTCTTTGCCATTCGCGTTCTTCATTTGGACGTCTATCTTTGGGCCGTAAAACGCGGCATCGTCTTTTGCCTCCTCGAATTTCTCGCCGCGTTTTTTGAGCAGGTCGCGCAAAAGGGCTTCACTCTTTTCCCACGCGGCGTCGTTCTTGTAGTATTTTCCCGTATTATTCCTGTCGCCGAGCGAGAGACGGAAATGATAATCCGTTTCCTGTTTAAGACCAAAGACTCCCGCGACGTATTCGATAAGATCGAGAGATTTCGAGATTTCATCAGCCGCCTGCTCTTCGGTGGCACAGATGATGTGCGCATCAGCGAGGCAGAATGTGCGTACACGCTGGAGGCCCATCAGCTCGCCCGATTGCTCATAGCGATAGAGCTTGGCGAGTTCGGCGATGCGCATGGGGAGCTCTCGATAGCTGTGCGGCTTGTCGAGATAGAGTTCGAAATGATGCGGGCACGTCATCGGCCGCAGCATGTATTCCTCGTCGTCAATAACTATCGGCGCATACATCGAATCCTTGTAGTGCGGGTAGTGGCCGGATTTCTTGTAGAGGTCGAGCTTGGCAATATCGGGCGTATAGACATGCAGGTAGCCGCGGCGGATCTCCTCGTCTACGATAAATCGCTCGAGCTCGCGACGGATGACTGAACCTTTTGGTGTCCAGAGCGGAAGGCCTTTGCCGACGGCGTCGGAGAAGGTGAAAAGATCGAGCTCCTTCCCCAGCTTTTTGTGGTCTCTGTTTTCCGCATCCTTGGCCGGTTCGTTCATGATTCAGACATCATAACAACTTTTTGCAGTATGTAAAAAGTAAAAACGGCCGCCGCGAAGAGCGCGGCGACCGGTTTTTGGAGGAGGGAACGCCTGTTCAGCCGTCGACACTTTCGACCGCATCACAAAATGCGAGCACGCTTGTTTTCAGGTGCTCACGAGGCACCTGTTTTTGGTGCGCGATGAGCAGGAGGCTTATTTGTCCACCCATCGCCGAGACCCACAGCAGAAGATTCTCATCGCCGTGGGCGCCGTTTGCACCCATCGCCCGCACTATCTTCGTCCAATATCGGTGATCGAACACGACCGACTTGGTTCTCACGATGGTGGTGATCAGCGAGTTGAAGTAGTTCGCGAGCGCTTGCGTGCATGGACCCGGTCCGTTTGCGGAGCGGATCTCGGTGGCCGTATCTGCGGCCAGTCTACGAAGAATATCCATCGCTTTTTCTCCAGTCACAATGTTCAAGAGGACGCAGGTGCTGTTATAACCTGTCTCCTCCAAATTGTCAATATTACAACGACTTCGCGCGTTCTACAACAAAACTCATTTCGCCATTGCGCTCGGATATTTTTCCTTTGACGGCTATGCAGGCGCCGGTGAGCATAATCTTTTCGTATTCCTTGAATGTGCGTGGAAAAACGACGACCTCGATGGAATCCGAGAAGTCGGCGACCTTCAAGAATCCCATACGCTCTCCATTTTTCGTCTGATTGATGCGAGCGCTTTCTATGAATCCAGCGATGACGGTCTCGACGCCGCGAAGGTGTTCTTTGGCGTGCTTGATACTCTTTTTCTCGTCCTTGAATTTGTCTTTGTACTTGTCGAGCGGGTGGCCCGAAATGTAGAGACCGAGCAATTCTTTTTCCCATCCGAGCAGCGTCTCGAGTAGCACGGGCGGGGCGTGTTGCAACGAGAGCGAAAGCCGCGGCGAGCTCATGGTACCGAACAGCAGGCCCTGATTCTTCGGAGTGTTGAGATGTTCGCGGTGAAAAGTGAGGAGCGTCTCGACGTTCGCCATGAGCTCGCCGCGACTTATTTGCATATCGTCGAAGGCACCGCACTGTATCAGCGATTCGAGCGATTTCTTGTTGAGATTCTTATCGGGGATGCGGGAAAGTAAGTTCGCGATGTCAGTAAACGACCCATTAGCGTCTCTTGCGGCAATGATGGAATCGGCCACGCCGGTGCCGAAATTCTTGATGGAATAGAGTCCGAAGCGTATATTTTTCTCATCTTTGACTGTGAAATTTCCTTTACTCTCATTAACCGAAGGTGGGAGTACATTAATCCCCATGCGCTTGCACTCCGCGACCACCTCCGCTATCTTTTCCACGTCGCCCGCGTCGGCGGTCAAGACCGCAGCCATATAATCGATGGGGAAGTTGGCCTTCATGTATGCCGTCTTGTACGCTAGGTTGCCGTAGCTAGCGGCGTGCGCCTTGTTGAAGCCGTAGGCGGCGAATGTTTCTATCTGTTCCCACAATTTCTGCACCACATCTTTCTTCATGCCACCCGCGGCACAGCCCGAGACGAATTTCTCTTTTTGGGCGGCCATTTCTTTGGGTATCTTCTTCCCCATCGCTTTCCTGAGTTTATCGGCCTCGCCCCACGAGTAGCCGGCGAGCTGAACCGCTATCATCATGACGTCGTCTTGATAAATGAGGACGCCATATGTCGGCTTTAGTATTTCTTCCATGCGCGGATCGAGATATTTCACGCGCGCGGGATCCTTCTTGCGCTCGATATACTCTGGAATGAATGCCATTGGGCCGGGGCGGTAGAGCGCCACCATTGCGTTTATGTCATGGATTACCGTGGGCTTCAGGTCTTTGAGGTAGGAGGTCATGCCACTGCCTGCCATTTGGAAGACGCCGAGTGTTTCGCCGCGCGTGAGAAGTTCGTACACTTTTTTGTCGTCAAGCGGGATCTTGTCGAGGTCCACGTCAAGACCAAGCCGCACCTTCACTCTTGCCACAGAATCCGCCAAGACCGACAGGTTGGTGAGGCCGAGGATATCAAATTTCAGGAGACCGATGCCGCCATACTCATCGGCTATGCTGTACATGTCGTATTGAGTGATGATGTGGTTGCCCTTCGGGTCTATTTGGATGGGGGAGAAATCACTGACGGCAGTGGGCGCGATGACGACTCCGGCGGCGTGTACACCGACGTGACGCGCGTTCCCTTCTATCTTTTGCGCGAGGTCGAGAATCTCACGCGCGTCGGCGCTTGTCTTGTACATCTGCGCAAGCTCTGGTGTGTCTTTCAGGGCTTTCTCGAGCGTGACGGGGAATCCCTGTTTGCCAAAGGGGATGAGCTTGGCAATCGTGTCGCCTAGACCGTAGGGATGTCCGAGCGCGCGTGCGACGTCGCGCACCGCGGCGCGCGCCATCATCGTGCCGAACGTGCCGATTTGCGCCACCTTGTCCTCGCCGTATTTGTGCCGCACATATTCGATGAGCTCGTCGCGCCGGTTGTCGGCGATATCCATGTCGATATCCGGCGCGGACGGCCGTTCAGGATTGAGAAAACGCTCGAACGGCATGTTGAATTCGATAGGGTCAACCGTCGTAATGCCGGAGAGGTACGAGACAAGGGAGCCCGCTGCCGAGCCGCGTGTGTTGGTGAAAATGCCGGTCAAGCGCGCATGACGCAGGAGATCGGCGACGATAAGAAAATACGAGGCATAGCCTTTGTCGGCAATTATTTTGAGTTCATAGTCAATGCGCTTGCGTAATTCCGGTGTGTCTTTCATCTGACGCTCGCTGACTCCACTCTCGGCAAGTATGCGCAGCTCTATATCGTCACTAGAACCTTTGGGGACCGGAAAGCCGGGGAATATGGCTTTACCGAGCTTTAATTTGAGCTCACACATTTCGGCGATTCGGGCGGTATTTTCAAGTGCTTCTGGAATATCGGCAAAGAGCTCGAGGGCACGCGCGCGGGGGATAAATGAGAAGTCATGGGCACTTTGTTCGAAGTCGCGATTCAAGACGGTGGCTGTGCGAATCTTCACGACGAGCTCGCGCGCGAGCGCATCTTCCTGTTTCAGGTAATACGTGTCGTGGGCGGCGACAATCGGTACGTTTGCGTCGTGCGCGAGCGAGATAAGCGCCTGCATCTGTTTCTCGTGACCGTCTATCTCCGGATGACGAGTTATTTCCAAAAAGAGCTCCTCTCCGTATATTTTCTTGTACCAATCCAGCATTTCGCGCGCGCGCTCCGTATTGCCATCGCGCAAAAGTTTCGCGTGTTCTCCGCCGAAAGAAGGAAGAATGGCGATAAGGCCTTCGCGGTGTTTCTCGATGAGCTCGCAATCAATACGCGGGCGATAATAAAAACCTTCGAGGTGCGATGTGGAGACGAGCTGGAGAAGATTGCGATATCCGACCTCGTTTTTCGCCAGAAGTACGAGCCGTGAAGTGTGGTCGTCGACGCGGTGTTCTTTGTCGTGCCGCGTGCGGGGCGCCACGAAAAAATCAACGCCGATAATAGGCTTGATATCGTTCTCCGTGCACTCCTTGTAAAATTCTATTGCGCCGTAGAGATTGCCGTTGTCGGTGAGTGCGAGCGCTTCCTGCCCATCAATCTTGGCCGTGGCAACAAGGTCGGGGATTTTTGGCAGTGCTTCAAGAAGGGAATAGTGCGAATGAGTATGCAAGTGCACAAAATCAGTTTTCATAGTGCGCGCGCTTGTCCCGCCGAAGCTTTAGCAAAGGCGGACGACATGCAGGGAGAGTATATCATCGCGAGTTTTCCCCATCTGCCTGCGCAGACAGGCTTTGACTTCTTTCAAGCCGACATTTAGAGTGCGGTCTGGTTGTTTGAATATGCGTGCCTACAGGTCAGGCGGCAGTCGCCAGACTTGAATCCTAATCGGGAGAAGTAGATCATGGCGAAGAAGAGGAAGGATAAGGATCTGGTTGTCGAAAGAAGTGCAGCTCTGGGGGGCGAAACTCACCACATCGGCGCGAGCAGGATCTATCGTGATCAGGACAAATCCTACGACCCGCACAACCCAGCGGGCTTGGTGCCGGGAACACGCAAAGGCGATGGCCAACGGCGTGTCAAGGGTCAAGTTGGCGTTGTTGAGCCCGGCACCGGACAAGGCTGAAGCCGAGTCCAATTTCCGTGTTTGCAGGACCGCGGCGGTGTCGCGGTCCTGTTTGTTGTTATGATTAATGGGTGAGATATCTCATAGGCATCGATGAGGCGGGGCGGGGGCCGCTCGCGGGCCCCGTTGCCGTCGGCGCGGTCATGGTCCCGCACGATTTTGATTGGAAAATCTTGAAAGGTGTGCGGGATTCAAAACAGTTGACGCCGTTTGCACGCGAAGAGTGGTATAGAAAGTTGCGTGCAATGCGGCAGGCGGGCATGTTGGATTTTTCGGTTTCTTTTTCTGCCGCGGGGACAATAGACCGCCGCGGCATCGTCTTTGCTATTCACTCGGCGCTCACGCGCTGTCTCATCAAGCTTGATGCTACGCCGGAGCAGTGCGAAATCCGCCTTGATGGCAGCTTGCGCGCGCCGGAAATATTCACCGTGCAAAAGACCATCATCCGCGGAGACGAATCCGAGCCCGTCATCTCGCTCGCTTCCATCGCCGCCAAGGTCACGCGCGACAGATTGATGCAGAGACTCGCAGAGAAATATCCCGCATACGATTTTCGTGCTCACAAAGGCTACGGCACGCCGCGGCATCAAAAAATGATACACAAGCATGGTTTGTGTCCGCTACACCGGACATCGTTTTGCTCGGACTTTGTCAGCGGAAGTATCAAGTAACAGGTAGCAAGTATCAAACAAATAAAATAGTTTCAATTAGAAGAAGAGGATTTCTTGATACTTGAAACTTGATATTTGTTACTTTCCGCAGTAGACTGCGGATTATGGTTGTACGAATGCGCAGAAATCGCTCCCAGACCGCTATGCGGCGGAGCCACCACGCAATTGCGGGTCAGCGCCTTGCGAAGTGTGAGTGCGGCGCCTCACGTATGTCGCATCGCGCGTGTCCGGAGTGCGGCAAGTACAATGGCAATGTAATTATTGATATCGTCGCACGCGCCAAGCGTGATGCGCGCCGTGATAAGCGCAAGCAAACAGAATTGCGCGCGAGCGGGCAAACCGCCGAGACAAAAGAAAAAGAACCAGCGAAAACTTAATACACACCCGTTTTCGTTTGTTCTTTATTTTCTTGTGTATACTGAAGCAGTGAAGTTGTTCTTCGTGTATGGCAAATAGGCACCTTGCTCGTTCGGTGGTTCTCCAAGTGCTTTTTGAGCGCGATGCTTCGGAGGGGAAAATGACTAACGACGAAGGATTCTCGCGCCTTGCCGACTATGGAAAGGAATTCGGCGCGCGCGAGAGCGATATGCCGTTCATGAAGAATCTCCTACAGACGGCGATAGTGAAGCAGAATGAAATAGACGAGGTCATCATCCGTGCGGCACCCGAGTGGCCCATCGATAAGATAAGCGCCATCGACCGCAACGTCCTGCGATTGGGCTTGACCGAGCTTCTTTTCGCGGACAGAACACAGGTTCCGGCCAAGGTTGCAATCAACGAGGCGATAGAGCTCGCCAAAGCATTCGGCAGTAATTCGTCGGGCCGCTTCGTGAACGGAGTTCTCGGCGCCGTCTACGTGGAATTGGGCGAGCCGGGCAAAAATGAAGGGGGAGTGCGCAAGGAAACGGGGAGTAAACCAGCTAAGATGCCGACCGAACACCTAGCCGGCGCCGTCGTCTACGCTCGCTCGGAAGGGGAGACGTATCTCGCGTTCGTACACGATATTTTCGGTCACTGGACGCTTTCCAAGGGAAAGATAGAAGAAGGGGAGGATATACAAGCCGGTGCTGTTCGCGAGATAAAAGAAGAAATGGGTCTCGATATAAAAATAGTACAGGAACTCGGGGTCAATGAGTATATCGCGAACGATTCCAAGATAGATGGAGGCAAGAAACGCAAGCGCGTGAGTTATTTTCTCGCAGAATCCCCTTTTAGTGAACTACGTCTGGGCTCGAGCGGAGGCCTTGACGACGCGCAGTGGTTCCCTCTTTCGGCCGTCGGAGACTTGAATTTCTATGACGACACATTGAAGATAATCGTGCCCGCCATCAACGTACTGGCGCAAAAAGAAAAGCCATCAGTCGTAGAATCACGGGCGAAGCCTGCTCCGGTAGAGCGCTCGACGCGTTCACGCCGGAAATAAATATGGCGGATCTAGCATCCTTTGAGACTAAGATTGGCTATGTGTTCAACAAGAAGGAGCTTCTTGAGCAAGCCTTCACGCACCGCTCGCACCTCAACGAAAATCGAAGCGCCGGCCGCGAACACAATGAGCGGCTGGAATTCCTCGGTGACGCCGTCTTGGAACTCGTAGTCACGGAATTTTTGTATGCCAAATATCCCGACAAGCCCGAAGGTGACCTGACCGCTTACCGCGCGGCTCTTGTGAATACTGTGAGCATTGCGGACGCCGCCACCAAACTTGGCATCAATGAATATCTTCTGCTTAGTCGTGGCGAAGCGCGCGACATGGGCCGCGCTCGACAGATAATCCTTGCCAATGCATTCGAGGCCTTGATAGGTGCTTTATATCTTGATTCCGGATACGGAACGGCAAAGAGCTTTATTGCGACTCAGATTTTTCACAAGACCGATGAGGTCGTCGAGAAGCGCTTGTGGCAGGATGCCAAGAGCAAACTGCAGGAAATCGCGCAAGAAAAACACGGCGTGACCCCGACGTACAAGCTGATGGACCAGTCCGGCCCCGACCACAACAAGGTGTTTGTCGTCGGCGCTTACATCGGAGAGGAAAAAGTCGCAGAAGGCTCCGGCCGCTCAAAGCAGGAAGCGGAGCAGGATGCCGCGCAGAAAGCCCTTGCGGCGAAGGGATGGTAGGGGGCGCTCGACGGATGTTCCCTTTTGCCGTCGCTGTCTGGCCTTGCTAGGCCAGCGCTCGGTCTCGCGCCCGTCGGCGCTACGAAGACGGCAAAAGGGAACATCCGCGCTCGCTTAAGGTTGAGAAATACAAATGCCAAGGCTCGCTTTTAGGTTTGGTACAATGGGTATCAATGTTTCTTAGTTTGAAATCAATAGAACTGTCTGGATTCAAGTCGTTCGGCAAAAAGACCGAGCTCGTATTCGGGTCCCCTATCACCGCCGCTGTCGGGCCGAATGGCTCGGGCAAGTCCAATGTCGCGGAGGCGTTCCGTTTCGTCTTGGGCGAGCAATCGATGAAATCCATGAGAAGCAAGCGCGGCGAAGACCTCATCTGGGGCGGCTCGCCTTCCTTGCCGCGCATGAATCGCGCGGGGGTGAAAGTGGTTTTTGATAATTCAAAACGCCTCTTGGATTTGGACTTCAAGGAGGTCACGGTGGAACGTGTCGTCTATCGCGACGGGCAAAATGAGTATTTGTTGAACGGCACGCAGGTGCGGCTCAAAGACGTCACCCGCCTCCTCGCTGGAGCGAATATCGGCGGCTCGGGCTATCAGATAATTTCGCAAGGTGAGGCGGACAGGATATTGAATGCGCACCCGCGCGAGCGCAGAGAGATGGTGGAAGACGCGCTCGGCCTGAAGCTCTACCAGCACAAGAAAGCGGAGAGCAAGCGCAAACTCGAGGAGACAGGGAATAATATCGATAAGACAAAATCGCTCCGGCGCGAGCTCGCGCCGCACATCAATTTCTTGCGCGTGCAGGTGGAAAAGATAGAGAAAGCCCGTGAGATGAAGGAAGAGCTTGCTGTGAAATTGAGTGACTACCTCGCGCGCGAGAACGCGTGGATTACGCAGGAAGACGCACGGCTTCGCCAAGAAGAACAGGCACAAGTGCACGAGTTGAAAAAGTTAAACGAATCGGTCTCGCAAACCCGTTCGGCAAAAGCTTCGGCGGGGCAAGGCGCCCTGCAAGAGTTGCAAAAGAAGTTGTCGGAGCGGGAAGGGAAACTATCGGAGGCGCGTCGCGAGAGTGAAAAACTCACCCGAGAGCTCGGACGCGCCGAAGGAGCACTCGAGGCCAACACCATCACTGTGGAGCAGATAGTCCCCGTGCCGCATGTGCGTAGCTTCGCGCGCGAGCTTTCTCTGACTGTCGCAGAAGCCGAGCGGGAGACCGATATAGTGAAGCTCAAAAGCCGTCTCGGACAGATTCGTGAGCGCATCAAGGCTTTTGTCGACGGGCTTTCCGGCTCGGCACCCGAGACCAACGAAGAAGTGCGCCAGCAAGTGAATTCGCTCGCGAATTCACTTGAGCGCGTGCGCAAAGAGGAAACGGCGCTCGCGGGTGAGCTGGAAACACTACGCAAGAAAATTGCGGAAGCGCGCGAGGCAGGATTCACTGCCGAGCGCGACTTGGTGGAATTGGAGGGACAGGTGCGTGAGGCGCAAGCCAAACTCGGCGCCGTTTCGAGCGCACGCACCGCACTCGCGATTTTGCGCGCGCGATTCGAGGAAGAAGTGCGGGAAGGCATCGCACTCATCGGAGAAGCGGTGCATGGTTGGGAGAAGGCAGGAGTGCCGGAAGGTGCACTTCTCGAGGAAGATAGGAAACGACAAGATAAGCGCCGCCGCGATATCGAGCGCTTGAAGATAAAAATAGAGGAATCGGGGGTGGGGAGCGGGGATGCCGTCGTGCGGGAATTCAAACAGACTAAAGAGCGCGAAGAATTTCTTGCGAGGGAACTCGCCGACCTCGAATCTTCGGCTGGGAAACTCGAGGACATCATTGCCGAGCTGGAAAAGACCATTGACGCTCGATTCACCGAAGGGCTAAAGCACATCAACGAAGCGCTCAAAGGCTTCTTCAATAAATTGTTCGGGGGTGGTTACGCCAAGCTCGAGGTCGAGGAGCCCCGCCGCCGCGTGTCAAGGACCGTCCTTGACACGGAAAGTGAGGAGGATGACGATGGCGAAGAAGGGATTGATGAAGAAGAAGAGTTATATGCCGGTCTTTCTATTGATGTCTCGCTCCCGAGAAAGAAAATCCGCGGGCTCGAAGTGCTCTCGGGCGGCGAGCGTGCGCTTACATCCATCGCACTCATCTTTTCTATGAGCCAAGTGAATCCCCCACCGTTTTTAATTCTTGATGAGACCGACGCCGCGCTCGACGAAGCCAACTCAAAGCGCTACGCCGACATGATAAAAGAACTTGGGGCAAAATCACAACTCATCGTCATCACCCACAATAGGGCGACCATGTCCGCCGCCGGCGAGCTTTATGGCGTCACCATGGGGCAGGACGGCGTATCAAAGTTGTTGTCGGTGAAATTAGAGGAGGCGGAAAAGGTTGCCAAATAACATACGAAGCGTAGAGTGTCGTCGGAAGCTCGGTTGGGAGAACATGCGTCGCATGTTCGCCGAGCGAGAGAAGGTGTCATGGAGGGTCAGAGAGTACCATTCGACCCCGACGACCAAGTGCGTCCGAAGGCGGGCGTCCATATGCCGGTTCGAGATAACTACACCGTTGACGCGGTGATGCTCGGCAGAGACGGCTGGAAGGTCTTGTTGGCAGGACTGCACATCGGCTACGGTGGCTGGTTGCCGGCGGAGGACTTCGAAAAAGTCGAACGGCCTGCGGATCAGTTTCCGTTTCCGGATCGGCCGGAGCTCGGGGCCTCCGACCCTTCGTTGCCTGACGACCGCTTTTCGCACGGCTGACAACGTGTCATGTGCCGGCGCCCACTGCGGGGCGCCGGCCGTTGATTTTATATAGTTATCTGGTACACCCCGTGAGATAAGTCATTCCGAATATTGAACAAAGTAGCGCGCCGCACGTACCTGAATGTCAGGGTAAATAAACTGGACTATTTTTATCTCATGGGGTACAGTGTCGCGACATATGTTGAAGATACGAATGCAAAGGACGGGGCGCATAAATACGCCTTCATATCGCATTGTCGTAGTGGAACACACTGAGGGTCCCAAGACAGGCAACGTCGTAGAGAAAGTCGGCACCTACAACCCCAAGACCAAGGAGCGCGTACTCAATGCCGAACGCATCAAATATTGGATGTCGGTAGGCGCCAAGCCGTCGGACACGGTGCACAATATGCTTGTCTCGCTCGGCATTTTGAATGCGAAGAAGATAAACGTACTTCCGAAATACAAAGAACCAGCACCCGCCGTCGCCCCCGACTCTGCTAAAGCTACTACGGGCGAGGAAGGCTCTGGCGAGGCGAAGAAGGAAGAAGTTGTAGCTCCCGCAGAGACGCCCGCAGAAGTTCCTGCCGAAGAGGCAAAACCAGAGGAGCCAGTGGTAGAAAAGAAAACGCCTGATGTTGTGGAGACGCCGGCCGCATAAGGTATACTAAAAAGACCATTAGAAGATAGCAATTCAGATATGGAACAAGATGAGAAATTTTTGGACTATGTGGTAAAGGCATTGGTTGACAATCCGAATGACGTAAAGATTAATCGCACGGTGGATGAGATGGGAGTCCTTCTCACGCTCTCGGTGCACAAAGACGACATGGGCAAGGTCATCGGCCGCTCTGGTGCGACCGCCAAAGCCATCCGCACCGTCTTGCGCGTGGTCGGGATGAAGAACGATGCGCGGGTCAATCTCAAGATTGAAGAGCCGGAGGGAAGCGAGCCCCGCGAAGGGCGGGGCGAGCGCAGTATGGGTGGCGCAGGCGAAATTGACTCGGGCCCCGCCAAGCCCTACGTGCGCGACACGACGGTGGACGACGTCATCAAGGATTTGAAGGGGGAGTAGCAATCGATCGAATTTTTTGGACGAACAGTAAAATTAAGAAAAGCACCAGCGTGATGACTAGTGTAGGGAGGCCGAGAGACAGTACGTTAATCATCGTTACCCACGTTATTGAGTAGGACATATATTCTCCGAATGAGCAGACATTATGTACAGTTGGTCCCCAAAAACTAAATTGAGGGCAATCGAGCGCTACACCCTTTGCAATGTCTATAAGCCCAAGCGCTACAATCCAACCCATCTGCAAAGCCATGCTTCCCGCTAGCGACCACAGAAATAAGATGAGTTTTCCCATAAGATAAAGGATACCACACCACGGAATACCATGCTCCACTTTCACATAATCAGTTTATTTCCCGAATCCATCGAGCCATATCTCAAGAGCTCAATCATCGGCCGCGCGCTCGCGGCGAAGAAGATAAAGATTTCATATTACGACCCGAAGAAATTCACCCGCGACAAATACGGTCGTGTGGATAGGCGACCGTATGGTGGTGGACCTGGGATGGTCTTGGAACCCGACGGCGTGTTGCGAGCGGCACACAAGGCGATAGGGAATAAGGAAGGTGTCGAAAAGATATTTTTCTCGACCGATGGGAAGTTGTTCGACGAGGCGATGGCGAAGAAGCTCTCAAAAAAGAAAGGCATTCTTTTTATCTGCGGGCACTACGAGGGCGTGGATGCACGCGTACAAAAAATACTCAAAGCGAAGAAAGTCTCCGTCGGCCCATACGTTCTGACTGGCGGCGAGCTTCCCGCGGCAACCGTTATTGATGCCATCTCGCGCTTTGTCCCCGGCGTCTTGGGTAAAGCCGAATCGCTCGAAGCGAGCCGCGTATCAAGCCCCGAGGTCTACACACGTCCTGATGTTTTGGTCTGGAAAGGCAAAAAGTACAAGGTGCCGGAGGTCCTCAAATCCGGCCACCACGCCAAGATAGAGGAGTGGAAAAAACGCACGCGGAGGTAATATATACAACATGAATCCAGAAAAGCCCCAGTCGCTTCAACAGAACTCACTCGAATTGCAGCGGCAGGAACTATTCAAAAAAGCGGCACTAGAATTAGCCAAGGATCTTCAGAGAAAAAATACGGGAGATTCAGAAAGTCAGTCAAACGCGAGTGCTAACGTTATTTTACAGAAGCGCTGGAGTACAGCGCGGACATTATACTGGAACATTATCGGCGCCATAGGTATCACTCCCGCAAAGGATTATCACGAAGCAGAACCCTATGATTATTATGTCGCTTCAGTGCAGGAGGGATATGCTTCGCGCGCCACACTTCTCTGGAAAGAACTTGAGGGCCTCTTCGCTACGGGAAATGTGAGACATAGACCCCATGAAGAAGAAGCTCAAATGTCAGATGGCACTGCAAAAGAGCTCGTTATAATGCTTACAAAGGTACAAAAGTACAAGTAGCCCGAAAACGCTTGACACTCCAGAGCACCTCGCTTATACTCTGCGGACATTTCAAGAGCTGATTGAGTTGCGGTTGCGCTTTTGGAGAAAAGTAGGGTAGCATCGAAAGATGCATTTGTTCTGCCGAGGATAGCGAGTGAAATGAAAATGCTTTGCATTTTAATTTCCGAGCGACGCAGGCAGCATGAGACAAAGTCTCATATATACGAAAATTTAATAACCGAAGTCACACCTGGAGCGCCTCTGGCGCCCCACGGGTAGCCTGTTGCAACCATGGCGAAGACAAAAATGCGACCGCAGAAATACTTCGGCAAATTCCGAGAGCCGCTCGTCAAATTCCCCTCGCTCGTCGAGAGTCAGATCGCATCCTTCCGACAATTCGTGGAGGGTGGCGCGGAGCGTGTCTTCAAGGAGTTTTCCCCTATCACCGACCACTCCGCAAAGAAGTTCGAATTGAAGCTGGTGAAATTCACTTTCGGTGAACTGCGCTGGGACGAGCACTACGCGAAGCGCGCCATGCGCACCTACGAAGCGCCGCTCTCGATGGTCGTCCGCTTGAAGAACAAAACGACGGGAGATGAAAAGGAACAGGAGATTTTCCTTGCAGATTTTCCATGGATGACACCGCACGGCACGTTCATCATCAACGGTGTCGAGAGAATCGTCGTGCCGCAGCTTGCGCGCTCGTACGGCGTCTTCTTCGAGTCCATTCCCTACAAAGGCAACAATTATTTTGCCGCCAAGATAATTCCCGCCCGCGGAGTCTGGATAGAAATAGAATCCGACGCGGATGGAGGCATTTACGTTAAGATAGACCGTAAGCGGAAGTTTCCGGTAACTTCGCTTTTGCGCGTCTTGGGACTCGCGACCGAGAAGAAAATACTCTCTGCATTTGAAAAGTCCCCGCTCGCTCGGGACGCGGTTGCGTCGACACTCGCACATGACCATGCGATGACGCCCGAGGAGGCATTCGTCGAGATCTATAGAAGGCTCCGCGATGGCGACATAGCAACACCCGAGTCGGCCCGCGCTCACGTGGAATCCATCCTCTCGGGGGATCGCTATGATTTCTCCCGCGTCGGCCGCTTTCATTTCAACCGAAGATTCGGCCTCGGCATTTCTGAAAAAGATCTCGTTAATTCGACGCTCACGCTCTCCGATATCGTTCGCATCATCACCCACATCGCCGAATTGAACGCCGACCCGCTCGCTCAGGCAGACGATATTGACCACCTTGGCTTCCGACGCGTGCGTTTTGCAGGCGAGCTTCTCGAGGGCCGCATGCGCGTGGGACTCTCACGCATGAAGCGCAACATTCAGGACCGTATGGCGATGGTAGACGCGGAGACCACCAATCCGGTTTCCTTCATCAATCCACGCCCGTTTCAAGCGGCGATACGGGAATTTTTCACGACCGACCAACTCTCTCAGCTCATGCAGCAATACAATACGCTCGACGAGATCGAGCACTTGCGCACGCTCTCGACACTCGGGCGCGGTGGGCTTACCTCGGAGCGTGCAGGTCTCGAGGTCCGCGATGTGCACTCCTCGCACTACGGCCGCGTCTGCCCCATCCACACTCCCGAAGGCAAGAACATCGGGCTCGTATTGCACATGTCGCTCTACGCGCGTCCCAACGAATTCGGCATCATCGAAACCCCATATGCAAAAGTCGAGAAGGGAACAGTGACCAAAAGTATCGTTTATCTAAATGCACTCGAGGAAGAACAGTATGCTATCGCGCACGCGGCGACCCCGCGCGATGAGGACGGTCACATTTCGGTAAAAATGGTGGAAGTGCGGCGCGAAGGGAATCCGACCCTCGTGAAGCGCGAGCAGGTGGATTTCATGGAGGTTGCCACCAATCAGCCCTTTTCGGTTGCGACCTCGCTCATTCCTTTTGTCGAGAACGACGACGCCAACCGAGCCCTCATGGGTTCGAACATGCAAAAGCAGGCGGTCCCGCTCGTGGTGCCCGAGGCACCGGTCGTTGCAACCGGAGTGGAGGCCGCCGCGGCACGCGATTCGGGCCGCCTTGTCCTTGCAGAAGAGGCAGGTGAGGTCGTGTATGCAGACGCTCAAATGATAAAGGTCAAAAATGCAGAAGGAAAGACCAAAGAACACACACTCGTCAATTTCTCCCGAACCAACGGCTTTACCACTTTCCACCAGCGCCCCGCCGTATCTGTCGGCGACACGGTGAAAAAGGGCGGCCTTCTTGCCGATACATCCACTTCGGTCGGCGGCCAGCTCTCCATCGGTCAGAACGTACGCGTCGCCTTTTTGCCGTGGTTCGGTGCCAACTTCGAGGACGCCATCGTCATTTCAGAACGTCTCGCCAAGGAAGCACGCTTCACTTCCATACACATGGAAGAGTTTATTTGCGTCGTAAGGGACACCAAACTTGGTGCGGAAGTTACGACCCACGACATTCCGAACGTCAGCGAATTCAAGCTTCGTAATCTCGACGAAGACGGCATTATTCGTATCGGCGCAGAAGTCCGCTCGGGAGATATTCTGGTCGGCAAAGTAACGCCGAAAGGCGAGACGCAGCTCACGCCCGAAGAAAGGCTCTTACACGCGATCTTCGGCGAGAAGGCGAAAGACGTGAAAGACACCTCTCTTCGTATGGAGGGCGGGAAACGCGGCCGCGTTATCGGTGTCAAGATATTTTCGCGCGAGACCGGCGACCAGCTCGAAAGCGGCGTCATAAAGCGTGTGCACGTCGAGGTCGCGCAGCTCCGCACGATTTCGGTGGGCGATAAGCTCGCGGGCCGGCATGGCAACAAGGGTGTCATTTCGCGCATTCTTCCCGAGGAAGACATGCCGTTCGACGCGGAAGGGAATCCGGTGGACATCATTCTTACTCCGTTGGGCGTTCCTTCGCGTATGAACTTGGGGCAAATCCTCGAGCTCCATCTCGGACTTGCCGCCGACATGCTCGGCTATCAGGCAGTTGTGCCATCATTTGCGGGAGCTACCGAACAAGAGATCCGCAGCGAGCTAAAGGCCGCCGGCGTTGCCGAAACAGGCAAGCGCATTCTCTTCGACGGACGCACCGGCGAAGCTTTTGCACAGCCGGTTTCCGTAGGCGTCATGTATATCTTGAAGCTCCACCACATGGTTGAGGACAAAATCCACATGCGTTCCATCGGCCCCTACTCGCTCACGACACAGCAACCCTTGGGCGGCAAAGCACAGAATGGCGGTCAGCGCGTGGGGGAAATGGAAGTCTGGGCCTTCTTGGGCTACGGTGCCGCATACAGCTTGCGCGAAATCCTCACCATTAAATCCGACGACATCCTCGGAAGAAGCGCCGCGTTCGATGCCATCGTTTCCGGAAAACGCATTGAAGAGTCGAACACCCCCGCCACTTTCAGTGTCTTGGTCCGGCACTTGCGTGGCTTGGGTATCGACATCGAATTTAAAGGCGGTTCGCAGAACTTCTAATCAAAATTCCTATGGCTATGAAAAAGAAAGATATGATTCCGCAAGATTTCGAAGCAGTCGCGATGCGTCTCGCGGCACCAGATCGCGTTTTGGAGTGGAGCTTCGGCGAGATAACAAAGCCCGAGACCATCAACTATCGAACCCAGCGCCCCGAGAAGAACGGTCTTTTCGACGAGCGCGTTTTCGGTCCGGAAAAAGATTATGAATGTTACTGCGGCAAATACCGCGGTATCCGCTTCCGCGGCATTACCTGCGAGAAGTGCGGTGTAGAGATTACACGTGCTATCGTGCGAAGAGAGCGCATGGGCCACATCGATCTCGCGACTCCGGTTTCCCACATCTGGTTTTTGCGCGGTATTCCATCACGCATTGCCTTGATGCTCGGCCTTTCTGCCGCCGAGGTGGAGAAGGTCGTCTATTTTGCAGGATACATCGTGACACACGTGGATGAGAAAGAGCGCGACAGACTTTTGAAAGATCTCGAGCAGGAATTCCAGACCAAGAACAAATCGGCCGCAAGCGCCGAGGTGAAAACCGATCTTAAGGAACGCGCCACAAAGGCGAAGAAAGAGATCGAGTCCATCCGCATGGGTGCCGTTTTGGACGAGGCGTCGTATCACCTCTTTGCCGTCAAATATGGCGCAATGTTCCGTGCCCTCATCGGAGCCGAGGCTCTCTACAATATTTTGAAACACATCGACATCGGACAGTTCATCAAGAAAGTGAAAGAACAGTACGAGAAGTCCGGCGTTGCCGATCGCGACAAACTGCGCAAACGCTTGGGGCTCGCCGAAAGTCTGCAACGGGCAGGGGTGCGCCCAGAATGGATGTTCCTGACGCGCCTCCCCGTCGTGCCGCCGGCGCTTCGCCCAATGGTCGCACTCGAAGGCGGCCGCCACGCGAGCTCGGATTTGAACGATCTCTACCGTCGCGTCATCAACCGCAACAATCGCTTGAAGCGACTCCTCGCCATACACGCGCCTGAGGTGATTTTGCGCAATGAAAAAAGGATTTTGCAGGAAGCCGTAGACGCGCTTCTCGACAACTCGATGCGTCGCGGCGCGGGCGTGCTTGGGATCTTGGGAGGCCGCCGCCGTGCTTTAAAGTCGCTCGCTGATTACCTCAAAGGCAAACACGGGTATCTTCGCCAGAATCTCCTCGGAAAACGCGTGGATTACTCCGGTCGCTCGGTCATCGTCGTCGGACCGGATCTCGCACTCGATGAATGCGGGTTGCCGAAGCACATGGTTTTGGAGCTCTTCCGCCCGTTCGTAATCGCAGGACTCCTTGCGCGCGAGCTTGCTTACAACATCCGCGGCGCCGGCCGCCTCATCGAAGATGAGGCGCCGGAGGTCTGGCCCATCCTTGAAGAGGCGATAAAGGATAAATACGTGCTCTTGAATCGCGCACCGACTCTGCACCGTCAATCAATCCAAGCATTCCGCCCCGTTCTCATCGAAGGCAATGCGATTCAGGTGCACCCGCTTGTCTGTCCCGCATACAACGCCGACTTCGACGGTGACGCCATGGCCGTCCACGTGCCACTCTCGGAAGCCGCACAGCTTGAAGCGAAACTCATCATGTCGGCCAACAAGAACGTCTTGAAGCCGGGGTCCGGGGACGTCGTCGTCGCCTCGAAGCTCCTCGACATCGTGCTCGGCTGTTACTGGATGACGCGTGCTATCGAAAAAGCGAAAGGCGAGGGGACAGCGCATCCTTCCACCAATGCCGCCATCACCGCGTACGACTTCGGCGCTATCGATTTGCGCGCGAAGATAAAGGTTTTGCCGAGTGAGAACAAAAAGTATGCACAGTTCGGAGGGCGTGTATTCGAGACGACTGTCGGTCGCCTCCTCTTCAACTCCGTCCTCCCAAGCGATTTTCCGTACCTGAACGAAGAGATTACCAACAAGCGCATGGGCGCACTCGTGCAGGACCTCGTCACTCACTACAAGCTCGATGGCATCCCCGTAATTCTCAACAAGATTAAGGCGTTCGGCTTCCGTTATGCGACTCACGCAGGCATCACGTGGGCCATCTCGGACGTCGTAGTGCCTAAGCAGAAAGAAGAACTGGTCCGCGCGGGGCGCGAGAAGGCGGCGAAAGAAATCGAGAACTACCAGAGCGGACTCCTCACCGAAGATGAGCGCCGCCGCATGACGATTGAGATATGGGGCAAGGTCTCCGGAGAACTCCGCAAGCACGTAGTTGACGCACTCGACGAGCACGGCCCTGTCCACGACATGATTACCTCGGGCGCGCGCGGTTCCGTGGTCCAGCTCCACCAGATGGTGGGTATGAAAGGTCTCATCACGAACCCGCGCGGAGAAATCATCGAATTCCCCATCACATCCAGCTTGAAAGAAGGCCTCACTCCGATCGAATACTTCATCTCGACACACGGCGCCCGCAAAGGTCTCGCTGACACCGCGCTCAACACCGCACGCGCTGGTTACCTCACACGCCGTCTCTTCGATGTGTCACACGATGTCATCATCTTGGAAGCTGATTGCGGTACCAAAGATGGTGCTCTCATCAAGCGCCCGGGCAAGGAAAACATCGGCGGCAGTTTCGCTGATCGCGTCAATGGCCGCGTACTCGCGGAGGATGCAATGGCCGGCACTGAAGTCATCTTCAAGCGCAATGTCATGCTCACTCGCGACGACGCCAAGAAAATAGAAGACACTGCAGGTATCAAAGAAGTCATCGTCCGCTCACCAATGACCTGCAAAGTCTACCGAGGCGTCTGTCAAAAGTGCTACGGCGTGGACCTCGCGTCAGGTGAGATGATCGATCTCGG
>JAUSJH010000013.1 GCA_030647655.1 bacterium | reverse complement strand
GCAGCGGCCTTTCGGCCTGTCCGCTTCTTCCAGTGCTCTACCCCCACCTACAATTCATGACGCAAGCCCGAAAGCTTTTTCGGAGAGAACCAGCTATTACAACGTTCGATAAGCTTTTCACTCCAACCCACAAGTCATCCCGAGATGTTGCACAATCTATGGGTTCGGACCTCCCTCTGTATTTCTACAGAGTTCATCCTGCTCATGGGTAGCTCACGTTGCTTCGGGTCTGATACATACGACGAACGCGCTATTCACACTCGCTTTCGCTACGGCTCCATGCTTTGAGGCACTTAGCCAAGCCGTATGCATCAACTCGTTGGCTCATTCTTCAATAGGCACGCTGTCGAGGTGCAAGCACCTCTTCAACTCCTTGTAGAAATGTGGTTTCAGTTCTATTTCACTCCCCTCATCGGGGTTCTTTTCACCTTTCCCTCACGGTACTTGTTCACTATCGATCTGAAGAAGTATGTAGCATTACCAGTTAGTCCTGGTGTGTTCACCCGAGCTATCCATGTCTCGAGCTACTCAAGAACTACAGCCATAGAGATGCTTTGTTTTCGTGTACGGGACTATTACCCTCTGGGGTCGCACTTCCCAGTGCGTTCCACTAACTAAGCATTTTGTAACTCCACCCTCCTGACCTCCTGACAATATTTGTCAGAGGGTCAGGGGACGCTGTAGCCTATACCCCCATACCCAAAGTCGAATCACCACTATCGGCAATCCGGCTTTGAGGCTGAGTTTGTGCTTTTCCCGTTTCGCTCGCCGCTACTAAGGGAATACCTGTTGGTCTCTTTTCCTCTCGGTACTGAAATGTTTTACTTCCCGAGGTCTGCTCTTTCCACCGTTTAAGTGGAAAGTTATATGGGTTTGCCATATAGGGTTGCCCCATTCGGAAATCTCCGGATCGTAGGTTGCATAGCACCTCCCCGAAGCGTATCGCAGCTAAGCCGCGTCCTTCATCGCCTTCTTCAGTCAAGGCATCCACCACACGCCCTTACTCAGAACTCCCGTTAGGAATTCTAAGAACCGCGTATCTTACATGTTTCTACTTTCTTTTGCTTTGTGTTTTTACATCCCGACGTTGTCGTCGAGACATTCCTGCATCCCATATCGGTAGACTACACCGAACATGGAACGTTTGATTCTTTCTTTGCCTCGCCATAGTCGCGTTTGACGCGACAACGGCGGGTTTTTCTTTCTTTTTGTCGCTCTTCAGTTTTCAACGATCTCACGTACAATCCCACGAAAAAAGCCGCTTGAAAGCGGCCAAAGTCGCAAAGCTATTAAGCTCGGCTACTCTCGCCACTTCGTGAAGCTTTTAAGCGTATTCATATACGTCGAGAGAGTATATGCGAGCCCCCACACCATGTCAAATTTTGGCCGTGGACAAGAGGTGGATATGCCCGTCTACAGGTGATTGAGCACAGTCACCTACTGGGTGCCCATCACCTCCGATAGGCCGTCCACAGGTGCCTATCACCGCCGATAGGCCTCTTATTCCTTGATTTTCCTAGTGCGTTAGCACAAAAACGAGACCTTGTATGACCTCCTGCAATTCACTCGACCTCACGCTACCGACGTGTTGCTTGAGACGGCCTTTCGCAATGGTACGAACCTGGAACGGCAACGCTTCCGTTTCTTTTTTCAAACCATTCGTGTTGTTCGGTCGAAGCCGGACGGACGTCGGATACGATTTGAGTTTGGTGGATAATGGCACGGCGATCACGATAGGCAAGGCGTTGTTGAGGGGGTTACCGGAAATGATTACAACCGGCCGCCGGCCGCCTTGTTCAGATCCCCGCACCGGTTCGAGATCAGCGATCCAAATATCGCCCTGCCTCATGCGTCAAAGCTGTTGAGCATCTTGGCGTACTCCCCCATGCCCCACTCTGCCATTTCTACGACATCGGGATCATTCGCCGCCCGCTTAAAGCCTTCCTCCAGATACTCACGGGCTACATCCCGCTTGTACCTTTTTATTGCTTCTTCCAAAACAGAGCGGCGCGTGCGCTTCTTAGATTTCGCGATGCTGTCCATCCATCGGATTAACTCCGGCGAAATGGTGCTGGTAAATGTGGTGGTTGTTTTCATATGCGCACGACTATACGTATAATCATACGTATGATAACACTTCCCCGCCGCGTCGCAAGTTGCCCGGAAGAAAGCGGTACTTGACCCCCCCTTTTTTTCCCAAGCAAAAACGCTACCTGACCGCATTTTCCCCCAAGATTGAGGTGCCGTGGACGACGTTGGAACCTATTCTGAATCCCTAACGGATTCTATGAATAATACCTGCGAAGGTGGATTCAAGACTACCAATTCATCGGTGTACATCAAGGGTCCGGTGTAGTTATCTCTATCAACGCCGGAAGCATATGCCGCATCGTATCCGTTGGATATTAAAAACTTCAGAAAATCGTCGTCGATATTGTGTACAAAACCAGCCCTTTGTGAATTAGGGTAATCGTAATACTTCATCCCGCCTGCTCCAGCGTCAAGCATTTTACGAGCGTTGAGAAAGGCAAAGTTAGTAACTTTGCCGTATCGCCACGTCGACTCAGTACCTTTCCACTCTGAAGTGAAGTGCATAAAACGACTACTGACGGAAAACTTCTCTCGCGGAGGCAATGCATCAGTTAACATTTTATCTGCGCGGTGTGTCATTACCTTCGGTTCACCATTCTCGTCTACAACTACGCTACACGAACTTTTACTTTCCCAGTCACCAAACCAAGATTTGAAACTGCTTGTACGAGCTATCCTCCAATATGCCTCTTTTAGATTGGATCTCTTACCGTTCGGAGTAATTAGTAAGGCGCCTTCGGCATTTCTGTTTTCATCCTTAATTTTAATGTCTTTCGCTTCTCGCAGAAAGTTCGTTCGCAGCTCGGACATATCGAACTCCTTCTTCATTGAATCCAATCCTGTGCGCGGAAATTCGATCATACGGTTTCAAGTGTATCTTACGGGCCGCAATCAACTACCCCGCAGCAAGTTACCGCGGAAATCCTTTCTATTATACGTCCTTCTTCTTGAGCATATCTGCCGCTTTTACGAGGTCTTTGGGCGAGGTAATTTGTATCCATTTGTCCGTAAAAACGGGCTCAAATCGGATTCCCAGCTTTTTTGCTCCGGCGAGCACCGTTTGTGGCAAGCCATATTCAAGGCTATCGGCCTGTTTCGGCACCAGAGGACAAGAAAAAAGTCTGGTGTCGAGTAGAAACATATTCGTGCTCGCCAATCCTGGAGTAGTTCCCCTATCGCCCTCGACGATAGCCGCGATGTTCACGTCTTCATCGAGCTCCACGTCTCCTGCCCGACGCATCTCCGGGACCTGTTGCACCAAGAGTCTCCACACATTGCCTTCCGCGATACATGCTTCGATATCGCTCTTCGCATAAATGTCGTCGCCCATCATGACGAGAAAACGATCTTTCAAAACATCCTTCGCACACCAGAGTGCGCCGGCAGTGCCGTTGAGTTCCTTCTGCTCTACATAGAGGATCTTTTTATTGATGTATGAGCTACCGAAATGTCTCTGGATTACTCCGCCAAGATGACCAACGATGATTATCACTTCATTGACCTCATCGGGGAGCGCCTCGAATTTGTATTCGAGGAGCGGCTTTCCTTCAACATCAAGCATCGGCTTGGGAACCGAATGGGTGAGCTCTTCCATGCGCGTACCGCGTCCCGCTGCGAGAATGACCGCTTGCATGGAGGGATTGTACCAAAAAGTAGAGGCCGCGTCTGACGCGGCCTCTACAGAAAACAAAAACGAGACGCTAGTCGTGATGATGCGCGATCTCGGAGCGTACTCTTTCAATGGTACGCGACGCGGCTTCCTTGCCGCCCAAACCGAAGGCGAGCCCGAAAGCGAGCGAAAGCGCTATCACAAGCCCCGTGAACAGTGTCTGGAGGAACGTCGATGCGATACCAAGCTGATCAAGCGCTGCAAGGATCGCGAAGGTCCAAATCGCCCACTTGGCGACTGCGCCTGCGAGATTCGCACCATGAGCACCCGCCGCACGGGCCGAGCCCGCGACCAAGCCCTTCACCACCTCGGCGACGACGGCACCAAGGATGAGGATAAGGACTGCCACGATGACCTGCGGGAGGTAGAGCAAGACGACCTGCTGAAGGAAAATAGTAACACTATTGAGACCAAGAATATCGAGCGAAGCAACGAGGAACACCAAGACGATGAACCACATCACAAGAGTCCCCAAGAAGCGCCCGATATCAAGCGTGAAGCCTGCCTCTTTTGCGGCATCGTTGAGACCTGCGGCTTTAAGCGCCTCGTCGATGCGAAGCACCTTGACGATTTCCACTACGATACGGTAGAGGATGACCCCCACAATCCAGCCAATCACGAAAATGATGATGGCCGCGAGAATGGCGGGAAGATACTGCACAACGGTGAACCACAGGCCCGTAAAGGATGCCTGCACTACATCCGCCGATTGCGTAACTATCATAAATACTAAGTATTATGGATAATGTTTATAAAGGATGGTTCGACCCCACTTATGGCACTAATGATAGCACCCGTGCCTTTTTGTGAAGGGGGCTTATGAAGACCGTGTGGATACCCGCCTTGCCGGCAGGCGGGCCCTAAAAAGCGGGCTAAAAGGTCGAAAATCCCCTTATTTGCCCTAAAGGACTGCGATTTGTTACCAATCGCTTCGATTTTGGACAAATCGGGAGTCTACAAAAGCTTGGTTTTATCGAGAAGGATGAGGTGCGGATAGTCCAAAGTCTCCCGAAGGAGGCGGTCTTGCGTTGTGAGACGGTACTTGAATTCGGGGGTTGTGAAGACCGCGTAGCGAATCTCGCGCCCGACTTGAGGCTCGAGCGCTCTGATAGCAGATTCGAGGCGCCTCTCGTTTATGCCATCAGCCGCAATCACTATATCGGCTGGCCGGCTCATGTCGCCCATGAAGCAACCGGAAAGCACCACAACCGTGATGCGCCCGGCCCGCTTCATTCCGACAACGATGCTCTTGTGGTTGACTGGCGAGACCTCGTGCACGAATTTGGAGATTGCGGGCAAGTATTTGAATGCTGGATTAATCGTCCACGCCGGCTCTTTCTGTCTGCCGCCTATCGCCCGCTTCATACCGTTCACACCAGCAAGCGTTATCATGAATTTGCCCCGCTTCAATATTCCCCACTGCTCGAGCGCTTTTATTTCCTTTGCGACTGTGCGCAGGGAGACACCGGAGCGTTTCGCCGCCTGCGGGAGCGTGAAGACTCCTGATTGGTCAATTGAGAAAACACGCACTATCTTGGCGCGTGATGCGTTCCCCATGAATTTCCCGAGGAAGTCATCGGTCATAGAGGTTCATTATCCTCGTATGGTGTCGGCAGTCAACTCATATGGCAAATATCCTAAAATCAACTATATTGTGGCCACGGTCTTGAACGACCGAGAACAAACGAGGTCTCGCAATGAGCAACTACGGGTATCGACTTGGGGCCTGCCTGCGCGTGACGGGTTCCGGAATTGATGACGTGCTGCTCGTCATAAAGCCAACGCATCCGCAGCCAGCGTATCGCCGCGTCGGTTTGTTGCTTTGCACGGGCAAAGTCGTCACGCTTGTTTTGGTCAAGAATTACTCGGGAGATAAGCATCTCAGCTGCCCCGAGCGGCTCTATCATCTGGATACTTTAGAGCCTATGACCAAGCGACAAGTGGAAAAGTTCTATACGGATTTGCGCCAAGTGTTGAAGCAGCATGCCGCGAAACGCCTTCTAAAGAAAGTGCGTGGCAGCCGCCGGAAGTTCTATCGAAGAAAGCGCTGGCTCAAGAGTTAACGCTTGTGGGCCAACGTGAAATCGCCCCACGACACAAATTGTCGGGGGCGATTACATTTTGGAATACGGAAAGTTACTTAAGAGTGACCTTGCCGCCCGCCGTCTCAATCTTTTTCTTCCACGCCTCTGCATCTTCCTTCTTCACATCGGTCTTCATCATGATCGGAGCGCCTTCGACCATCGTCTTCGCTTCCGCGAGACCGAGGCCGAGCACTTCTTTCACGATTTTGATGACCGCTATCTTCTGCTCACCCATAGAAGTAAGCTCGACGTTGAATTCAGTTTTCTCGTCTGCGGCTGCACCTGCTGCGGGGCCTGCGACGGCAACCGCTTGCGCGGAAACGCCAAATTTCTTTTCCAAGACCTTCACGAGCTCATTCAGTTCCAAGACTGTCATCTTCTCAACTTCCTCGACGAGTTTCTTGAACTTCGCCGGCACTTCTACCGCTACTTCCTTTGTTTCTGCCACTACTGCCGTTTCATCTGCCATATTTTTTGATGTCGGGATTTCGTAAATCCCGATATTATGCCGCCCGCTTATCTGCAACAGCTTTGAGAGCTATCGCAAGACCCGCGATCGGCGAATTGATAACGTTGACGAACATGCCGCGAAGCACCTGCATCGACGGAATAGTCGCTATCTCCTGCATGTACGCTTGTCCCACGAGTTTGCCTTCGAAGATGCCTCCGAGAATAGTGAGCTTGCCGACGAGCTTTGAGCCCCATTCATGCACGAGGCGCGACGCCGCGGTCGAGTCCGCGCCACCGTAGGCAATTGACACTTCGCCTTCGAGCGGGAGCTCATCGTGTTTCAGACCCATCGTGTCGAGCGCGCGGCGCATCAGCGTCTTCTTCGCGACAAAGTACGAGACCCCGTCGTTGCGAAGTGCGCGGCGCATTGCCGATTCCTCCGCAACACTTACTTTCGTGAAGTGTACGAATACCGACGACGCGCCGTTCTTGAAGGCCTCCGCGAGTTTGTCGATGATGACGCCTTTCTCTTGCTTAGTTTTTGCCATATCTGCAAAACAAAAAACGCTTTTCTAACCAAGGCTGGGGTTGCCCCCAAGAGAGTTTTCGACCTCAGCAAGACTGACGCCCAAATGTTTATTTTGAGCTGCCCGCTTTCTCTGGCCTTGTATGAGGCATCTTACAGGTTTTAAGCCCCGCGTCAAACTATTGAGTAGTGGTCCGCCAGACTGCTGTCGTATAAGGATGTGTCAAGCCAAAAGAATTGTGTATACTTTTCGTATGTCACACGATGACGTTCCGGCCTTCGGTCGAGGTATTGAAGATAAGAACGCCTTGCAGTTATTTTATCGCGGCATGTTACTAAAATTACAGAATTGCGGTGTTCCGCCTCCGGCGCATACAGAAAGAATTCTTGAAGTAGGCAGTGGCAACGGTAATTTTCTTACCTTTTTACGCAAAAGAGGCCTTGACGTGGAAGGCGTAGATATCGAGCCACGCGGACCCGGCGTCAAGAAAGCAAATATAGCAGAGCTGCCATACCCACCAGAATCATTTAATTATGTTATGTCAAAACACGTATTCGATGGGTGGCATTATCCTCAATCTCCCGCGGACCAAAAGGCAATGTTGAGTGAGATCGTGCGCGTGCTCAAGAAAGACGGAGCGTACTACGCAGTGGAGAATTTCTTCGAACCAATCGCCGGTCTCGAGCTTCTTTCTGACCCTAGCGGTAATCAGGGTAGTTCGGTGTACAAAAAAGTATAGAGTGTCACTTATTTTTCCTGCTCAAGCATTGCCGCCGCGGCTGCGGCCTGTTGGCGCGCAGCGTCCTGCGAAGTCGCGTATTTTTGCACGGCAAAAGTAACCCCGAAACTAATCGAGATAAGCAATAAAAAGCCAAAAGAAAAGCGTGCGAACGAACTGGCAGGAGTAGGCTCCATGCCCGTATTATATGCGAATTTCGGCTAAAACACCTCCGGTGTTCGCCCCTAAGCGTTCACAACGCTGAACGCCGGGCGAACCAAGGGTTATAGCCGACTTTGTGGGCAGTTTAGGGTCTATACTGTAGGTATTCATGCGCACAGTGTTGGCAATTACCGCTCTATTGACCTTTCCCTTTCTTGCGAGTGCGCAGGCCGCAGGTCCCGTAGGGGCAGGTTTCCCCGAGCGTTCGCTCTGGCTCTCCAATACAGCGCCCAAGGCTGGCGAGGAAATCCTGATATACACAGTACTCTACAATGGTACTAACGCGGCTGTTGGCGGCACACTGACCTTCTTTGCCAATGATGCAAAACTCTCGTCGCGAGATGTGTCGCTCGCTCCGCAGTCCAGTAGCATCATATCCGAGAAATGGACCGCGACCGCAGGCGTACACACATTCGTAGCACGCTTCGTGAGCGGTGCGGATTCCGCGACACAGCAACAAACGACCACAATTAAGATCAGTGTGCCCGAGCCGCCACCGCCGAGTGCGCTCCAAAATAGTGTGAACAAAGCGACAGTGGTCGCGAGTCAATTCGCTTCTTCATCCGCGCCGATAGTCCAGAAAATTGCACAGGAAGTATTCGCGAAGACAGAGGTGATGCGGAATACGGGCATCGAATATTTGGAGAAAAAAGTAGATCCTCCACAAAAAAGTAAAGATGCACTCGTAAAAAACGTCAGGGGGTTCGTACTCGGAACCTCAACAAAGGAGAGCGATGTTCCGTCATCATTTCTACACACCGCGGGCCAACTCGCTATCGCGGCAGGGCTCTTCATCATGCGCTCGCTCGTCCTTTTCTATCCATTCCTCGCGCTTCTTTTCTTCGTTGGGCTGTACATCATCTACAAAACAGTTCGCCGCCCACATTAACCCCTAAGCAAGAGTCCCGCCAAAGGCGGGACTCTTGAAAAGATTCTCTGATAAATATTAGGGCTAAAACATTTTGCTTCGCTAAATGCTCGCCCGCCCCATGAGATGGGAGTCTCGTCTGGGGTTAGGGATTTGCGTTGACGTAAGCGCGCGTCTTGGGGCCGAAGTAGCCGACTGCTGGCGTGATGCCCGCGTCTTTCTGGAGTTTCCTGACCGCTGCGCGCGTCAGTCCACCAAACATCGTCGTCTCGTTCCCCGGCGACCCCGCGCCGCTTGAAGCGACCGCATAGCCGTGTGTGTTGAGATAGATTTGAAGACCTCTAACGTCATCTCCCGTCGTGCCCACCTGCAAATCGCGAGAGAACGATGAATACGTGCCGCCCGTCATCGCCATTACCTGCGCAAGAAGCGCCTGTACCTGTGCCGTCAGTGTAGCGATGAGCGCCGTGCGCTCCTCTGCGGTCAAGGTGCCGGTAGTTGTTGTGGTTACTGTAGGGGTATTGGTCGTCGTTGTAACGGTCGGAGCGCCTCCGCCTCCTCCGCTACCACCTCCTCCGCCTCCGCCTCCGCCTCCCCCGCCACTTCCGCCAGTGTTGATGGTACTGCAGAGACTAGTGGAATCTGGTGTAATAGTGAGGGTTGAAGTTGCGGCTCCTGTCTCGATAGTTACCTGTGAGACCGTCTGCGTGCAGGTATCTGTTGTCGTATAGTCGGTACTGCCGCTCACGTAGCTCACCGCGAGATTCTCCGTGAGAGTCGATTTGGCCGCGAAGATGGAGCCCGGTGCGATTTCGACATTGAAGCTACTGGCGCCCATCGTCAGTATGCTCAGCTTTACGTAGTTCACGGCCTGAATAGTAACGCCACCAACCACGAAGTGCGCGTCAGAGCCTGTGAGCTGGAGGCGGTCGTACCTGCCCTCCACAGCCAAAGCCACCACAGGCAGACAGAGCGCGAGACCGAATCCGATTGTAATTAGTTTTCTCATGACATGCGGATGTTAGCTGATAATCCTAACAATATCCGCATTACCTGAGTGCCCAGAAGTTGATTGAGATGGCACCCGTTGCAAGCGACCCACCACCGCTCAAACCGTCATTGTGGATGCGGAAGCTGATTGTCGCCGCGGCCGTTGTAGATGCGGCTTCAATAAACATGCCTGACGGAAGTGAGCTCGTTGCTTGGACAAATACTCTGTCTGTTGACCGAACCCCTGTTGCGTCATCACACACTGCGTAGTCAGACGACGACGCGCTTATGGTGACAGTACCGATATTGCAGTACCCGAAGACGAGCCCCGAAATTGTCGTCGTGCCGAATGTACCTGCGCTAGCATCGATAACCGGAACGCTGTCGCCACCGACTTGGAGCTTAGAGGTCGAAGCTGTGCCGCGATTCACTGTGGATGTTGACCCGGTATTGTAGAACAGCGCCGTGTACCCGAAAAGTGCCGTCGAAGATGCCTGTAGCGTACTTGACGCTACAAACTGGCCGTTGGCAAGGACGGTATCGCCTATTTGATCACCCAGAGTTGTCGCGCCGTGGAGTATCGTTGCACCAGTAATCGACAAGGTACTCGAACCGATAATCGTACTCGAAGCCGCAATCGCACCCTCGGTGTTTATCGAGGTCGATATCGTCGTCGCCGCTTGTGCCGCGAGTGTGATAAAGAGTACACCAGCAACTACCGCCGCTATCATTGCGAGCGGGCCCTCTTTTGCAAACAGTCTTTTAACAATGTGCATACTAAAATGATTTCTAAATTATTAATTTTGCGCGCCCCACGCATGCGTGGAGTACACTAATGCGACAATTGTACAGGAGCGGACAGCTTGTAAAGCTGCCGCTTTAACAATACTGTGGATAAACCTAGGCTTAGAGCGCGTCCCGCTCCGCCCGCAATTCGTCTCGCACGACAGTATTCCCCTGTGCCTCGAATGCCGCCATCGCCGCATCATAGGCGGTCTTTGCCTCTGCCGTCTTGCCGATGTCCTTTAGATACCGTGCCAAAAGAACCTGCAAGTCAAGTGCTTGCGGTATGTTCTTTATACCTTTTCGTAAGATATCTTCGGCGGCAGAGGCATTCTTCAGTGTGTACCGATACAATTCGTGAAGCGAGCGGTAGTAATCCGGATTTTGAGAGTTTAGGTCTATAGCGGCCTTGTAATTGGCTTCGGCGCGGCTGTAGTCCTTGAGATGGAGAGCATAGAGGTTGCCCAAATTGCCGTAGGCGGTCGCTTTTGTACCCGCATCGAGCGTCCCTTCGGCAACAAGGTAACGCCATATCATTCCTGCGCCCTCGTAATCACCCAGCATTTGCCGCAAAACGCCTATTTGAATCCAATCCCCGTAGGAAAAGGTGTTTTTACGCACGTTTTCTGTGGCTTTTGTGAGATTCGATAGAGCTATCGCGCGCGCCTGCGCGGTCAGGTTCGGCGACGTGGCAGGAATTGCGCGATCCAAGAGCAGGGATTGTGCCGCGGAAACTTGCGGGGTTGAAGTGCTCACGCCTCCGGTAGTTGTGGCCGATGATGTCGATGTCATCTGTGAGGCTGGTACAGAGGTTTTGAAGAGCCAAAATCCGGCTGCCGCGAGAACGACGAGGACAACTCCGCCAATAAGATAGATACGATATGAATTTTGCATTGGGGCATTGTATCCTCTCCGGGCACACAACGCAAAAACCCCCTGTCACCGTTTGGTGAAGGGGGTTTTTGCTTTCTTTACGAAGCCAAGGAGCGAGTGGATATCACTTGGCTTACCCGTAACTAGCGTTACTGAGTGCGGTTCTGCGAGATGCCGTTGGCAGACAAGCCGGGTACACCGTATCCGTTGGTCCAGTCAGCATCGACCCAAGCAGCCGTCGTCGTAGAGTTCGGCGACCAGATGAAGTCGTTGTTAGCACCGAATGTGATGCTGTCGTCTGCACTGGTACCGCTACCCGCAGCTGCCATGAATCCTGGCAGTACCGGATAAGCCGTGTCGCCCTGCAACGTGGTGTTGGCCGAGAAGGACGTGCCAATTCCACCTACTGTCGAAGCGCGAGCTTCGAAGTAGCGCGTGCCTCCTGCTGGGACCTGCACCGTCGAGGATGCGCCCGCAGATGTCTGGGCTGGGAACTCAAGCTGACTTGTAGCAGCCGCCCAGTCTGCACCTGTGAGGTCGGTAGCGAGGAAGCCACCGTCCGAGCTGACACCACTGCACGGACCCGAGTAGTCGGAGTTCGTGTAGCAGAAGATGTCGAAACCGGCAAGGTTGACCGACGTGGTAGAGATAGACAAGACGAACTTCGCGATGCCAAGAGGACTGGCCCCGTTGGCCGTCACCTTGAAGCGCAAGAGTCGTTGGTCGACGACGCCTGGAGACGGAAGGGTCTCGAGTGCGACTGTCGGGTACGTCTTTTGGAGGCGTACGCCGGAAACCGCTGTCGTGCCTGTGCCGGTGATGGTCGTGCCGGAACCTGCGCCCGTGCCCTGTGTCTTGGCGCCGGTGGTGTCGACGTCAACTGCAATCAAGTGACCCGGAGTTCCAGGCGCGCCTGCGCCGGAGCCGGAAATCGTTGCGAGATCGCCCTTAACCGTCACGACGGTATCTGCATCCTTTGTAATAGTGATCGGAGTCCCGAGCATGACTTGCGCACTTGTGCTCGCACCAGCGAATGTCGCTGTACCGATCTGACCTGTTGGGTTGGTCGCCGAAACCGCACTTGCGGTGTGCAAGGTAACCGTTACGAGATCTGCCGCGGATGACGACGCTGTGTTCGTGAGCTTGAGACCGATTTTGTTCAAGTTGACGTTTTCGTTCGCAGCGCGGAGCTTGTAGGCACCGAGTGTGACGTTGGTACCGCCTGCGCCGATGGCGTAGGAAGGACTTGAGGAATCGAGCGATGCGACGAGTGTGCCGCTTCCGATCGTCATGAGGTTACCGTTGTAGCCAACTCCGGCCGTGACCGCTTCCGGCGTTACCGAAGAACCGGATGTGAGGCCTGTTGCGGCGATAGCGATGATGTTCGCATTGCTGATACCCCACTGGATCTGCGAGGCGTCGTTGGCATTGGACGAAACGTTGCACTTGAATGCAAGCGTCTTAATCGTGCCTTTCGTCACCGTGAGCGAATTGTCAAGCGTTACGGTGTTGTTGGTACCGCCGGTTGTCGTCGCCGTGCTCGCGGGATTCAAGACGTTGGAACCCGTGTTCAAGGCAACCGAACCGTCCCAGAGCTGACAGCTCGAGACCATGTTCTGGTTTGCGGCAAGGGTCTGGGTTCCCCCGTTGTAGTCGATGACGAGTGACGTGAACTTCACGTCCTCACCCGATTGCGACGCGTCGAACTGGTAGTTGGTGAAGAGCGTTCCCTGACCGCCCGTAACGATAGTTGATGTCGCGGGGCTGGAGGAGACCGCCACCTGCAGAGATGCCGCGCGGATAGTCATGGTGTTCATGTTGAACGCGCCATTACTCGAGAGCGATATGGTGTTGCCCGTAGTCTGACCCGTGACAGTCGTCCACTGTGACGACGGTGTTGTCGAGAGGATGACCGTGCCGCCGTTGGTCATACCCGAGGCAAGCTTGCCTTTGATGGTGTAGACCTGACGACCCACCGGGAAGGTAACTGTGTCGGTGAACGTGAGTGAAGTGCCTGCGGTGTTTGCGTCAACTGGACCCGCAACGACGACGCCACTGGCGTTGTAGATGCTGGCATTTGTGATGACGCCGACACCCGCGCCGGATGTGGCGACCGAGATAATGATCTGTTGGACCGAAATCGGTTCACCCTTGATGTCTGTAACGAAGCCACCCAAGACTTGGCCTTGGAGGTTGAGTGCGACGTTCTGGGCAGGCACTTCTGATGCCTTGCCTATCGTCGTTACTGTACCTGCGGTCACCGTGACCGCGTAGCCATCGAACCAGTCGGACGAAGCTCCGTTGGTGAGATCCATACCGTAGCCATACGTCTGGCCGATGAAGAAGACGTCGGATTCACGGTCAATACTGAAGTCTACCGTTCTCGAAGCTGCATTGGTACCGATGATGTCACCCTGAATGTATGTGTCGAGTGAATTACCCTTGGTAACCAAGATACCGCCCGCGAATACCGTCGTGTAGTACTTGCCGTCAGACGAAACGCTCGTCGGATATGCCGTGCCGTCGATGTAGGTCATGACGTTGGCAAGGTCGGCAGACGAGACAGTGCCGACTTGGCGCCAACGAATCGAGTAGAGCTTCACGTCTTCCGAAGAAGGAGCGGTGAAGCGCAGACCCGAGAACTTGATGTTCGTGTCGCCGATGTTCTTGCTCGACGTGCCGCCCGGATTGTAGGACGAGGTCGAGGTCGAAACCGTGCCGATAGTCAATGTCGAGTTGACCGTTTGCTGTGCGCCCGTAATCGGGAGCGAGCCGGAAACCGTGGCGGTGGTGTTGATACCAACGACAGAGATGCCGACGATTTGGCCTGCGTAGCTTGTGAGCGACGTGGCCATGTTGCCCGCGACTGTGAGAGTCCTCGTCTCACCAGGGTTGAGGGAGATCGTGTCACCCACTGTTGCCTGATGGTTGGAGTTGAGAGTCCTCTGAACGCCGATCTGAACGTTGGTGTTTGCGTCGATCAAGACGAGCCCCGCGAATACGGCGTCGTTGGAAAGACCCGTGCGCTGTACCACCACTCCCGTTACCGTCACGACCGTATTGCTGCCGTTCGTGAGTGTGAAGGTAGTGAATGGAACACGCATCGCGCTTGTCGGCGCGAGCGAATTTGCCGGCTGAGCTCCAGCCGCGACGTTGAGATTACCCGTGACCGGTCCTGGAGTTGGTCCTGGGCCTGGTCCTGGAGCTGGAGCCTCTGCGCACAAGGCGTTGGCCTTTGCGCGCGAGATTGGACCCCAGTAGCCAGCCGTCGGCGTGATGCCGTACTTTTGCTGGAACTTAGAGACCGCGGCGCGAGTGAGCCCACCGAAGAACGAAGTTTCGTTACCCGGAGAACCTGCGCCGGTTGTGGCGACCTGTGTGCCATCAACGCTGTTAAGGAATTGCTGAATCCACATCACTTCACCTCCGCTGTCACCCTGTTGGTGACTGCGAGTGAACGTGTTGCAGGAGAGTCCACCTACTTGCTGTGAACCCGTGCCGCCCTGAAGTGCGGAAATCTGTGCGAGCAATGATTGGATCTGTGCCTGAAGGTCGGAGATGACATCCGCTTTCGCCGGTGTGGCAAATGCAAACGCGAATCCAATGACCATCGTCACAGCCAAGAGCACTGCCGCAACATTTTTTGTTGCTAATGCTTTACTCATAGTTAATTCTGACTTTTTCATCTCCTGATCTCCTGACAATTAGATTGTCAGGGAGTCAGAGGACCGCACACTACACCCTTTCGACGAGGAGTCATGTGCGTTTGTGTGTCTTCTACTAATGCTCAACTACTAAACTATCTGCTACTAACTGAAGACAACTGATAATCGGGCTTGACCGGACACCAACAAAATAAATTATTGTGGTGTGCGGGCTTGCACCTTTTTTGCTAGCCCCACGCTTTCTTTATTTTATAAAGAAGGGTCGGGATTAGCAGCAAGAAGGAAAGTGTCGTGCGGGAATTCTATCGTTACCGGAAAAAGAAATGCGGAGCGCTTCGTCTTCCAGACGAAGCCGGCCACGCGGGCCTTGTATGTTTGTTCTATTTAAATGTCAACGAACCACACAGAGAGCACAACGCCCTAACTGCGTCGCGACATCTCTAAGGAGACGTCGTGGTGCAATTATATACTAGGGCGCTTATGGCACACGGATATGTGTCTACTCAATTTGTGGATAACTCGTGGGACAAAAGACGCCTTGCGGGCTCTTTCCAGCCACCTGTCATCGCGGGCCACAATACCCTAGTACACAAAGGGAGTCAATCATACTGACGCGCCACTCTAGGTAATCTTTCATGAGAGGTTCGCCCCTATGTTCTGTAAGAACATGACAACACAAACAGGCTTATTAGGCAACAGAATAGCGGCTCCAGCGCTTAAGGCCTGTCTTTTTCACATGCCCTGCTACGACAAGCCTCATTAAGTCACGCTGGATCATCTTTTCACTGTATTCCGGAAGGTTTGAAGCGATATCTTTGATCCCGAGCTCCCCGCCTGTACGTAGGATTTCCACTATTTCACTCTCTCGGACACTTAATCCTTTCTGGATTATATTGGACACAGACACAATGTCCTTTATCGAAGTCTTGTCCTTGATACTCCTCATGTCCCTTATGTCCTTAATGGGAGCGCCGAGGATGTCCCGGAAATTCTCCCGTGTGAGCGAGGTACTTTCTGAAAGTGCGGAATTTGCAGACGCGTCAAGGAAAGTGCCAAGTTCATCTAATCCTTCCACTACCGTTTGGGTATTTTGAGTGGAGAGGAAGCCGGAGGCCGCGAGCATACGTACAAGAGAGATCAGGTGCCGTATCGATACGCGACAAGCTATAGAATGTGCTGAATCGAGAGCTCTCATCTCGTCTCGCAAGTAAAGCGTATTTTCAAGCATCCGTAGCCCCTCTGCCCGAACCGATATACGAAGCGATTCTGAAGCGGGAATGTGGTTGGTGATGAGGTGCAATGCCGCAACAATCCGTTCGGCCCGACGATATGCTCTCTCAGCCGACTGATTGGCTCCAAAAGGGTTAGTGCGAACAGAGTGCGTATCAAAAAATCGGGAGACTGGATTGGACTTCTGTATGTCCTTTATTTCGTCCATTTTATGTCCGAATCATGTACTATAAGGCCCTCACGTACACGCCGGTAACAGGAGTATATAAAGGACGTGACCGATATGCAATCCGGCCCCTCTTTTCTGTGGATAACGCTCTGGGCACACCGGTGTGAGAAATTCGAACGTTTCAGGACGAATCTACCTCGTAAAATCTCCTCAGAAAAGTGAGGTGGGATGATATGATGTCATCATGAAAGGTAAGCGGAGACGCGAAAAAGATAAAGATATTGAAGAGGGTGATGACGACATCAGATATGTGAGCAGTGAAGCCCTGCGGGGGGTGTGTGCTGTTTTTTTTATCGCCATCGCAGGTTTTCTCATCCTTGCCGAGCTTGGAGGGGGTGGCGCCATAGGGGCGAGTATTTATATGTGGCTCTCGTGGCTTTTCGGCGTCGGGTACCTCCTGCTCCCGCTCTCACTCACGCTTCTCGCAATCCTCATTTTCCGTTCCTTCGAGCGTAATTTCGGTTGGGTGCAATTCCTTTGCATGACAGTTTTCTTGCTCGCTGGCCTCGGACTTATCGACCTTGCTTTTCCCGGCAGAGGCGGTGTTGTGGGCGGTAGCGTCGCAAACACACTCGTTGCCGGAATTGACACTACGGCAACGGCCATCTTCCTAGTCGCCTTTCTTATCGCGTCTCTCGTCATTGCGTTCGATATTCATCTCGGCGTGCTTCTCACAAACATCCGTAATTGGATACGCGGTCTGCATACTCCCGCTGCAGACACGGAAGGAGAGATCGCCAATGTTCCCGTCGTCGGGTTATCGGTGGAAGAAGCTCTTGAGTCTGGTGTAAGTGCGGAAAAAACGGACGCGTCCGAACCCGCGGGTAATGCTCAAAAAGAATCGGGAGCAAGTGCCATCAAGAAATTCTTTGGAGGGGACGTGGCCGACGGATTCCCCATTATCGCGGCGACTGGTAGCGCCTACACTCCCCCACCGGTTTCATTCCTTGCACGAAACAAAGGCAAACCCGAAGTAGGCGATGTGAAAGCCAACATGAATATCATCAGGCGCACGCTCCAGAATTTTGGCATTCAGGTGGAAATGGACGAGGCTTCTATCGGCCCGACAGTGACACGCTATGCGATGAAACCCGCGGAAGGTGTGCGCCTCTCAAAGATTATCGCTTTGCAGAGCAATCTCGAATTGGCCCTTGCCGCCTCTCCGGTACGTATCGAGGCTCCCATACCCGGCAAATCGCTCGTCGGCATCGAAGTGCCCAACATCGCACGAACTACCCTCGGTCTTGCCCCTCTTGTTTCTGATAGTGCGTTCGTGCAGTCAGACAAACCGCTTTTGATTTCACTCGGTCGATCTATCACCGGCTCGCCGCACTTTGCCGACCTTGCGCGCATGCCGCACTTGCTCGTGGCCGGTACCACGGGAGCCGGCAAGTCAGTCGCCATTCACGGCTTCATCGTCTCCCTACTCTACCGATGCGGGCCGGAGCGCCTGCGTTTCATCATGGTTGACCCCAAACGCGTCGAGCTCACCGTCTACAATTCGATACCCCATCTGCTGACCCCTGTCATTACCGATGCCAAGAAAGCAATCCTGGCTATCAAATGGCTCGCGAAAGAAATGGAACGCCGGTACAACATCCTGGAGGCCGAAGCTGTTCGCGATATTGCGTCATACCATCAGAACGTAGTAGCTCCGGCGCTTGAGAAGGCCGCAAAAAAAGAGAGTGAGGAGCCCCTTCCAGAGGCAATGCCGTATATTGTCGTCGTCATCGATGAGCTCGCAGACATTATGTCCACTTACCCGCGCGAGCTCGAAAGTGGAATTGTGCGCTTGGCGCAGATGAGCCGCGCGGTCGGCATACACATCATTCTCTCAACGCAACGGCCGAGCGTGAAAGTCATAACCGGACTCATCAAGGCCAACATCCCCGCACGCGTCGCAATGCAGGTCGCATCCCAGATCGACTCGCGCACTATCCTCGACATGGGTGGTGCGGAAAAGCTGTTGGGTTCAGGCGACATGCTCTTCCTATCGGGTGAAATGTCAAAACCGCGACGCATCCAAGCCCCTTTCATTTCTGAGGAAGAGGTCAAGCGCGTCGTCGCTTATATCGTAAAGACCAATGACGGCACACTCCCAAGCGAAATTGACTTTTCCGACAACGCCAACCGAGCAAACGATCCCATCTTCTCGTCTGGAATCGAGGACGATAGCGAAGATGATAAATTATACGTGGAAGCAAAGCGCACCGTTATAGAAGCTGGCAAGGCCTCCACCTCATATCTTCAGCGCAAGCTCGGTGTGGGCTATGCTAGGGCCGCGAAACTCATCGATATGCTCGAAGAGCGCGGTATCGTTGGGCCCGCCGACGGCGCCAAGCCGCGGGACATAATAGGGAATGGCAACGCAGACGAACTCGCGGCAGAACCGGAAGAGGCCGAAAAGGAGCAAATATGAAAATACTTGCATTTACTGACGGCTACAAGCTGCCGGCGACAAGCTAATCTATGCTTCCCTACCGAGATAGTCGCCTCACCTATATCGCGCTCGGGATTTTCTTCCTAATCGTTTTAGGCTATGCATACTTCGAAGCGCGCGGGCTCCTCTACGGCCCTTCCATCACCATTCCCTCGGAAGTCACGGAGGTTCACGACCCGCTCGTCACGATCAAAGGCAAGGCGGATAGGATCTCTGCTCTTTCAATGAATGGCAAGACCATATCCGTCACTGAAGACGGGGTGTTTGAAGAGCAGTACCTCCTTGCAGTCGGCTACAATCGCATTGTCCTCGAGGCGCAAGACAAATACGGCAGACACCGGAGCAAGGTTATCGAGGTTGTCTACACGCCTTCGACATCAACGCCATCAACTATCGAGTCCGCATCGTCCACCCCAACCCCTTGATACTTTATACCTAATACTTGATACTTACCTGAATATGGCCGGATTCAAGAAAAAAGAAAAAGCACCGCCAAAGACGACCGGCACAGGGTCCGACGCAGATATCGAGCGCGCGATAGCGCAGATTAAGACAAAATTCGGTGACGAATCCATCATGATGCTCGGAGCACAGCCGAAAGTAGATGTGAATGCGATCCACACCGGCTCCATCGGTGTCGACTGGGCCCTCGGAATCGGTGGATTGCCCCGCGGACGCATCATCGAAATATTCGGACCGGAATCCTCCGGCAAAACAACGCTCTCGCTCCACGTTGTCGCCGAAGCACAAAAAGCAGGAGGCGTGTGTGCATACATTGATGCAGAACACGCGCTCGATCCGGAGTATGCAAAGAAGCTCGGTGTAAAAACTGAAGAGCTCCTCGTTTCGCAACCTGATACCGGCGAGCAGGCGCTTGAGATAGTCGAATCGCTCGTGCGGAGCGGCAAGATAGATGTCATCGTCATCGACTCGGTAGCCGCACTCACGCCCAAGGACGAGATCGAGGGCGACATGGGCGCACAGCATGTGGGCAAGCACGCACGACTCATGTCGCAGGCTCTGCGAAAATTGACTGCCATCGTTGCAAAGACGAAGACTCTCATAATTTTCATCAACCAGATACGCATGCAAATCGGAGTGATGTTCGGGAATCCTGAAACGACGACGGGCGGCAAGGCGCTCAAATTCTACACATCGGTGCGCATCGACATCCGCCGCATCGCGCAAATAAAGAAAGGTGACGAGACGATGGGCGGCCGGCACCGCGTGAAGATAGTGAAGAACAAGGTTGCGGCTCCCTTCCGCCAGACCGAATTCGACATGCTCTACGGCGAAGGTATTTCAAAAGAAGGCGAGTGTCTCGCCCTAGGCGAAAAGCTCGGCTTTGTGCAGAAATCTGCCGGCGGCTCGTATTCCATCGGTGAGACAAAACTCGGCCGTGGCTACGACGCCGCGCGCACCTTCCTGCGCGAGAACAAACCAATCCTGAATCAACTATTGAAAGATATTAAGAAAGGGCTTGCGGATGGTGGAATGGCAAAGAGCGTAGCCGCAAGTGCGGAGGAATAAATCTTACAAACATTGGACAAACGCGCATTTTTGAATAGAATGCTCGGAATGTTGAGTTACAACGAAATCAAGCCGGGGGTAGCAGTACTCGTCGAGGGAGAGCCGTATGTCTGCACGTGGAACAATATCATGCAGAAGCAGCAACGCCGGCCAGTCAATCAGACCAAGCTCCGCCACCTTATCAAAGGCAACGTGATAGAACATCCCTTCCAGCAATCCGATAAGCTACAGGAGGCCGAGATAGAGACCAGGCTGGCAGTCTTTATTTATGAACGAAACGGCGAGTGGTTTTTCCACGACCTCAAAGATAAGTCGAAACGTTTTTCGGTTACTGACGAAATGATGGGCGAATCCGGCAAGTTCCTCAAAGGCAACACAGCGGTCGAGACCTTGTGGTTCGACGAAAAACTCTTCCGTGTGAAGCTTCCAATCAAAATGGAGTTGAAAGTGAAAGAAGCACCGCCCAATACCCGCGGCAACACAGCCCAAGGCGGCACGAAAATTGTCGTACTAGAAACCGGCGCTACTGTGGACGTCCCCATGTTTGTGAATGAAGGCGACGTCGTGCGTATCAATACAGAAACCGGAGAGTACGTGGAGCGAGTTTAAAGAAAAGGCCCCGAATAGAAGCCTTTCTTTACTTTTGGATGAACGGGAGGAGGCCCATAAAACGCGCGCGCTTTATGGCGGCTTCGACGGCGCGCTGCTGCTTGGCCGTCAAGCCGCTTTTCTTGCGACCCATGATGCGGCCGTGCGGATTGACGAATTGCTTCAAGAGGTCGACATCTTTGTAGTCGACGTGCTGGATATCGTTCTGGGTCAAAATGTTGTTGGACATGTAATTTTGCGAAATTATGCCGCGTAATCGTCAATTAAAGCGCGGCGCTTCTAAAACGGGATATCGTCCGGATTAATATCGTCTTTCGGGTATTCAATACCCGCGCCTCCTCCTGCAGACACCTCCTCCTCCGGTGCTTGCTGAGCATTTTCACGCTTGCCACCTCCTCCGCCACCACTTCCCTTGGGGCCGAATTGCACGCGGTCGGCGACGATCTCGGTGCGATACTTTTTCTCACCGTCTTTTTCCCAACTGCGGGTCTGCATGCGGCCTTCCACAAATACCGAACTTCCCTTCTTTAAGTACTGGTTGACGGTATCAGCTTGGCGGCCGAAGACGACGACGTTGTGAAAGTCGGTCTGCTCCTGCTTCTTGCCATCGCGGTCTTTGTAGACGCGATTGGTCGCGACGGAAAAATTAACGACGTTCATACCTGAAGGCAGTGCACGAAGCTCGGGATCGCGGGTCAAATTGCCGAAAATCATTGCTTTGTTGATGTACATATCAAGAATTTTAGCACTACTCCGCGGTAATGTCCTGTATCGCTTTCTCGAGCTGCTCTTCCGAGATAGGAGCAGAAGACTCCTCCACGCGGCGTGGCGCCTTATGAATGGTATCGGTGCGCTTCACTTCGCGCAGTTGCGGCGCTTTCATTTTCGCGCGCGTATCCTCTCGCACCGTCCGGAACACGATGGAACGAAATATGTTCTGATTCTGCTTGAGCGATGCTTCGAGAGAACGGGCGACAGCGATTGCAGATTCGAATTTGATCCACCCGAAATATCCGCGATCGTATTCAATACTTTTGTCGCCTACGCGGACCATGATCGGATACGCAAGTTTGGTGAGAGATGGCGCGCCTTCGGCGATAAAACTAGCTTTCCCTCCGGAGGAGGGTCCGCCTCCGGCGGATTCAATCACGGAACGGATGCTCGCCACTATTTTCTCTAGGTCCTCTTCTTTGGCTGAGGGAGTGATGTGGTAGCCGACCTCATAGATGCGAAGAACTGCCGCGTCTGTGTCGGTCTCATTGATTTCCATCACTGCATCGTCTGCCATATGTTGGGGCACTCTATCATAGACAGCTACGTCTAGGCAAGCTTTAGAGCCTAAAAACACGCTTCGCGCTCGCGAGCAACTGTTGGGTTACTTTTTCGGCATCTTCACCGCGAATCTCCGCGATACGGCGGACGATGAGGGGGATGTAGGCGGATTCATTGCGCTTGCCGCGATGGGGCGCGGGAGTGACGTAGGGCGCGTCGGTCTCGGAGAGGAGCATGTCGAGCGGCGTGTTTTTTATGACTTCGTCATAGTCGTGTGTGAAGGTAATGACACCCGTGAACGAGAGCGTAAAACCGAAATCCAAGAACTTCTTTGCCGTGGCCCAATCGCCCGCAAAAAAGTGCACATCACCCTTCACTTTTGCGTGCGCCTTCAAGACTTCGAGCGCATCGTCATACGCATTGCGAATGTGGAGCATCAATGGCTTGCCGAGCTTGTTGGCAAGTTCTATCTGTTGGACGAACGCCTCTTTCTGGACTTCTTTTGTCTTTTCTTCCAATCTGAAATAGTCGAGTCCGCACTCTCCTATCGCAATCACGCGCGGATTTTTTCCGAGTGCTTCGTACGCAGCCATATCGAACTGTTCACCGCGCGAGGTAAATTCTTTCCCACCCTCACCGAGCTCTTTTTCGTCATGATACGACTTCGATGTATGGATGGGGTGCAAGCCGATAGTCGCAAATACGTGGTCGTACTTTTCCGCAAGCGCGACAGCCGCTTTTGAGGTATCGAATTGCGTCCCGACGACATTCATTCCCACCCCCGCATCCTTGGCGCGCAAGATAGTAGTCTCGCGATCAGCGTCGTATGCGACAAAATTCATGTGTGTATGTGCGTCGAAGTATTTCATCCCGTGTACAGCAGTGTTATCGCAAGGAACGATACCATAACTGCCGCAAATTTACGCAGGTTGATATGGTCGTGGTACCACCAGACAGAGAGAATAATGGGAATCAGGATGTAGTGCGCCTGAATAACGTACACGAGGCTCACGAGGCCTGTGCTCAGAGCCTCGAAAAGAGCGTATGCCGAGAAAAGACCGAAGAAAGCTGAGAGTAATCCTAGAGATACGTCTCTCCGATCAGCGTGCGCGATCATGGAGAACCCCGCGCCATGCTGTTTGAGAAGTATGCCCGCAGAGGCAATCGTGCCTGCAAGCTGCGAGGCACACAGCATGAGGAGCACTGCTGAACCGTAGAGCAGCCCCTGTTTAATAAGTAAAAGAGAGCATGCCGTGAGAATCGTAGACACGAGAAGAAGCTTGAGCCCAAGAGGGAGATTCTTTTGCCGTTGATGCTCAACTGATGAAACGAGAAGTAGCGGTACCGTCAAACTCAATCCGATACCGATGTATTGCATCATGGTGAGCGGATCGGCGAAGAGCGCAACTCCTCCTATAACGACTAGGAGCGGCCCGAGTATTTTGTTGAGCGGGAAGAACAACACGCTATCGATATACTTCAGAGATTCGATGCGAATGAAATTCCCGAGACCGTGTACTGCCCCTCCCATGAGCCCGAAAAAGACGACGAGCGGCCACTGGGCCGGCATATCGTGTTGCACAAGGAGAAGTACGAGGGCGAATGCGCCCGAAGCTCCGTACATGAGGAAGCCGTTGAACGCCGAGCTCCGGCCCTCCTCCGCCACCACTTTTTGTATAAAAAGTGTCAGACCGGCAAGAACGGTCGACCCAAGCGTCCAGAGGAGAGTTACTTGGTCCATGCTATTCCTTCCGCGGGAAAAGATTCTTCGGTTTTTTGTTCTCTCTTATCGCAATTTTTATTTTTGCGCTTGTATCGGGCATAAATGGTTCTAGCAAAACTACAATTTCCGCTAGTTGTCCGAGTAAATATCCTAATTGCTTTTCACCAGCAATTCTATTGGTTTTTACAACTTCAAAAGTTCGCTGCTCTTGAATTAGCCCGTCTAAATATTGCATCCTGAACCATAGATGATCCATGGATTTGTTAAATTCAAAAGCGTAAACGCTCGTCTGGATTTCGGGAAGATCTTCCAGATTCGGAATACTAGGCGTTTTAACAAGATATTGGCTGGACATCTGCAAGATACGTGCGACAAGATTTCCTAACCCGTTAGCAAGGTCAGCATTGTATGCTTCCTTGAATTTTTCCATCGTGACGTCCGAATCTTCAAATGGGTGTACATGTCGCGCCAAGAAATACCGTAGCGCGTCGACCCCATACTCATCAATAATCGCTAGCGGGTCGATGACATTGCCGAGCGATTTGCTCATTTTCTGCCCTCCGGATGTGATGAAACCGTGGTAGAGCACCTTGTTGGTGGTCTTGATACTTGCTGACATAAGCATCGCTTGCCACATGATGGATTGGAATCGCACTTGGTCTTTGCCTGCAAGCTGGAGAGTTTCTCCTTCCACCCAATACTTCTTGAAATTGCCCCCTGCGTCCTCTGGCCACCCCAAGGTCGAAATGTAATTCGTGAGCGCGTCGAACCACACGTACATCACCTGTGTCTCATCGTTGGGCACGGTGATACCCCAGGGCATTTTTTCTTTTATGCGCGAAATGCTGAAATCCTCTAATCCTTGCTCCACGAAATTAATCGCTTCCTGTCTGCGCCACTCCGGCACAATGACACCCTCACGAGAAAGGTACGCGAGCAATTTTTCCTGATACGCGCTCAATTTGAAAAAATAGTTCTCCTCCTCGATTTTAATCGGGGCCATCGTCGGATGATTAGCGCATTTTCCGTTTACGAGCTCGGTCTCTTTGATGAAAGCCTCATCGCCAACGCAGTACAATCCTTTGTATTTCTTCTTATAGATATCGCCATTCTTGAGGCATCGGCGCCACAATTCTTGTGCAGCTGTTTTGTGATGTGCGTCTGTCGTGCGAATAAAATGCAGTTCCGGGGAAAGTCCCAGAGCAGGAGCAAGCTTCTTGAATTTCTCCGCATACTCATCCACATACGCTTGCGGATCCTTCTTTTCTTCCTGTGCCTTGCGGTAAATCTTAAGACCATGCTCGTCCGTACCCGTGTTGAAAAATACTTCATCACCCATTAGTGCGCGGTAACGCGCGATGACATCAGCCTGTACGAGCTCAAGCGCAAAACCCAAATGGGGATCGGAGTTTACATATGGAAGGGTAGTCGTAAGATAGAAAGGTCTCGACATGACATCAGCGTACGCGATAGACGACTTTACTGCAATTATTATGTCGCGAGTCGTTTGGCAACGTTTTCGCTTGCCACCTCCGTGTCTTTTTTACGCTTCTCATGTCGCAGCAACGGTAACAACATAATAAACAGACGGTAAAGTGCCTGTTTCTCATTTATGATCACGGACCAACAGTCTTTGTTCCGCCGTGCGCCTCGCGCATCTATGCCGGCCTTACGATCAAGACTGAATAAACTGCGAATGCTACTACGTTCCAATCCAGCTTTAATATCTCGCAAAATCCCCTTATCATAGGAGCGAATTCGGAATCTTGCTCTCCCATTCGTAATACTGATGTTACCTTCTGCATCAGTGTAGCCGGCAACAAAAGCAAAGAAGAACGTGGGCGAGCGTCGTATCCATTCTGGGATACGCGCGTGCTTCGGCAGAAGGAAAGAAAAAGAGTTATTGAGAGAACAGCTGACGTTCATCGCGCCGCGCTTGTTGCGCTTGCCAATCCATACAGGACCATACGAGTAAAACAGGTCGTGAATGAGTTTGCTTTGCGCGATTTTTGTCGTTCCAGAACTGATATAGATGAGATTACCCCTCTTGCGCACTCCAAGATCGCCTAGACGGAAACCGATCGTGTATGCTTTCTCTTTTTGGTCCCCATTGAAATCAGTTTTTTGATGTTTTGTGCCTGCTTCAGAGAGCGACCTTCTCTCAATTTGGTAGAGCTTGAGTTTATTGAGGATACCCGCCGCAGAATAGCCGCGCTCTTTTGCAATACAGTCGAGTGATTTACGTTCCAACAGGTACAAATGGCGCAACGTTGATTTTGTTAACGTAATCTGCCTGCGCCTACGAGTCGGTATACCACTCCGCTTTAGATAACGATACACAGTCTTGGGGTCGCAGCCGTACTGCTTGGCAATTTGGTAGGTCGAAAGCTTACGATCCGAATAAAGTGTACGGAGCGCGAAATCGTCGAAAGAAACGGAAGCGGTTGGTCGTCGGATCGTTATTCCGTATTTACGGAGCGCCCGGGCGATCACGCCTGGGTCGCAGTGGTATATTCTTGCAATGGAACGCAATGAGAATCCACGATCTCCGTACAATACTCTTAATTTTCGTTTAGGAATGGAGGTGTAGATGCGATGCATGAGATTATTGTATCACATTCACTAAGGCATCGAAGTGGTACTGTCAGCCGAGAACACCAATGACCTTTTTATTGATGAAGGAAATCGAGCCGCTCGCCCGAAGTTTATGTTTCATTCCTTGCTCACTGCGCTGCGTCTATAGAACGGCTTAGCCCTGGTGTTAGCTTTCGAACTGCCGCCCGAGGCGACCACTCTCGATATCTCGGGCAAGCTCCTGAATCGTTGCCGCCACAGGCACGGAGAGAATGATGCCTAAGAAACCTGCGAGTTCGGCGCCCATGATGAGGGCGAGAATTACAAGAAGCGGAGGCACGCCGACGACGCGCGTAACGACGAGAGGATAGATGAGGTGATTCTCAAATTGTTGGAAAATAACGTAGAGTGCAATGACAAGACCGCCGATCGCAAAACCTCCATCCACGAACCCGATCATAACCGCAGGGACTGCCGCCAAGATAGGTCCAAAGACGGGGATTATCTCAAACAACGCTGCAATGACGGCGAGTAGAAGCGCGTGCTTCACGCCAATGATCGTGAGCCCCAGATAGACCAAAACCCCCATGATCAAGGCCAGGATGAGTTGCCCCTGCATCCAGAGGCCGATTTTGTGTTGCGAGCGTTTCCAGAGATCAATGACGTAGCTTTGATGTCTTTTGGGAGCGATAACGCGGAGAAAATCATCCACCCCCGTCTCGATGACAGCAAAATAAAAGGAGAACACAACGATGAGTACGAAGGAAAAGACACCGCCGAAGATGCGCGCGAATGCGCTGAATGCGTTGCCCAACGTGCCGCTGATATCGAATGCGCTTCGTATGTCCGCCATTATGTCTACAGCCGAGATAGCTGAAGGGGCAGGAATACCCAAAATATTGGCATACGTATCAAATGCACCCGTTTGACCGAAGGCATTGAGGTATATCGGCAGGGAGGAGATGAATGCCGCAAAATCTTCGAGGACTGACGGAAAGAAGAAATAAAAGAGGCAAAAGAACGTGCTGAAAAGAAGCAGGTAGATGAGTATCACCGCAGGAATACGGGGAATTTTGTTGCGCATGAGGGCTCTCACCCCCGGTTCGATAGCAGAGGCGATAACGATGGCGGTCACGACGTCAAGAACGATGCTGCGAAGCGTGAATAAAAGCCACGCACCGACCAAAATAAGGACGGTTTTGAGCACGGTCCCCGCCGTTATAGAGATATTGAACTGGCGGTCCTCCATATGGCGCATCGTAGCACAACAGCCTTCTAAAAAAAGTCCGCGCGGATACATACCCGCGCGGGAGGGCTTTGACTCTGCAGGGTTCTAGAACCACCCGAACAGGAATCTCATGCCGCTCAAACAGTGTTCGCCTTCGGATCGCTTCAGGGCCTCGAATGCCCAGCCAGGATTCGGCCCGTAATCGACATCCCCTTTTGAAGGGATAAAGATTTTCCTGTTGGGATGCCAGTAACGCAGGACGCCGGCGTACTCGGGGTGTTCGGTCATCAGCCACCCCATTCCTTGTACCGGTATGCCGTGAGGTCCACGTTCGGCGAGCGGTCGACCGGGGTCAGTGGTTAACGCGACCACATCGACCAAATCAACGGGTCGCACCTTTTGAGGCAGATGTCGACAGTTGAACTCGGGGGTGATGGTGGTTACTTCTGCAAGCACCAGCGTCGCCGTGCTCGTTTGTGAACGGAATCTGCCGGTCTTCAGCAGATCATTGAACGCCGATCCGATGAAGACGATGTTATTATTCCCAACCTTCAACATCTCAGGCCGGAACCCAATACGGGGCACTGACACCACAACTTCAGCCCCGAAGAGGGGCAGTCTCGTTATGCGATTGCCTTTCATCAATTCCCTCCCTTGGGATGCTGAGCTAGCGGGCAACGTTATTGTCGCCACAGCTGAAAAACGCCCATATTTTGAGCGGCTTTGAGCTATGGCGAACAATATTCTCTCTGTTCTAACCGCACTATGCTATGCGAGACAGTAGATTGTCAATTGAAATACGCTCCTGTTCACCTGTATCCCGATCTCGGATAGTTACCGTGTCCTTCAATTCAGGCTCCTCGCCGAGAGTATCGAAATCGATGGTAATGCAATAGGGCGTGCCGATTTCGTCCTGCCGGCGGTAGCGCTTGCCGATGTTGCCGTTGTCGTCCCACATGATTTGCGGGATTTGTTTCTTGAGCATGGAGTACACTTCGCGTGCTTTCGCGACGAGCTCGGGCTTATTTTTAAGAAGCGGGAAAACAGCCGCCTTGATAGGAGCGACGGCTTTGTTGAACTTAAGATATAAGCGCGGCTCGCCTCCAAGCTCGTCTTCCGTATAGGCGGAAGTGAGAATCGCAAGAATGGTCCTGTCTACACCGAAAGATGGTTCGATGACGTGCGGCACGATTGGCGGCTCACCTTCTTTGTCTATTATGGAAAGCGGGGCTCCTGAGGCTTTTGCGTGCGCGGAGAGATCGAAATCAGTTCGATATGCGAGTCCGTACAGCTCTTTGCGACCGAATGGAAAATCAAATTCGAAATCAATCGTGCGCTTCGAGTAGTGCGCGCGTTCACCATCGGGCACTTCGAGCTCATGCACTGCGTCGCGCGGGATGCCAACGGCGTCATTGAACGCATGCATATTCTGCCGCCACTCCTCAAAAGCTACCTCCCATTCATTCGGTCGTACGAAATACTCGATTTCCATCTGCTCCATTTCGCGCACGCGAAATATAAAATCACGTGGCGCGATTTCATTTCTAAATGCTTTCCCTATCTGCGCGATACCGAACGGCAGCTTGGGGTGGAACGAGTCAACGATATTTTTGAAGTTCACAAAGATGCCACCGGCAGTCTCAGGTCGCAGGTATGAGACCGACGACTCTTCTTCTGTAGCGCCCGCATGCGTCTTGAACATCATGTTGAATTGCCTCACTTCTCCAAAATGACCGCCGCATTCAGGACATTTGTCTTCGACTTGATCCGAGCGAAACCGGTGCTTGCATTTTTTGCACTCAACAAGCGGGTCGGAAAATCCTGATACGTGTCCGCTCGCTTCCCACGCACGTGCGTTCATCAATATCGCCGCGTCGAGTCCGCACATGTCGTCGCGCTCCTGCACGAACATCCGCCACCAGAGATTTTTTATATTATTTTTCAATTCAACACCTAAAGGGCCGTAATCCCACGTGCCGGAAAGCCCGCCATATATCTCACTTCCGGGATAAATGAACCCGCGCCGTTTTGCGAGTGACACTATCTTTTCCATCGTCACATCGGTCATAGGTCCACTACTTTACCACGGTCGCATTCGCCGTGCTGAAGCCTGGATCGGTGCCGGCCGTAGCGGCATCCTTGGATGTTTTCGCGATTTGCAGAAGATTCGTTGTAACGTCGGAATCCGTTTGGAGGACCGTGCGAGGAATTCGAGCGCTGGGATCTGCCGCTTTTGCAGCGTCGATTTTGGATGGGTCGATCCCCGATAATTCGATGTCTTGTAATAGCGGTGCTTGTTGGCCTATTTGGCTTGTGGACGGTGTAAATCCTATTGCTATAGCGGCTTGGCGCGGCGGCGTGCCGCCCAGCCCTATCCCCGGTTCCACATTCCCAAGATTCCACGTCACGGTACCGTCATTCTGATTGAACGTGATATTTTCGGAAGACGGACTGTAAATTCCCACCCACCGCACATAAGGAGGTAGGTGCCCCGTAACTTTTGCATCCGATATCTTGTTGGTCGTGTTGGTGACTGTGAAAACAAGTGCGTAGGTGGTCTCCGTCCCTGCCTTGGGTGGCATCGGCCCGACGCTTCCAAACGGATTCGCATAGTAGAGACCCTGCGCTTCAAGCTGAAAATCGCTTGCAAGAGAGATTTTCTGGGTCACACTCGCCTGCAGGTTCTCCGGAACACCGATTTCGGACACGCGCTTGCCTGCAGCATTCACCGAGATGGTGAGGCGAGGATTGACGAACATCTTCAATGCATCGCCTTTGGGCATTTGGAACGAGAAACCGACAGAACCACGCGCGCCGGGGGTTAGATTCGCGAGTTGGCCTGCGCTGGTCGTTTTATCCCAGAGCACTATCTCGTCGGCGGAGCGGTAGAAGCCATTCGTCGTGTGCACGCTCGTCCCGTCTATGGGGAATCCTGAGAGCTTGGCAACGATAACGGCATCCGTGATCGCCGTGGGAAGATTGTTTTTCCACGTAATCAGGACGGTAACGTTGTTCCCAGGAGAAAGTACCACGTTGGACGACGTGGCGCCGTTCACCGCAACAGTGAGGCCGAGGAATGGCCTCGATATAGCGACGTGGAATAGATTGTCCGCAAGTTGTGTCTCTATGGTCGTCGAGGTCTCGCTACGTCGTGTGCCCGCCGTGAAATGGAAAACGCGATCATCGCCCTGCTCGCCGGTGAGCGTCCCGCGGATCGTGACGACACGCTTCTGCCCGGGCGCAAGGTCTCCAATCTGCCAGAGTGAATTGCTTCCGGCCGAGGGCGCCGGAGAAGCAGAGGAGAGTTTGAATCCAAAAGGGTACTGCGCACCGACGAGCACGTCTTTGACCGGGGCATTTGCGTTCGATGCGATAGAGACCGTGAATTCGACCGGTTGCCCTGAGATGGTTTCGTTGTTGCCTTGCACCACAAGCGAAAGAGGCGATGAATTGAATGTGATGTTGTAATCTGAAGATGCGGCAAAGATTGCACTCGAGCCGCTTATCCGGTATTCGAGTTCTATTTTCACATTCGCATGATCCCCCTCATTGCCCGCGAATACCGCGGAGACCGTGCCTTGACGGGTGCCACCAGATTCTATTGTGCCGAGTGGTATGCGCTGGCTTGGAAGATCGGTCGCAAAATCAGTGGGCGATCGCGTACCGGCAGGATACGTGATGACGAGCTCTGAGAGCTCGAGTGGTACTTTGTTCCGGTTGTTGACGACGACTTGAAGCTCCGTCGGAGTGCCTCCCTCGATCTGCGGCGGCCCCGAGACGGAAATCCCGATATTGCTCGGGGGTGCCACAAGGCTTCCACCGCCGAAAAGAAAGTAGTACCCGAAAAACACCGTCGCGCCCACGAAAAAGACGACCGCGCCGCCCAAAAGCCACCAGAGGCCTTTGCGGGCAAGCCCTATCGCGCGCGGTGCCACGACGACACCCGCAATCCTTTCCTCCGGTGCGACAAATTCATTACCGACTATGGGGTTTTGCTGCTCTAGGGGGCGACGCTCGCGGTCATGGATCTTGCCGGAAAGCGAGCGGCTGTACATCGCCCGCCGCAGACGCTCGACTTTGTCTTTCTCATGCTCCGAGGGCTCCATCGCGAAATTATATCACGATGGTGATAGCATTCTGGCCTAGAATTTCAGACGGTAATTATTCGTATCCCGTTTCTCGAATCCGACCTTCCGATAAAGCGAATTCGCCGCCGTACGTCCGGCACGGCTAGTTAAATAAAGCTGCCTCGTTTGGACTTTCTTTGCTTCATTAATAACAAGTTCCAATAATTTTTGTCCAATTCCTTGCCCTCTATACGCTTCACTCACGACAACATCTTCCACATATCCGATTTTCTTTCCGAATTTCACTGCAAGATGGCCCGTAGCCATTCCGATAATTTTCGAGCCGTCTCTCGCGACAACAAAGATAGTATTTTTGTTTGAAGCGATTATGTCCAAATCAGCCTGCGTTCCGCGCGGATCTGTCGCGTCAGTATGTAACTGTGGCAATAGTTCATTAATATCTGTTAACTTTACCGACTCCGGGGATGTGACGCGTTCAATTGTGACCATAATAATATAGAGCCTACACTTACAGGTGTGTTTCTGCAATCGCTTTATTGATGGAGGAAAGAAGTTTATCTTTCATCGTCTCGGCTTCGATGACGTGCTCGCGGTCGTATGCGGTATGCGTAAAAAGCGCGGTTTCCAGTGCCTCAGCGGATAGATACCCGAGTGAATAGAGCACGCGCGCAACACAGACTATCTCGATAGTGGCGCTTGCTTCTACATGCTCGCGCATGAGTGCGTCGTGTGCTTCGGCGAGCACGGCAAATAAATAGTCGTTCTTTTCTTCACCATGCACGAGCCGAATGGTGAGCTCTGCGATGCGCGCGAAAGTAGCGATGCATTTTCGCTCCCCTGTCGCAGACTTGACGGCGGTCGCCCCCGCGAGCCGCCACCCGCGCCTGCCTTTTACGAGGGAAACTTTCGCGCGTGAATAATCTTGGACCGAGTAGCGCATCTTCGAATGCTCTTTGCGGATGGATGAGGCGCGGGCGCGTACGAGTCCAAAGTCTCGCGTGAAAAGTACGATGACCCTATCCGCCTCGCCCATTTCGCGATTCCCCAGTACGAGCGCCTCGGTATGATATTTCTGGTACATGGGTCAGTTAGATTCAGCCTCTGTAGGAGAATTTTTTAGACTGAGTTCCACCGTTGTATGAGTTGTCTGCTGAATTTGGTCTTTGTGCTTCAAAATAATATCGCTGTACTCTGGTGATATTTCTTTTCGCCACGTCGCGGATTCCCCCGGCTTCATGTTCTGCGCCTTCCTATACGCTTGTATCTCGCGAATGGTATCGCGGACGATTCCCTCTTCTTTCAACTCGGATGTGATGTTCGTGTCGAGCACAACACTCGGAGCGTCCTGACCCAAATTTTCCAACGTGATTTCTTTTACATTTACTTCATCCGCGATGATTGGAACAATGTACTGCCACCAAGAGGGCTCCGACCCCGAATGTTTAATTGTTAATTTCGGGAGTGGCTGTCGAACCTTGATACCCGCATCGGAACGTTGCATCAAGGCCATGGTCACAAAGCTTCTTGCAAACAACATCGCTGCAAGTACTTCAACTGGATCAAAATTGAATTTCGGCATTTCTGGCCACGTCGCGAGATGCACGCTTTCCTCATCCTCACCTTCGCGCACCGCTTGAAAGAGGTGCTCGGCAAAGAACGGCATCGCGGGAGCTATGACGCGCGAAAGCGTGTGGAGCACGTAGCGCAATGTAGCTAGCGCGGCTTTCTTATCATCTCCATCTTTTTTGAAACGCTCGCGGGAACGGCGCACGTACCATACCGAAAAGTCGTCTACGAAAAGTGCGAGCGGGCGAACCGCTTTGTCGAGCTGATACTGTTCGTATCCTTCGGTCGTCTCGCCGATGAGTGCCGCGAGTCGCGCAAGAATCCACTGGTCAAGAATATTCACGCTCTTGTAATCGCGTCCAGTGCTGTCTTCGTATAATTTGTAGAACGCGAGTACATTGCCGAGGCGCCTGATATTCTTTTTAAGGATCTCATCGACTCCGCTTTCAGAAAAACTTAGATTTTCTGCCTGCATAACAGGCGACGAGAGGAGGTAAAGCCGGAGCGCGTCCGCACCATACTTCTCGATGACTTCAATAGGGTCAGGGTAATTCTGGAGTTTCTTCGCCATCTTCTTGCCATCTTCCGCAAGCACAATGCCGTTCACGATGACATGTTGGAAAGCATTCTTTTGGAAAAGTGCGCCGCCGAGCACATGCAAGTAGTAGAACCACGCACGTGTTTGGTCGAGCCCTTCGGCGATGAATTGTGCAGGAAATACAGCCTCAAATCGTTCCTTGTTCTCAAAAGGGTAGTGTTTTTCGCCATAGGGCATTGAGCCTGAATCGAACCACGTATCGAGAACATCGGGAATTCGTCTCATGGTTGAGCCACATTCACAGGGCACGGTGATCTCGTCAACGATGTGCTTGTGCAGGTCATTTATTTCCTTGCCGCTCGCCACTTCGAGCTCAGTGGCACTCCCGAACACGCGCTGCTTTTTGCAAGCCTCGCAGCGCCATATCGGAATGACACTCGCCCAGAAACGCTGGCGAGAGATTGACCAATCACGCGCACCTTCGAGCCAATCGCCAAACCTTCCTTTCTTTATGTGTGCCGGCGACCAATTGATCGCTTCCGCATTCTTGAGAAGATTTTTCTTTATTTTCGTGACGGAGACAAACCACGACGAGGTCGCATAATTGAGGAGCGGTGTGTCGCAACGCCAGCAGTGCGGATATGGGTGCGTGATGTTCTCTTTCCGGAAGAGCAGTTTGTGCTCGTCCAAGTATTTCAGTACTGCGATGTCGGCTCCGAGCCGGATTTTATCGTCTTCGGAATTGGGTTTCACTTCCATCCCCGCAAAGTCTTTCACCTCCGCCTTGAACGTGCCGTCCATGTTGACATGCTGTACGAACGGCAAATTTTCTCTCTTTGAGAGTTCCCAATCGTCCGCGCCGAACGCCGGCGCCATGTGCGCTATTTCCGTTCCGGTATCAGTCGTAATGAAATCCGCGGCGTATACTTTCCAACCGTTGTTCCTGTTCTTGAGCTTTGAGTCCGTATTGTAATAGTCGAACAGCGGTTCGTATTCTAGACCAACAAGATCGGAACCTCTTATACTTTTTTTGATGACTTTGTAGGACGGATTTGTCTGAAAAATTGTCTGCTTAATTATTGCATCACTCGAGGCAATGTAGTGCTCCCCGCCTAACTCAATCAAGCTATATAAAATGTCTTTCCCAACTGCCAAGGCGACGTTCCCCGGCAACGTCCACGGTGTCGTAGTCCATGCGAGCAAATACACGTCGCCCTTCAACCTGATTTTTTCGGGATTTTTGACTTTAAACTTCACTGTGACCGCAATATCTTTTACGTCCTTGTACCCTTCCGCTACCTCCTGTTGGGAGAGTGTCGTCTCACAGCGCGGACAAATGTGCATCGAGCGATAGTCCTCGTACACCAATCCTTTGTCGTATATCTGCTTGAATACCCACCACACCGATTCCATAAACGGCTTGTCCATCGTGCGATATGCATGCTCCATATCCGCCCACCTACCGATGCGCGGGATTATCTTTTCCCACTCTGATGCGTAGGTAAGGACGCGTGCACGGCATGTCTCGTTGAATTTATCGATACCATATTTCAGTATCTCTTTCTTGTGCTTGAAACCGAGCTCCTTTTCGACGATGTTCTCTATCGGAAGCCCGTGGCAATCCCACCCCCACACACGTGGCACGTGGTAGCCGCGCATGGTCCAAAAGCGGGGCACCACGTCCTTGATTACAGAGGCAACGATGTGCCCGTAGTGCGGCAAGCCTGTCGCAAAAGGAGGGCCGTCATAAAAGACGTACTCCCCATTCGGGGCTAATCTATCAAGCGATTTCTTGAAAATATCGCGCTCCTTCCAGAACGCGAGAGTCGCTTCCTCCCTTTGGCTCGCCGAAACATTTGTGGAGGCGGCACGCTTTGCGGTCTCACTTTTCGGGACATCGGTCATTCGCATCATGGTAACAAACGAAAAGGCCGGCTGCGAGGCCGGCCCTGCCGTCTTATCTGAAGTCGGCATGAGTTACGTGGTTATGTCGGCGACTGCGTTCTGCGCGCGGAGCACCACATCCACGTAGACTGGGCGGATGGTGGCGATGAAAGAACCCTCGATGTCACCGAGTGCCCACTTGAGACTAATCTCGTCGTCAAACCGCCGTTTCCAGTGTCGGAACGGATTGCTCAGTTGATGCGGACGCCCCGTTTCGTTAAATTGACAAAGAACTGGGTACTGACCCTTGGCCTCGCGAACCACGGCGTCTTTGTTAGTCACCCGAACTCCGTTAATCCAGATGATGTTGTCAGATGGTTTATGCTTTTGTGGCAGTTGCGCAATTACATTACTCAAACCGTTCTCGTCCTGCCTTTTTAGCCGTACTCGTGTTCGATTGTGTGACATATCACACCTTCCTTTCCGAAACAAAGATTACACTCCTCGGTACAACAACGCAAGCTTTTGTACGCGTCCAGTACATTTGGCACTCCCGTGCTGGTAATGACTTCACAATATACTGCAAAGGCGAGAGCATGCCCAGCGACTCGTGGGGACGTTCGGTGTTGTACCAGATGAGCCAGTCAATCATCTCCTCGTTGAAGCGATCGATGTCGGTGACAAGGAGAAGCCGTCGCTCCTCGATGAAGTCTTCCGAGATGGTCCGGTTGAAGCGTTCGATGTGGGCGTTCATCCTCGGTGTCCGCGGATACGTGTGGTACTGCACGATGTGAAGCGCGCGACATGCGTCGGAGAAGTACTTGGCGAATTCGGAGCCGTTGTCGGTCTGGAGACTCTTGATCTCGAAGGGAGCGACTGTCCTGAGCTTCTGCAAGAAGTCCGCAGCAGACTTTGACGAGTGGCTCTCGTACGCACCGGCGAAGGCGAACCGACGCTCAAGGTCGATGGCGGTGTAGATGTACCGCTTCACGGCAACCGAGAAGCGCACGACGGTGTCGATCTCGATGCCTCGCTTCGCTTCCTTCGGACGGCGCAGTTTCTTGCGTTTCTTCTGTACGTTCACCCGCAGACGGCCTGTTTTCGTTGTTGTGATACGAGCGTATGCAGGAAGGAGTCCCCGTTTCTTGAGATCGAGGATGGTGCGACCTGCATACGATTCGGAGACGCCGAGTAGTACCGCGAGCTTCTTCTTGCCGAGCTTTCGGTGTACGCGTCGGAGTGCCAGTACCTTCTCGACGTATTGGTGGTCGTACATACGCTTCCGGCGATTCTTGGGAGCTGTACTTTTCGGATCAAGTGATGGTAGCTTTCCCTCACCATCCCGAAGGGCTTTGCTCCACCGGTACAGGGTGCGTCTGGAAACCCCGAAGGCGTCTTTCGTTGCCTTTCCTCCATGTTCTTCCCAGAACCCGAGGATCTTCACCCGCCGATCTACTTCTTTTTGGTCTCTCATATACCGGAAGCGTATGACGCTTTCGTACATGCTCAACCAGCCCTTGGTGCCTCTAAATATGTTGAATTGCCTCATCGCTCCTTGTTGTTAGAGGAGTGCCATATGTATCTGAACTTTTCCAGTTTTTACATCTTTTCCGGTGCAGGGATGCCGAGTATCCAAAGGCCGTTTTTGAGCGTGCGGCGGACGGCATCGACGAGCGCGACTTTGTGTGTAGCTTCGGGAGTGCCGTCGAGGATGTGGACTTGGGCGTACCAACTGTTGAATGCACTTGCAAGACTTAAAAGATAGTTCGTCAAGAGATGCGGCTCATTGTGAAATGCCGCATACTCTACTGCTTCCGGGAAGCGATGCAGAAGGCGAACCAAATCGTTCGGCTCTATATTCGCATCAGTCATGGCGGTAATTCCTTGTTCCTTTGCCTTTTCAACCACCTGCTGCGCGCGAGCATGCGCGTATTGTAAGTAGGGCCCCGAATCGCCTTCGAGCGAAAGCGCCCGCTCGCGATCGAAAATAATGTCTTTGCCAGAAGCTTGTTTGAGGATTTGGTATTTGATAGCCGCAACTGCGACGTCTTGTGCAAGCTGCTCTGCGTTATCGGCACGGCTTTCTGCCGCGCGCACTTTCGCAGCTTCGGTGAGATCGGCGAGCAAAGATTCACCCGTGATGACATTGCCCGTCCGCGAAGACATCTTGCCTTCGGCAAAACGCATCATGCCGTGGGACACATGTTGAATTTTGGGAGCAATGTTTGGCAACACATCTTCCATCGTAGCTTTAACGACAGCAAAATAATCCGCCTGCTCATGAGCCGTAACCGTAATCGATGTGTCAAACGGCCACGTTTCCGCTTTCAGTTCGGCAAGTCCGAGGTCCTTGGTCTCGTACGTTGGCAGACCTTTCGAAGTGACGAACACGCGCGTGTGCAAACCTTTTTTCTCGCCCTTGTACACAATCGCACCGTCACTTTGTTCAAACACTTCTGGATGAGCGCGCACAATTTCCATCCCTTTCGGGGCAGTCACGCTCTCGAAAAAGTAATGGTCGAACTTCGTTCCGAGGATCTTGTAGAGCTCTTCAAAATGCGCTAGTGACGCTTTGCGGCCCGCGTCGTACATTTCGTTTATGGCACTGTCCGAGCGGTCGTAAATCTTTGTGTTTATTTCGTCTATTTCTTTTTTTGCCTCTTCCTCGCTCTCATACGCTTGATTACCAACAACGTACGCAGCTCCCCAATTGGCTCCAGAAACTTTCTTATTTTCCACTGCCCAAATCGTCTTGGCCACATGCGGTCCTACATCGCCTTGATAATTCGCTCGCTTCACGTCAGCACCGGAAAATTGGAGCAGTCGTGCGATGGATTCGCCGATGGCATTGCTCATCAGGTGACCAATGTGGAATTCTTTGAAAGGATTCGGGTCGGTATACTCCACCATTATTTTTTTGCCCGACAGATTTGCGTTCGCCCCCCACCTGTCTTCCGTGCGCGCTTGTTCAACAGCTTTCGCCAGTGCCGAGGAGTCGAGATAAAAATTGATGAATCCCGCTCCGGCTACTTCGATTTTCGCGACGCCAGTAATTTCTCCGAGCTCTGCAACTATTTTCTCCGCAAGCGCCTGCGGTGCAACTCTGGCCTGCTTCGCATACTGCATCGCGACGCCAGTCGAATAATCGCCGTTTTTCAGGTCCGCAGGGTGCTCGAGAGTAATTTTTCCCTCGGAAATGCCCAAACCGCTAAGGGTCCGCTTAAGCGCATTTTTTATGTCTCGGGCGGCTTGCATAGCCCGTATTGTACAGCCTGATTAGAGGTCGCTATCGATGCCCATCGACCTAGCGGTGCCGGCGATTATCTTTTTCGCCTGCTCAAGATCTCCCGCATTCAAATCTTCCATTTTCTCTGTGGCAATATCTTCAAGCTGTTTGTTGGTGAGCTTGCCTACTTTGTCTTGTGCTTTCTGAGAGCCTTTTTCCAAGCCCATCGCCTTCAGAATGAGGCGCGAGGCTGGCGGCTTCTTCACGATAAAGGTGAAGCTGCGGTCTTTGTAGACCGTGAGCAAGACTGGAACGATGGAGCCCGCCATCGGGCGCGTCAGTGTATTGAATTGGTTGACGAATTCGCCAATGTTGACTCCCGCAGGCCCAAGCGCGGTGCCCACCGGCGGAGCCGGCGTGGCTTTGCCAGCTTCGATCTGGAGCTTGATTATTTTTGTGATTTCTTTTGCCATGTTAGAGATTGTTATGAACGAAGTGAATTACAAGCTCTTATACCCTGTTAAATACGATTTGAGGCGATTGTGTAAAAACATCTTGCCGTGGTGAGTCTTCAGATATGACTCACGGTGGCGAGCATCCTTGCGGTCGCGACAGGCCTCATAGTACACGAGTTCGAGCGGACGTCGAGATTTTGTCGAAGGTACTCGTCCACGGTTGTGCGCCTCAAATCGTCCTTTCAAATCATCGCTACAACCAGTGTAGAACTTCTTATCTTTTTCTGACAGAAGCACATAGGTGTAGAAGTACATATCGATTTGAAAGGATTTAACAGGGTTAAGAAAAATATAGTCGCTAAGCTCCTTATTTTTCTAAACTCGTTGCACTTGGTCGGCTTCGAGCTCCACCGGAGTCTCGCGACCGAACATCGGAACTAAGACTTTAACCTTTCCGCGCTCTTCGTCAATCTCCCCCACTTTTCCTTCGAGGTCCTTGAAGGGCCCGTCGATGATGATGACCGCGTCGCCCTCGGAGAGGTCGATTGTATGCCGCACGGTGTCTCCACCCGCGCGCTTGAGGATTTTCTCCACTTCATCGGGTGATAGCGGCACCGCTTGATTCGCGGTACCAACAAACCCTGTGACCTGCGGAGTGTTGCGCACGACACTCCACGCGTCGTCAGAGGCGATCATGTCCACGAGTACGTAGCCCGGGAATGTCTTCTCGCGCATCTCGGTCTTGCGGCCGTTCTTTATCTTTATCTTGTTCTCGGTCGGCACAACTACATTGAATATCTTCTCCTTCATGCCGAAGGATTCGATGCGTTGTTTCAGATTGCGTGCGACAGCGTCTTCATAGCCCGAGTACGTGTGTATCGCGTACCACTGGCGCTCTTCTCCGTGCGTTTGCTTCATACCCGTACACCAATTTTGCCGATATTACCTGCCGCGGCAATAATGCCCGCGTGCGGAATACGAGCTTGTGCTGATAACATTTTCGTGAAATCGTTTTTATTCATAAAGAGGCGTCGGCAAATTTGGTGTGTGGGCATGTTATTGAGTCGTGCTCGCGGGATCCACGCTAAAGACAGGCGTCGTCGTTTGCCCTGAGCTTGTCGAAGAGGTTGCGGCCGGCTGTGTCACCGTTATGGGCGATTGCGTGGGCGCAACACCTAGGAAACGTGCGAGGGTGCTTGTGAAAAGGTAGTCAAAAAGGCCGAGGTAGAGGGCAACTCCGATAGAGATGAGGGTCACAAGAATGGTGTAGACGACTGTTTGCAAACGCGTGGGCCACGCGACGTGCCGTAGCTCGCCTTGGGTGTCTTTGAGATATTGAATGATTGACATAGGAATCAGATTTTATGGACTGGGTGTTAGGTTCTAGTATGTATCAATTTTGCCATTTTAAAAACGCCTCTCGGCGTTTCAAACATAGTAGCCGAACGCAGAACAAAGTCAAGAAAACAAATAATGGAGGCCGAGGAGTGAGGGTTACTCACAACCTCGGCCCTGTTTGCGGTTTCCACCCTTGGCGAGCCCATGAGAACACCGGCCCCTATGAGGGGGCACTAGCATGCGCGAACGCAAGGCGGGGTTCGAACCCGCTTCCATGGGTTGGTAGTAATGGATGGTGCGCCAAACCCTCCCTTTAAGCGGCAAAAGTCTTGTAAACGGGGGTTCGCCCCGTCCCTACCGTGAGACGCCGCTACTGTGTCACGGTCCGTGCAGAACTATAGGCGTTTCCGTGCGTTCGTCAACTTTTTGTACGGGTCCACCACATTTGGCACTCCTCGACTGGTAATGTCTTCACATAGTACTGCAAAGGAGAGAGCATGCCGAGCGACTCGTGGGGCCTCTCGGCGTTGTACCAGAGGAGCCAGTCGATCATTCGTTCGTTGAATTG
>JAUSJH010000006.1 GCA_030647655.1 bacterium | reverse complement strand
TCGGGAGGCGGCATCGTCAACCCTGCTGGCACCACTGTTACTATCCCTGCGGGTTCGGCGAACGTGGTCGTCACCCTCACTCCAGTAGATGACGCCGCAGTAGAAACAGGAGGCGAAACTGCCATTCTCGCGCTCTCTGCTGGTACCGGGTACACGGTCGGCACTCCTTCGACTGCGACCGTGACGATTGCGGACAATGATGCTTCAACGTCCGGTGTCCCACCCGCCGTCTCCTCCATCACTCCCACAAGCGGCCCTGTGGACACCACGGTCGCTATTACCGGCTCCGGCTTCACTACTACCGGAAACACAGTGCACTTCGGCGTTGGTGGCAAGCTGAACGTGAGCTCCTCACTCAATGGAACATCCATCAGCTACACGATTCCCAGCAGTGTCAGTATTTGTGATCTTATCGGGAGTACTTGCAGAGCGGCGATGATGCTAGTGAACCCCGGCGCATACTCCATCTCTGTCTCCAATGTGAATGGTGAGAGCAATACCAAGACGTTCACGGTCGGCGGCACAACAGTCGTCGTACCACCTTCCATCTCCAGCATCAACGCACCCACAACACTCAAAGTGGGGGAAACAGGCACATGGAGAGTGACCGTGACCTCGCCACCTGGGAACTTAAATTACTCCGTCGTGTGGGGTGATGGGACACCGAATGCCGCCGCAGCTGCTGTTGCCCCGCAATCATCGGCAACGACATTCACTCACTCCTACGCCTCTGCCGGTTCATACACCCCGATATTCAGGGTATCCAACAGTGGGGGCTTTGCGCAGACAACTGCGAGTGTGGTGGTAGGCCCCATCGTCACCATCACCGCTCCCGACAATATTGCCACGGAGGCGAGTCTAACTAAGGGTAAGTACACCATCCGGCGAACGGGCCCTATTACGCAATTACTCAGGGTCACGGTCACGATTACTGGCACTGCAGATAGGGGTACCGATTACGCTCTCTCCGGCTCAGGTATGAGCACCGGGCTCACCGCGATTATTCCAGCAGACTCGGCCACGACAGACATTATCCTTACGCCCAAGAAAGATATCGTGGATGAACTTACACAAACTGCTATCATCACGCTCGATGATAGCCCTGATAATCCGAACTATAGTCTTGGCACGCCAAGAAGCGCGACCGTGAGGATTACGGACAACGATGTACAAGCAGACGCTTCTGCCATAGACGAGGGTACGCGGACAAATCTTGCGAGCGCACTCACAGCGCTCGAATCGGCCCTGCAGGCACTCATCGCGCTTCTTGGGCAGGTTCAATAAATCCATTATCAGAACAAACCGCCGCGCGCCCGAGAGCGCGCGGCGGTTTTGCGTGTGTAAGGCGCGACCCTTCATCTCGTCTTACGTAATGTCCCCACGAGTCTCTGGACAAAACAGGGAATCATGCAACAATTTTTATACTATCCGGCAGATGACAGCTGGCTTTACTAAATTAGAAATAAGGCTCATTGCATCAATTTTATGTTCAAAAAAATAGCGTTCGGAGGACTCGGTCTTCTTGTGCTCGTTTCGCCCCTTATCATTTCTGCACAGAGTACAAGTGATTCACAAGCTGCAGCGGTCGCAAATCTTGTATCGCAGGTTGAGTACTTAAAAGCGCAAGTGGTGAAATTACAGCCTTCGCGCGTCGTTGTTCCCCAAGCCTGCACTCGGGATGCGAAGATCTGCCCCGATGGAACTTCCGTCGGGCGCTCCGGACCAAAATGCACATTTGCTGCGTGTCCCACCGGCACAAGACCTCCCTCACCCCCGCCACCGATAAAACCATGTCTTCCCATTCTGCGCTCGCTTCAACGAGGTTCGACAGGCGCCGAGGTGACCAAGCTCCAGAATTTCCTCATCCAAAGCGGTAATCTGGATATTCCCGAAGCCACGGGCTTCTTCGGTGCAGTGACGGAAGCGGCTGTGGAGGATTTGCAAGTGGAAAATGACGTCGTTTCTCCAAACAGCGCCGGTTCTGCGGCCGGCCTTGGCAAGGTCGGCCCGCTCACACGCGCTGTTATTGCCGCGCAGTGCGGAAATCCAAATCCAAAGTCGAAACTCGTGGCCTCGCCAAAATCCGGCACGGCACCACTTAGGGTAACCTTCAGCACGACCGTTACTCCAAGCGCCGGAGACACGTTGGTTGTTGACTTCGGAGACGGCGAGAGCGGCCGGATGCAATCAATCTCGCTAGGATGCCCTGTAGATTCTTCTGGTGGAGGGGGATGCACCGGCTCCGGTGGCTTTACTGTCTCGCACACCTACGATGCCAACGGCACCTACACGGCGAAACTTACGCAGAGAAATCCCGGCGGATGTGGCCCAACAGCTACAGCGCAAGGTTGTCTTGGCCCGCCTGCAAGTATAAAAAATCTCGGTAGTGCCGTTATCAGAGTCGGCAAAGCCGTGGGCAGTGGTGCTCCCTCCATCTCTAAAATCAGTGGGCCCACAACACTCGCGACAGGCAAAAGCGGCACGTGGAGAGTAAACGCGACTGCCGGCTCCGGCGGCTCCTTGAGTTACTCGGTCATCTGGGGAGACGAAGAGGCTATTGACCAGATACGCGGATACGCGGACGCTCCATCACGATCAATCCAGTCATCGGCGACCTTCACCCACACCTACTACTCTGCCGGCACCTACAAACCGAGATTTACAGTGTCCAACAGCAAGGGCTCGGCGAAGGCGAGCATAAACGTCATTGTTGGAGGTAGTACTATCACACCGCCGTGTTGCAAAAATGACGGGCTCTTCAGTGCTTCGCCGAAATCCGGCTCGGCACCACTCGCGGTTTCGTTTACCGTACGGGACGACGGGACTGACCCCGGAAGGTACCAGCTCAACTTCGGTGATGGCGCGACATCATCAATCGCCGCGGGTTCGGGAGCGTGTGCAGAATCTTTCCCAATGCAGTGCACATATGTGAAATCTCACACCTACACCTCCGCCGGCACCTACACGGCAAAACTTATAGAGAGTGACCCCGGTGGATGCGGCCCGAATGCGGATCCTGGCTGTCTCGGTCCTCCTGCAAGTATACGAACGCTCGGCACCCAGACAATTACAGTAAGCGGCACTGTCGGCGCCCCTTCCATCACTGGTCTCACCGCTCCGACCTCGCTCCTCATAGGGCAGAGCGGCACGTGGACTGTGCATGCGACCTCTCCAAGCGGCGGGAACTTGAGTTACTCGGTCGTGTGGGGGGATGAGCCATCGACAGCCGCCGCAGACGCCGCCGCAGCAGATCTACGCTCAACGGCAACATTCACACACTCCTACGCCTCTGTCGGCACGTACACGCCGAGATTCAAAGTATCCAACAGTGGCGGCTCTTCACAGACAAGCGCGAGCGTGACGGTCACAAACAACTAGATAGACCGCTACCTCAAACCAGAAAAAAGACTCGTACAGGAACTTGACGCCCCCGCGGCTTCTGCTACTATAGCGCTACGCACGCTCCGTGCGTATTGTTTTGCTTTGAATTTCAGTCGTGCGGCCTAGCGAGCTGCTAAAAACGGTTGAGAGGAAGACAAAGAATACCGGAGCACCGAGGCACTGCCTCACTCGCGTTGGCGAATAATTATTTAGTAGCTTTAACAATTGAAAGAAGGCCGCGGGGGAGTCGCGTTTTAAAGGACAGTACGCGACACGATTCTGCAGAATCGGACTGCGCGGCATGATTTCGCAAAATCACATATGGTAGCAGAATTTAATCGAAACAAGCCGCACATCAACGTCGGCACGATCGGTCACGTCGACCATGGCAAGACAACGCTTACCGCGGCGATTTTGAACGTGCTTGCAAAAGCAGGCAACGGCTACACCGCGACCGTGAAAGGAGTGGACGACATCGACAAGGCGCCGGAAGAGAAGGCACGCGGTATCACCATCTCGCTCTCGCACTCCGAGTACGAGACGCCGAAGCGTCACTACGCGCACGTGGACGCCCCCGGACACGCCGACTACATCAAGAACATGATTACCGGCGCCGCTCAGATGGACGGCGCTATCCTCGTCGTTGCCGCAAGCGACGGCGTCATGCCCCAGACGCGCGAGCACATCTTGCTCGCTCGCCAGGTCGGTGTGCCGAAGGTCATCGTATTCCTCAACAAAGTTGACCAAGTGGACGACAAAGACCTCATCGATCTCGTCGAAGAGGAAGTCCGCGAGTTGCTCGAGAAGCAGGGCTTCGACGGCAAGAATACCCCAATCATTCGCGGCTCTGGTCTCAAAGCGCTGGAAAATCCGGCACCGGGCAACGAGTGGAGCGACAAAGTGATGGAGCTCGTCAAAGCGCTCGATGAGTACATCCCGCAACCGGTGCGCGAACTCGACAAGCCGTTTCTCATGCCTATCGAAGACGTGTTCTCCATCGAAGGCCGCGGCACTGTCGTTACGGGCCGCATCGAGCGCGGACAGATAAAGGTGGGTGAAGAGATTGAAATCGTCGGTATCAAGGACACAGCGAAGACCATCGTGACCGGTATCGAAATGTTCAACAAATCGCTTCAGGAAGGACTAGCCGGCGACAACGCAGGAGTCCTTCTGCGCGGTACGAAGAAAGAAGATGTGCACCGCGGGCAGGTACTCTGCAAGCCGGGCTCTGTGAAGCCGCACACGGAATTCGAGTCGGAAGTCTATATTCTAACCAAGGAAGAAGGCGGTCGTCACACACCGTTCTTCACTGGATATAAGCCGCAATTCTACGTCCGCACCACCGACGTTACCGGCGAGGTGACGCTGAAGGAGGGCGTGGAAATGGTAATGCCGGGCGACACCGTCACATTCAAGGTGAAGCTCGTCTCTCCGATTGCGATTGAAGACCAGATGCGTTTTGCTATCCGCGAGGGCGGCAAAACTGTTGGTGCTGGGGTTGTCACTAAAGTGGTGGCTTAACCTCGACCTAGCCGCATTCGCTCTGCGAATGCGGCATCAGTGAAGTTATCTGCGGATTACCACAGATAACATCCTGAGGTGCAGGAGTTGTAACAAAAGTGGTTGCCTAACGTCTTCTAAGACAGGGAAGCCAGCAATAAGAAAACCCCGCCCAACCCAGTAGGTCATTCTACTGAATAAGGCGGGGTTTTCTTTTAACGAGCGAGGGGACCTCGGCGAGCGTCTCGCCTGCGTTGTTCGTAGACTCGATCGGCGTAGCCAAGTTGAGCCCTTGCCGCCACGACCCTTTCAAATTCTTCTTCATTTTCATAGGCGTCGGCGCTCGCGCGCAAGGCGGCGATCTCATTATCGAGCCCTTTTGCTATTGCCTTAGAAAAACGGTACCAGGTACCTTTTCCTGCCGACCTCCCTCGCTTCAATGAGAAGCTCATGGACTGGCTCCTCTTTTACAACACCAAGCGCGTCCATCATGCCTTCAGGAACAAATTGTCTCCGGTGCAGTATCTGTTACAGTACGAGAAATTATCAGCGGAGTGCAAAACTACCTGCGGTCATACAAGATGTTGCGCTTTTTGAGGGGATAGTGCATACTCTGCGGGTTCTATGACAGCAGAAGCCGTCGCGAAAAAGGCACGCAAACCGCGTGCCAGAAAGGTGGTTACACCCGCCGCCGCTTCTCCTGCTCCTATACATCGTGTTTCCAAGCCTGCCAAGCCAGCAAAAGCCGTCGCTGGCCCGAGCCGCTTGCGCATTCGCGTGCGCGCATACGAGCACGGTGTTTTGGATAAATCAGTTAAGCAAATAATCGACGTCGCCGCGCGGCACAATGCCGAGGTCATCGGCCCCGTGCCGCTCCCTATTGATATCAAGAAATACACGGTCAATCGCGCCGCATTCATCGACAAAGACTCACGCGAGCAATTCGAAATGCGCATTCACAAACGCATGATAGACATCTTGAACCCCGCACCGAAGGTCATCGAAGCCCTCACCAACATCGACCTTCCCTCCGGAGTCTCAATCGACGTCAAAATGATGTAAATCCGGCCGGAAATCCTTCCTTTGCACCCGAAACGTCTGTGTTATACTCCGACCGTATGAACAAAATAACGATCCCCAAAGACGAATACCAGGCTCTAAAGCGTCAGTCAAAAGCATACCGGCAACTTGCCGGGCGGCTCTTTGAGGTTGTGGTACACGATGACGTGGGTATTGTCATCGAAGATTTTGCCAAAACAAAGTTATATTCCAAGGAGTTTCTTGCTGATCTTGAGAAAGGGTTGCGTCGGTCTTCATACGGTAAGGCATGAATATCCTCCCATTGCGCAATGATGTCCGCGAATACTTACACGAACGGCGACTTGTCGCGAAATGGGGAAAGGCCGCAAAGTTGTTCGAGATAAATATCCGTTATCCCTCTCTCAGAACCGAGCTCCTCGAGCCTCACTGGCGCGGCATTTACTCGTTTCGTATTGACCGGAAGTATCGCGCATTATTTTTCATAACCCAGGAAGGTGAAGCTGAAGTTTTGGCTGTGACGAATCATTACAAAAAGTGACGGGCGGTTACTAAGCACCAGCAACACATGGATACGAAGAGAAGGGCCCCGAAAGCATGCCCCGTACCAACTTAAGTTTGGTGCTGGGGTCATCGTCCGCCAAATGCGGATCCGCCTCGAGCGGAAAGCCCTCACCAATATCGACCTCCCATCCGGAGTCTCCATCGACGTCAAGATGATGTAGACACCCCTGACCCCAGGATTACTATATTGCTAGTTTCCTATTCTCTGGTATTCTGGCTGATATGTTGACAACAATAAGCAAAATCACGCGGGCAGGGCAAATCACGCTTCCCAAAATAATACGAGACAGTAAAGCGTTTGTAGGTGCGCGGGCAGTATTGTTCGAGGAGCGCGGAGATGAGGAGGTTGTTATCAGACCGCTTCGTGCAAAGAGCGCGCGTGGGGACAAAAATGATCATTTGTCGATCGTCGAGCATACGATGCGGGACTGGCTCGATGAGGTGAATGACGATCTGTTCAACGTCTCGATCGTATGAGACAGGGCGATATCGTCATACTCGAATTTCCTTTTTCAAACATGGCAGAAAAGAAACAGCGACCCGCTGTCGTTCTCTCTGGCGCGCGATACAATCGGCACGCGAATGTTCTTCTTGCTGGCATATATGGCAGGAAGCAGCCTTTTTCAATAACTATCACCAACGCCGATATGCGGAGGAAACGGCTACGCAAGGCATCGTATATTAGCCTGCAAAATATTTTCAGCGCTGATAAGACGCTTATTAAGCAAACTGCTGATGCACTTACCGCACGCAAACTCGCGGAAGTATTGGCTGAAGTACGTGAGTGTTTTTAGGGCTCACATAAAATGTGAGCCCTTACCAACATCGACCTCCCCTCCGGTGCCTCCATCGACGTGAAGATGCTTTGATTTATCTAACTCCATTCGATAAGATTAGAGGTACGTCACAGCGATTTTTTAAACAAATCGTGCGCAAATCGTGCACATTGACCTGAATGTAGAGAAAACGTATGCTACATCTGGAGCTGCGATGCGGACATGTCCGCACAACCCCGCAGCCAAGGAGGACCTATGAGGAAAGTGTTGCTCGCCGTTCTCGCAACGGCAATTTCCCTGCCCGTGTCTTTAGCGGCAATGAGCACGGCCTCGGCGGATTCCATTAGTGCCGCACAGCTCAGTTCGGCGCTCCGTGGAAAGGTCTGCCATAACCAGTACGGAACCAGGATAACCTTCAGCTCCGGCGGAAGTTATTCCTGGTACGGTCAAAGGAGCAGAAAGCTCCAGAAGGGATCCTACACCTTCGGGGACGGTAGCCTTACTGTCCGCTTCGATACCGGCAAGACGAAAACGTTCAATATGAGCCGGAGTGGTGGCCGAATCTATCTCAACAACGACCCTCTCCGTTGCTGAGTCTGGAGTGACCTTTAAGCGCCCCGCTTTTGTCGGGGCGCTTATTTTGAGTGTATTTATTTGAATTTGATTGATATACTACCGTTGTGGTATGCCAGCACCAAATGCCAAAGAACAAAAACAAACCCTCTCCACATTTTCTCCGTTTCCCCTAAATGTTTTGAGACAGAGAAAGAAATTAATTGAGGAAGCGCTTAAGCCTTGCTCGCGTTTCAGATCGTCTCTTTCATGGGATGAGCTCGTGGATTTCAAGATGGCGGGGCTCTTGGACCGTCTTGATTTTTTGGGAAGAGACGCACTCGTACCCACCGAAGGGGTCCCGCTCAACTGGCGTATCCTTTTGAATTATCTCCACTCGCACGGCGTCACGGATTCAAAGCACTTCTCATTCATTCCTTCTCGCACGGATATGCCGAAAACATTCTCGGTACGACTTTCACCACGCAGTGATGCATCGGACACGGACGGGCGCTCGGTTGGTCGTCATGGATTTGGTAGCACATCCTCGCCCGAGGAGTCGTTGTCGCGCGCAATCGGCGAGATTCTTGAACGTTATTTTCTCACCATATATCGGCGTGCGGATTTGTATTGTGCAAGCTACGTGGGAATAATCCAGAGAAAAAAGACGGCTCTCAACATATTCAAGCTCAACAACTTTCTTCCATGGCAGAAAGAAATGTTTCCTGTCTTCGTACGCACAGATGACCGCTCTGTTATGTGGGTTCGTGGCAGAGAACTCTTGGCTGATATTGAAGTGTTCATGCCGGCCCAGCTTGCCTATTGGAATTACAAGTTTCTAGATGGAGAGATGGCCTTGGCACAGCCCACGACAAATGGCGGCGCGGGGCACTTTACGAGAGAAGAAGCAATTCTTTCATCCCTTTTGGAAAATATCCAGCGAGACGGCTTCCTAATCTATTGGTTGAATTCCTTGTCTCCCAAAATAATCGATCCCTCAACGATAGTGGACAAAGAAATCAAACAGTTTCTCAAATATCTCCGCCGATACGAGTTGGAATACTACTTTCTCAACACCACGACGGATATCGGGGTACCATCATGTGCATGTGTGCTCGTAGACCACAGAGGCGGAGAACCCATTATTGCCGTCGGTGGGAGCGCCGGGTTTTCGTTCAAAGAACTGGTGTTCCAAAGTGCAGGAGAGGCGTTGGCAGTATATAACATGGTCGCATCGTCCGAGAGATATGTTTTGCCGGAGAGCTACATTCCCTTTACCGATCCAACTATAGGCAGGGATCAGCGGCTTTGTTTATGGAAAGGCACCGAAATGTATAAGCGCTTCAAATTCTTCATTTCCGGAACACGTCAGAGCTTTGAAGGATTCATGGGAGATGCCACGTGGCACAACACTCCATCTGCCCAGATTGCGTATATACTTAGGAAACTCAGGGAGCTCGGTGATGGGTACGAGGTGTACTGTTATGAAGCTAATCATAAAGTGTTAAAAACCCTTGGCTATCACGTGGTGAAGACCATCGTTCCTAGGCTGATGCACCTCTATTTGAACGAGAACCGAGCAACACTCGATGCGCCACGCTTGCACGATGTTCCAGTGCGACTTGGCCACAGACCGGCAGAGATTTTCAATCCATGGCCACACCCGTTTCCATAAGTATGCACATAGATTTCTCGGGGCTTTTTCATCAATCTTCCAAGGACCGTTCTGGAGAGGGGGGCGTGAATATACCACTCGATTCGAGTCTATGGCCAGTTGAGTGGAAAACCCTCTTCTACAAACAGTATCCGCGTTTTAAGACGATTACACTCGGCGACGCACGACCACGCGGGGATTTGTCCAACCTTATACGCTCACGCCGTTCGCATCGCGACTTTGCAGGGCGGCCTCTAAATAAAGCCAGGTTGGGTACCCTCTTGAAGTACGCCTGTGGCACAACGAGCGAGGAGGAAAATGGGTACCATCGCGCACAGCCCTCCGGAGGCGGGCGTTATCCTCTCGAAGTATATCCGATTATCTTTGTCGGAGGTGATGGGATTCCATCGGGTCTTTATCACTACAACATCAAGGAGCACGGACTTGATGCATTATGGACCCGGGCCTTTGTGAAAGAGGATATCGCAGAGCTTTTCACCTATCCATGGGCGCAAAACGCCTCGTGTGCACTTGTAATAACGGCCGTTTTCGAGCGCAATCAAATGAAGTACGGCGAGCGGGGGTATCGGCAAATCCTCATTGAGGCGGGGGCTATCGTCCAAAACATCTATCTCGTCGCCACCGCACTCGGTATCAAATGTTGCGCAATCGACGGCGTGCGCGAGCCGGAAATCGAAAGACTTCTGGATATAGACGGATTCTCCGAATCTGCCATCTGCTCGCTCGTCCTCGGTTAATTACTCGTTTTTTCTCTCAAGACAATACAACTCGTTGGCGTACGTCGGCACGAAGAATCTTTTCGTTGTCGGATTATACGCTACTTTGTTGACGATGCGCTCGGTTGTCTGAAAGTAGCCCATCTCTTTGCCCGTTGTTGCGTCAAGCTCGTAAAGCCGTCCGTCATTGCTTCCAATAAAAATATGTCCATCTACCATTAAGGGAGTTGCAAATATGCGTGAGCTTGTCCAGAAGGTCCAAAGGACACTTCCTGTCGTAAGGTCGACGCAGAGAACCCGTTTGTCCAAGACTCCGAAATACAATCGTCCGTTCGCAACCAGCGGAGTTGAGTATATAGGTTCTAATGTTTCTACTTTATACACAAGCGTCCCATTCTTTGTATTGAGCACATAAGTATATTTATCCTCCGAACCGAAACAGACATAACCGTATGTTTCGTCGAATGCGAACCCTGCGCGCACTGCGCCATCGGTCTGAAATGTCCAAAGCGGCTCGCCGGACTTCGCATTAAAGGCATACACCGTGCCACTCGTACTCCCGACTATAACGACACAATACTCTCTTGAGTGTGCGGGGGAAGAATGCACCATTGTCTTGACGTACCGCCACCATCTTTTTTCGCCCGTTTTTAAGTCAAGCGCCGCGATGCCCCCCTGTTTGTTCCAGAGTCCGAATTCGAGTCCTATGAAGATGGTACCAAAATCTTCTGCAACGCACGGCGATGAACCGATCCAATCAGCCTCTCTGTATATCCACTTCTTTTTTCCGGTTTTTGCATCCAACGCATAGAAATTCCCGTCGTATGCACCGAAATACACGATGCCATCATGTACAGCGGGCGAAGAGAAAATCCGCTTTTTTCCCGCACCAAATAATGTCTTGTAACTCCATGCGACCGAACCATCGGATTGATTGAGTGCCCACAGGGTACCATTGTCCGCGCCGAAATATACACGCTCGTCATCGATTGCGGGCGCGGATTTGGGGAGTATATGAAAGTAACTTGGGTCTTTGCTCTCAAATTTCCAGTGTAGAATGAAGGGGATGTGTGCCGCTGACGTACTTTTTTCTGCATTGTCACGTGCATATTTCTCGATTCCGCCAGTTTCCGGAAAGTCATCGAGCGTGAAAAGTGAGATGATGCGGATTCCGTTTTCGTGGAAATACCTGTAGAACGAAAGGTCGCGGAACCGCACCATGACGCAAACGGCATGCACTTTTTTCCCCAGAAGATGAAGCAGTTCAATTTGTCGTATTAAACTCTTGCCGCTATTGAGCCCGTCGTCTATGAGAATGACCTTCTCGTCGCCTAGAGCTCCTTCTACCATCTGCTGGATGCCGTCTTTTTTGCGCGATTTTCGCACATAAAAGCCATTGACAATAACATTGTCGGCTTTTGCCTTGAGGACTACACCCGCAACAAGCGTGATTGCCGCCGTCTCGAGTCCTCCTACTTGAAACGGCACTTCTGATTTTAGTTGTTTCCAGAAAAGCTCGGAGATTACAGTGAGTGTGGGTCCCTCGAGGAGTATGCTTCTAAAATCAAAGAACCATCTGCACGGGTCACCGCTTTGGGTGACCATCCGCTGTTCTTCGCGCATCCTAAAGGCTCTGTTCGCAAGCGCGTAGTGTAGTACGGCAAGAGAATCCATGCCCCGCTGTTTTTTGCCCGTATGCTCCATAGCTATTTAGCCAGCAGTATTGCACATGTTAAGCTACCATACCACGACCTTTTTATCCCCATTGTTCGGTAACATTTTTCATCGCGCGTGCTACCATTGAGTCGAGTATTTTGATTATGGCCATCCTCATAAAAAGAGTATTTAAATTTGCGGTGTACATTGTATTGACCACGCTTGCATTTGTACTGACCATTCTTGGGGGAGAATCACGCGGTCACGGGCTTTCAAATACGCTCTCGTTTCCCGCTCCATACGTTCACGCCGATGCAGCCGGTAGCGGTGAAGGTAGTGGGGAAGGCAGTAGCGCCGGTAGCTGTGATGGTAGTAGTGGCGGTAGTGGGGGTAGCGCCGAAGGCACTTCAGACGGCACTGCGGGCTGCGAAGGTAGTGGCGGCGAAGGCGAAGGCGAAGGCGAAGGCGAAGGCGAAGGCGAAGGTGGCGAAGGTGGCGAAGGTGGCGAAGGTGGCTAGGGCTAGACCTGCGCCAAACATATTTTTATGACTAGAAGGATTATCATCGGGCTGGTTTTACTCTCTTTCACTACACTTGGTGTTTTTGGACTGTGGTATCTAGGATTTTTTCAGCAAACCAGTCCGTACCGATATCAAACAGCGCTTGATGGGTATAATCAGCTGACGGCAGATAACCCCGCGTTTGTAAGTGCCATCCAACTCCAGAAAAGCGGCGCGTATTCCTCCGCCGGAGCACAGTTTCGAAATGCGCTTGCGGGTACAAGCAATCCAGTAGAGCAAGCGGTAATAAAATTCTGGCTCGTGAATGCTGACGAGCCCATTGGTAATTATGCAGAAGCCGTCTCGGTCCTGAAAGAGATCGCGGCAGACAAGAATGCATACTCACTTCATACTCGCGCATCGGCGGTACAGAGAATGGCGTGGATGTTCTATCGTTATGGCGACCCGCGCATCACGGAAGAAATTTTCAAAGACGAACCGTACAGTGATTTTGTAGTGAAGGGAGATAGTTCACTCACCTATCGTCACCTCTTTGAATACGCGACCTCACTGTACCCACTTGCTCTTTCGGAGTTGTATATTGCAAATTGGTACTCGAGCCAGCTTGCGAAAGACCCCGTGTCGCATCCCGAGTATAAAGAAATCATTCGGCAGAAAATCAAACTTGCCGACAGCAATCTCGATCAGATTCGTGGCGACTCAACGCAAGCGTACATGCTTGTGTATTCGCTTGAACGTCGGGCGATTATAGTCGGTAGGATGACTCAGCTCGGAGACACCTCTTTTGGAGACCCAGAGAAAGATTTTGCGGATTTACTCAATCTATTCTCTGTGTACCACTTACAATATGACGCAACGACACGTTTTCAATACGCAGTGTATCTTGCGAGAACATTCGGGACTGTTCGCAGTACCGACATCAGAGACATTCTCGCCCCACTCAATGAAGACTACGAAGCACACGGCATCTCTTTTGCGAGTTTTCTCAGAAACGAACGCGAGAATCGTCTTGGTGCGAAAAACAATGTTATTCTCCTCGCTTCGATTGATCCGAAATTCAAACAACTCGTCATTTCGCTCGGCTGGACGGAGGCGGATTTCAAATAACCGAAAGAGTCCCCGCTTAATTCCCGGGAAAGACAGGGGTTTTCGGGGCCAGAGTCGAAGAAAAGGGATTTCACACAGCGCATTGACCTTCACAGTACGATATCAAACGTACAGAGCATTTTTTTGATCTTGCGGCCGCAAAAGACCCGACGCTTCTGTACGTGTATCATGAGCTCGCGTGAGTTGCGCAGCGAACCTAAAGTGTTCACCGTGGTACGATACACGGGATGAAAAAGGATTTCTGGAAGGGGCATGATACAAAAACTCGCATATGGCTGGACGGCAAGTGATTCTGTAGCGGCAAAGAAGTAGATTCTCGGTTCTCCACACCGCAGATTTGACACAATTTGAGGTTTAGTATACCCTGAATATATGCAATTTCACCGACTTCAGAGTATTGAAGAAAATATCAAGCAGGGCCGGGCCCTTATCGTGTATGGACCACGACGCACAGGGAAAACAACCTTGCTTAAAGAGTATTTAAAGAAAAATGCCCACCGAAAAACCTTTCTTGCTTCGGGAGATGACATTCGCCTTCGAGCGCTCTTTTCCTCGCAAATACGGGATGACATTTTGAAATTTGCAGCGCCTTTTGAAATTGTCGCGATTGACGAGGCTCAACAAGTTCCCCTGATCGGACTCGGAGTCAAGATGATTGTCGACGAGTACCCGGAAAAAGAAATTATCCTGACCGGTTCGTCATCGTTTGATCTGTCTCAGCAGGTGGGCGAGCCACTTACGGGAAGACATTTTACTCTTACACTTTTTCCTTTTGCTCAATCTGAAATGGACGCGAGTGAATTTGAGCTCAAGAATGCACTTCCCGACCTCCTTATTCACGGATCATACCCAGAAGTCTTAAAGGAACGCGATGCACACACAAAAGAGAAAATCTTGAACGAACTTGTGTCCTCGTATCTGTTTAAAGACATACTCGCGCTCGACAAAGTGCGTTCGCCGGATTCCTTATTGAATGTTGTTCGTGCACTCGCGTTTCAAATTGGTTCAGAGGTGTCGCTTAATGAAATCGGGAGACTCACCAGTCTCGACGGGAAAACCGTAGGGCGGTATCTTGACGTCATGGAAAAAATGTTTGTTATTAAAAAAGTGCGAGCCTACAGTCGAAATTTGCGGAACGAGATTTCAAGGAAGGCGAAATACTATTTTGTCGATCTCGGAGTGAGAAATGCCCTCATCGGCCAATTTAACCCGCTCCATCTTCGCAACGATGTTGGACAATTATGGGAAAATTTTGTCTTTATGGAGCTGGTGAAGCAAAGCGGCATCGCTGAAGATTTTGCAACGTTCTACTTTTGGCGGACACACGCGGGACATGAGGTTGATATCGTACGGGAGAAAAGCGGAGTGCTTACCGCGATCGAGTGTAAGTGGTCGGGCAGTGCACGGGCGCCTGCGCTCTGGAGGGAAACATATCCCGCCGCGCGGTTTGCTGTTGTGAATCGCGAGAATTATACCGACATGCTCTTACACGAGCAGGCGAAGCATACTGAATTGCCGGATCAAAATAAAATCCCCCCGCACAAGGCGGGGAGAAATCCATCATAACCAAGATAAGATTATGTGTGAAAAGTCAAGCTCGCCCGTTAGAAAGAGGGCATTTTCTAACGGGGTGAAAGTATGGGGGATAACGCGCGTTCACGCACATGCCGCGGGATTAGCTGTTCTCTTCGTGCTCGGTCTTGCTCTTACATGGAATACAGCGCCGCAAAGTTTGCGGAACGCGGGCGAGGACGCACTCTACGTTATCAATCCCACAGCCGCCCGCGCTTTTGCCTATGGCGAGCGGCATTTCAATGCGAGCAATTCATCGGCTTACGATATCGCTCGCGCCGAATACTTCTTCAAGAAAGCGGCGGCACTTGATCCGACAATCCTCTACCTCTACCACGAACTCGCGCGTATTGATTTTTTGAAAGGCCGTTTCAACGCGGCACTCGCCAAGATAGATTTCCAGATAAGCATGCACGGAGACGAAACTCCGAATTCATACTATGTCCGCGGACTCATTGAGGGTTATATGGGCAAATATGACGCTTCTGCGAAAGACTATGAGCGCTATCTTGAGTACGACCCGACGAACTGGGCGGCCCTCAATGATTATGCGTGGGTATTGCTCAAAGCAAATCGACCAGAAGAAGCCGCGGCGGCAACTGCGCGCGGCCTCGAGAATTTTCCCGATAACCCGTGGCTTCTTAATTCACAAGCGACTGCGCTCTATGAGATGGGGGATTATGCAGGAGCGCTTGTATACGTACAACGTGCCGACGCGGAGGTACGAAAGACCACAGAAAAGCAGTGGCTCGTTGCATACCCCGGCAACGACCCAAAGATCGCGAGTGATGGACTCGCGGCGTTCAAAAAGGCCGTGTCTGGCAATATGCACACCATAGAGCAGTCGCTTGCCTCGAGCACGGTACAATGAAGTAGTGAATAGTTCGCAGTTGATAGTTGATAGCAAGAACGCATGAAAAAACATCTACATTGGGTTGTTTTGAGGAAAGAGTTGCTATTGATTGCCGCGCTCGTTGCGATCGCGCTACTCCTCTCCGGTATCGCTTCAAACACACAAAAACCTTTTGCATCCGCCGAGGTGAAATTCACCGATGCCTCCCCGCACGGACTTGCGATTGTCCCAGCCTCATGCCCGTCAGCGCCTCCGCATTTTGCGGGCGATACAGGTGTGCCTAATTGTAGTTCATCTGGTGCCATTTGTACGCTCACCCCTTCGGATACGCCCCCCGATGCGGGCCGTCAATTCAGGCTTACATGGCGCGTGACGCGACCGCCGCCGACTGGTGGTTTTTCTATCGGTTACCCAAATTCGCGCCATAGATTTGACGGTTCAATCAATCCTGGCGGGCTCAATGTCACGGATAGCGGGAGCGCCACCCTTAGTGGCTCTCGCAATGTTACTGCTCCAAACACAGCTGGCACGGTGACTTATACTCTCACAGGAACTGATTACTATCGCATAGGCACAATCCACGCCCAGCCTTTGCCAGCGACGTGTACGGCAAGTGTTACTGTTGGTGGAGTGGGAGGGGGGAGCTGCACAGGATCGCTACCTTCAAATGCGACAGCATGTACAGGAGATACAAACCCGGCGCAGGACCTTCGCTGGCTGTCTGTAACGCGATGCACGTCTGAACGAAAGTGCCAATATACGGAGTCAGCGGGAGTCTGCACAGGATTACTACCTTCAAATGCGACAGCATGTACAGGAGATACAAACCCGGCGCAGGACCTTCGCTGGCTGTCTGTAACGCGATGCACGTCTGAACGAAAGTGCCAATATACGCAGTCAGCAGGAGCCTGCACAGGGTCACTACCTTCAAATGCGACAGTATGTACAGGAGATACAAACCCGGCGCAGGACCTTCGCTGGCTGTCTGTAACGCGATGCACGTCTGAACGAAAGTGCCAATATACGCAGTCGATTAGTCAATGCACGCCGCCGTTCGTATGTCGTGGAAATGATCTGTATCGGCGAAGCGGGGCAAGTTGCACCGAGTCACTCTACCAGAGTTGCGATTACGGCTGTTCCGGCGGCGCGTGTATCGGGGCACCACCTCCTTCGATAGTCACTTGGAGTGTTCGACCTCTTTTAGTGCAGAGGAACAATGCCGTGCAAGTCAAATGGAAAGCTGACTATGTCGCATCGTGCACGGTGACTAGTACCAATAATGATTCATGGAGTTGTCTGGGGGGTGCCTGTTCTACCGAGATTATCCAAACCTCGAAGCTGATTAATGCCCAGACCGTCTTCACCATTCTCTGCCAAGGGCTTGAAGGCTCCTCGCCCCCGAGCGTGACAGACTCGACCACGGTCAACATCGTTCCCATTTTCAACGAACAGTAGTACAATATGCACATGCGCACGCACACAACACTCTCATTTTACTTCGCACTCGTTCTCTTCACGTGCCTCTTTGCATTTTTCCCCTTCGTCCTGTACGCACAGACCGTTGCACAGGGTGATTTGCGCTCCACCATTCGCGCTGAACTCTTGAGCGATCCACGTACTTCCGGACTGTCCAATGCCGAGCTCGACGCGATGGTAGACCTCCTCACGGATGAAGCAGGAAAACAGGGGATGACAGTGCAAGACATACAATGGCGTCCGCAAAACACACAGAGCTTTACTGCGAGTGAGCAAAGTCCGGTATCGCCTGACGCGTGCCGGGCCTCTAGGTTCCTGTGCATGTTTAATGAAGCTTTTGGTTTCGCAGGCCCCGACGCGACCATTGCTTTCACGCTCGGCGCAGCCTCGATGGGACTTGTGTGGATTATCGCGGAAATGCTCCACCGACGCCGACATCCTGTGCGCTCGGATAATATTGTGCAAGTCTGAATTGCGCCGCGGCACCTTACCGTTGTTTCGGGAGTTGTGAATTTGTACACACGTCGCCACATTGTGTCGCCGCCGACGCTTTCCACGCTCTATAATGCAGATATGCATCGAACTCTCTGGTGTGCCTATTCGCTTTCACTGGCGGCGCTTTTAATTGCAATAGTGTTGCCCCTTCTTGTTCACGCGGAAAGCGTCGTGTGGAGCACGACGGTTTCTAGAACACTTATTCGCTCCTGCCTCGTTCCGCTGGGCGCCGATCGCCAATGCTCCGGACCGGATTCGTTCGGATTCGGTAATCCGACGATTTCCGTGCAATATCGCGCGGTAGTGAAAAAAGCGGCGACAGGCGAAATCATTCCTCCCGGCGGCTCGGTCTTGCGCGGGACTCGGCTCGTTCTCTCATTCGACCGACACGCGAGCGAAGACATCTATTGGTTTTCCACGGGCTTCGGCTACGACAGCCCCTACGGAGAATGGCGCGCGCAAGCATCGGCGCCGCGGCTCGCCTGTCTTGAAAAGGATTTTGTAGGACATGATCGTAACGGTGTCCGAGACGGAAAAATCTATGCGGCGCTTGTCGCGGCACCTCCAAACCAGACCGTACAAGGAGTCGGCAACCTTTCATGCGGAGAAGCGGCCGAGAACGGTTCGCGCACCTGCACTGCCTCCGATCTCGGCACAGTCCCGCTCTCGTTTTCCTTTGCCGCCACAAGGGGAAGATTCTACGGTAGACTGGACCCCACGAGTGGACCATTGGCAGCGCGCCGTTGCACAGGGAACAACGAACCCATGTGGGTATACAAACCCGCGGCATCAAGTGCAGGGAGATCACAGGGCAATTTCTTGCTTACTGTTCCGACGCAAACAATCCCGTATCCAATTACTGTTACAGATACCACAGGTTCCACACCCTCCGCTCCCACTGTCTCCGGCTCCGGCCAGTGCACCATCGGCACCTCGCATACCATCACGTTCTACTCCACGGATTCCGACGGTGACCAAGTGAGATACGGCGTGGACTGGGACGCAGATGGCACCGTAGACCAGTTCGTTCCATCTTCGGGATACGTCGCCTCGGGAGTCGCGCAATCGGCCTCTCGCACATACACAACAGCTGGCGGGAAGACCATCAAGGTCATTGCGTTCGACAAGCCCGGATTTTCCTCGGGATGGACCACCTTCAGATTCACCTGCTCGGGCACACAGAATCTGTGCTCCAACGGCCTCAACAAGACGACGTATCCATCGTGCACTTGTCCCACTGGGCAAAAACAAAGCGGCTCTTCCTGTGTGGACATTGGCACCTTGTGCTCCAACGGCCTCAACAAGACAGCATACCCATCATGCCAGTGCACCCCACCGCAAACGCAGAGCGGCGCTTACTGCATAGGAGGAGGCGGAGGAGGCACGCCCGCGCTCCTCATCCGTGCCGTTCCTTCGCTTGTGCGTCCGGGCGACACGACGACTGTCTCGTGGAGCGCCGCTAATGTCGTGGGCAATTCCTGCAAGGTGACGAGCCCGAGCGACCCACTCGCCAATGGCACGGGCGCTTGGAGCGGGGCACTCTCCTCAGGCGTCGCCACATCTCAAATCCAGAGCCAGACCGTCTACACGCTCTCATGCACGGGGCTCGATGGTTCGATACTCACACAATCCACGACCGTGAACGTCGTACCGTTGGTTCGGGAGCTGTAATATGTCTATGAACTCTCTCATCGTTAGTCTTCGGCGCGGAACCGCATTTATCAGTGCCGTGCTTCTCCTTGCCAGCTCAGGCGCGCCGCTCGCACTCGCACAAGATACGCTTGCGCCCGACGACGCTGATGCGGTCCCTTCTACCACCACGGTCGTGTTTCCGGCTGGCACTACCGATTGCTTCGCGTACTACCGTTTCGGTTCGGTACAAGTGAACGTAAGTTCAAGTGTCACGACCGCGGTCTCGGGCACGCCCATCACCTTTACCGGCGCCATCAAGAACGACAATCCCTACCCAATCGTGGACGGCGCACTCTATATCAAGGTATTCCGACTGAAGGATAATTCCGGCGCCAAAGACCCGAACGGTCCCGATGTCGTTGACCAATTCTTCGTGCGTAGTGGTATCAATCTACCGGCGCAGGGCTCATTGCCCATCGCGTTCACGTGGGATATTCCGAGTTATGCATCTACGGGCGACTACAAAATCGCCACCTTCTTCACCACATCCAAGAAATACAATCTGCTCGGCCTCTCGTTCACTGACGATGTTGTCGGTAACACAGCGAGCTTCCATGTGTCTGGCGAACAGCAGAAACTCGTATCGTTCGATAAGAACGCGGTCACGGTAGCGGGCAACACATACTACTTCGCCGCGTTCCCGCCGCGCACAGACAAAGTAGCGGCCGTGCCGATAAGCGCGGTCATACGCAATACCACGGCGCAGAAAGTACTTGTGCCCGTGTCGTGGAAGCTTTACACATGGGATGCGGGTCAGCCGGGCAACCTGGTAGCGCAAAGCGATTCGCAAGTATCCGTCCCCGCTGGCGGGAGCGCGACAGTCTCGTATACCGCGACCGATGCGCGCTATCCGGTGTACTTACTCATCGGCTGGGTGGGCTGGGGCAACACGCAGTCCATCATCAACGTGCGCTTCGCGCGCACAGGAATCGACCGCACGCGCATCAATTTTCCGGGAGTGACCGCATTTCCGTTGCGCAAAGGTGAGGAAACGACGCTCTTCTCGTGCCTGCACAACAGCGGCGAGAGCGAGTCTGTACCCAATGGCAAGCTCGTCCTCCATCTCTCGGACACTTCGGGCAAACTTATTCACGAATATACGTATACGGGTGACGTGACTGGTGACATGATGGGCGTCGCGGAGAAATTCACCCCGAAAGGCAATTACGACACGTTCGAGCTCACCGCGAAGCTCTATCAGGGCGGCACGCTCGTCGATGAGTCTCTGCTGACGTACGATTGCAATCAGATTGCTCCGTCTACCTGCCTTCCGAAAGAGTTGAAATCGCAAACGTTCTCCTTAAGCGACATCCTCTCACCGTCAGGTCTCCTGAAGCTTACTGGCGTGATTGCGCTTCTGGCGCTTCTTGTAGTCTCATGGCTCTGGGTCCGCCGACGAAATCATGCGTCGCCACTCGAGCCCACGCTTTAGCATTTCGAGTACAGGGGGGTGGACTTTTGAGTTTGCCTCTGTATACTCCCTGTCATCCCATGTCCCCATAGGGACCAATGGCAGGCATCGTATGCCCGCTATTGCGGGCGTTTCAATTTCATGACAACAAAATTCATGCTCGGAACCAAGGGCCGTATGACGCAGGTCTTCGATGAGAAGGGTGTCGTTTCCGCTGCGACCATCGTTACCGCGGGCCCTCTCGCCGTTACTCAGACGAAATCACAGGACAAAGACGGCTATGCGGCTGTTCAGGTAGGCTTTGGCACAAAGAAAGAATCGCGTCTCAACAAGGCACAGACCGGGAAACCATTTATGCACATTCGCGAGTTCTCCCTAGAAGCAGGTGCTTCGAATCCGGAGCCTGCTTCCGCGATAGACGTCTCCATTTTCACGCCGGGGGATGTTGTCACCGTCTCTGCGACCTCAAAGGGAAAAGGATTTCAGGGTGTCGTGAAGCGCCACGGTTTCCACGGCGGTCCGCGCAGTCACGGCCAGAAGAATCGCGAGCGCTCTCCGGGTTCTATCGGCGGCGGCGGCCGCGCTGGCGGGCGTGTGGTAAAAGGCATGCGCATGGCCGGTCGTATGGGAGGGGAGCGTATCACGGTGCCGAATCTCAAAGTCTTGCAGGTGGATGTGGCCAGCAATACACTCGTTATTTCAGGTGCGATTCCGGGACGCCCAGGCACGCTCGTTGAGATAAGAGGATAATATTTTTATGAAAACCGACATCTACAACATTCAAGGCAAGAAAGCGGGCTCCGTCGAATTGCCGGAGAGTGTCTTTGGCGTTGCGTGGAACGACTCCCTAATGCATCAGGTGGTAACCGCGATGCAGGCCAATGCCCGACCGACCGTGGCGCACGTGAAGACGCGCGGCGAAGTGAGAGGAGGCGGGAGAAAGCCATGGCAGCAAAAAGGCACGGGCCGCGCGCGCCACGGCTCTATCCGCTCTCCCATTTGGCGTGGCGGAGGCGTCACGCACGGGCCGCGCAAGGATAAGGATTATTCACGGGCGATCCCAAAGAAAATGCGCGCGAAAGCCCTTTTTATGGCGCTCTCGCGCAAACTCAAAGAAGGCGAGATACTTTTCGTTGATTCGTTTGGAATCAGCGAGCCCAAGACCGCCGCGGCGAAGCGCGCTCTCGTGATGCTCTCGAAGGTGTCGGGTTTTGCGAAACTTACGACCAAGCGCAAGAACGCCGCGCTCGTAGCGCTCTCCGATCGCAACCTCGCCGCGCAAAAGAGTTTCCGCAATCTCGGCAATGTGACATGCATCGACGTGCGCAACCTGAATCCTGTCGCTATCCTCGGCAATTCGTATCTCGTCATCGAGAATCCGGAAGCCGCGGTCGCTATTGTCGAGAGCCGTCTTCACAAGACGGAGCCGAGCGCGAAGCCGAAAGCACCACCGCGCAAAACGAAGACTTCTAGAGTTTCTAAACCTCACGATGCTATGGTCAAGGCCCCGGATACTTCACTCGTAGGGGCTAAAAAATAAATATGGCACTATTCACGCGAAACAAAAAGTCTCTCCCGCCAGTTGCTATCACGCCGGCCAGGATAAAACCGGCCGCCGTGGCTTCAGGTATAAGCGCAGGCCTGTCGCACATCTTGAAGCACGCGCGTGTCACGGAGAAAGCGACGATGCACCAAGGCGTCGGCGTCTACACCTTCGACATCGCCGAAAGAGCCACGAAGCGCGATGTGATGCAGGCGGTACGTGCGCTCTATGGAGTGAGCCCGCGCATGGTGCGTGTCGTTTCTATCCCGAGGAAGGTACGCCGCTCTGTGCGCACCGGAAAGCGTGGAACGACTGGAGGAGGCAAGAAAGCGTATGTGTACCTTAAAAAGGGAGAGACGATTACGATTAGTTAACAGTTAACAGTTGACAGTGAACAGTAAACAAATATGAAAACATACAAACCCACATCGCCATCACAGCGCCAGCACACCTCGATAGAGTACCGGAAATTGCTTTCGGGTCATGCTCCGGAAAAATCGCTCATGCGCGGCAAAAGGTCTATGGGCGGGAGAAACTCACATGGTCGCATCACGATGCGTCATCAGGGCGGCGGACACAAGAAGACCTACCGGCAGGTGGATTTTCGTTTCGACAAAAAGAATATTCCCGCCAAGATCGTCTCCATAGAATACGACCCATTCCGCTCCGCATTCATCGGGCTTGCCATCTATCAGGACGGTGAGAAACGCTACGTCGTGCTTCCGCAAAAAGTGAAGGTTGGCGACACCTTTCTTGTATCCGAGACTGCACCGGTCGCTCTCGGTAACCGACTTCCACTCGGCGGAATGCCGGTCGGCACATTTGTCTACAACATAGAATTAAAGCCGAATGGAGGCGCTGTCCTCGCGCGCGCCGCGGGTAATTACTGCGAGATAGTGGCGCAGGACGCCGGCTACACGCACCTCAAGATGCCTAGTACGGAAGTGCGTCGAGTCATTTCGACCGCGTGGGCATCTGTGGGCGAAGTTTCCAACGAGGAGCACCGCTTGGTCAATCTCGGCAAAGCAGGAAGGAGCCGATGGCTAGGGCGTCGGCCCACGGTCCGTGGCACGGCGATGAATCCGGTAGACCATCCGCACGGTGGAGGTGAAGGCCGTCAGGGTCGCGGTTTGCGTCGCGCGAAAACCATGTGGGGCAAACCTTCCGGTAAAGGACAGAAGACAAGACGCCCAAAGAAATACAGCAATGTTTTCATTGTTAGCCGTCGTAAGGTAGGGAAGCGGAAGTAAAAAATCGCGATAAATGTAGCCCCAACTTGCAAGCGGGCGAGAGATTTTTGTTGACATTGCCCCCGGTTTCCTATACATTATGCGGACTCCCGCTGCGGCGGGATTTAAATTGATATGACACGCTCACTCAAAAAGGGTCCGTATGTGGACGTCAAACTGATGAAGAAAGTCTCTCTGCGCAAATCGGGACAGGGGGCTATTAAGACGTGGGCGCGAAGCTCGCAGATAGCGCCTGAATTCGTCGGCTACACATTTGCGGTACACACTGGCAAGAATTTCGATGATGTGTACGTCTCGGAAGACATGGTGGGACACCGATTAGGCGAATTTGCACCGACGACCAAATTCATCAAGCACGGCGGTAAGATGCAAAAAGAGACCGAAATGGCAGCGAAAGCGGCAGAAATTGCGACCGCGCAGGCCGCAAAGGCAACTGCCGACACGACCGCCGCAGCGAAGAAATAGTTCGACAGTGCTCACTATAAATAATCTATGAAAGCAACACTCACCAACTACCACCAGTCGCCTCGCAAGGTGAGGCTTGTCGCGGACCTCATTCGCGGCAAAAGTGTTGCGGCTGCGCGCGCGGCGCTCTTGTATTTGCCGAAGAAGTCTTCGCCGGCGATCGGCAAGCTTTTGAACTCCGCCGTTGCCAACGCTGGTGCTAAGGGAGCTTCGGCCGACAATCTTTTTGTAAAAACAATCACAGTCAACAAGGGCTTGGTCATGCGCCGCGCGCGCCCTTTTGCGCGTGGACGCTCCGGAACCATTAGGAAGACGATGAGTATTGTTTTTCTTGAGTTGGGCGCTACGGCAAAAACAACAAAGCCAGGAAAAGTTGCCAAAAGAAGTTCACCAAAGAAAGTAAAATCCGCCTCCGCTAAGGCTTCGGCGGACAAGTAATATGACACATACCGTACACCCATACGCGCACCGCCTCGGCATCATCCGCGACTGGAAAAGTCGTTGGTTCGGCAAAACACCGGCAGATTATCGCACCGGAGTGTGTGTCGACGCCGCCATTCGCCGCTTTCTCAAGAAACGTTTGCGCGGCAACTATGTGTGCTCTGTCGAGATCGAGCGCAATGAGAAGGCCATCCGCGTCATCATCAAAACTTCGCGTCCGGGCCTTGTCATCGGTCGCGGTGGCGAAGGCTCGACCAAGCTCACCAAAGAGATAGAAAAAGTCATCCGCACAGTGCCGCGCGCCGAGCGCAAAACAGTGCGTCTCGATATAGAGGAAGTTCGTTCACCGGAAAGTCAGTCGCCGGTCGTCGCCTATATGGTTGCTGAGGGCTTGGAGAAACGCCAGACGTTCCGTCGTGTCCTCAAGCAGACGGTGGAGAAAGTGATGGCAAATCGCGATGTCGAGGGGGTGAAAATAGCGATTGCCGGCAGACTCGGCGGGGCGGAGATGTCGCGCACAGAAGAGATAAAGCGCGGCCGCGTACCCCTCCAGACGATGCGCGCCGATATAGATTTCGCGCGTGAGCAAGCGTATCTCCCATACGGCGTGGTTGGTGTCAAAGTTTGGATCTACCGAGGAGACATCTTCGACAAAGAAGCAAAGTCCGCCCAAGGCGGGGTAGCTTCAAGCAGGAAATAAATATGCTCGCACCTAAAAAAGCAAAATATCGCAAGTGGCAGAGTGGTCGCCGACGCGGGAAACGCCTCAACGCTCCGGAGACACGCGGCATCACGGTCGCTTTCGGCTCATACGGAATCAAAGCACTTTCGCAGGCGCGCGTCACCTCGAATCAGCTCGAGGCTGCTCGTCGAGCGCTCACGCGTGCCGGCGGAAAATCCGCAAAGATATGGACGCGCATTTTTCCCGACAGGCCGTTCACGCAGAAGGCGGCAGAGGTCGGCATGGGAAGCGGTAAAGGAGACGTCGCAGGATTTGTATTCGACGTACGCCCAGGCCGCGTTATTTTCGAGATAGACGGGGCACCCGAGGCGATGGCGCGCGAAGCGCTGCGCAAGGCAGGGACAAAGTTACCGCTCAAGGTTCGTGTCGTCGCGCGCGAATAAAAATACTATGTCTAATTTTTCAAAACAGGATGCCCCGGAATTGCAGAAGCTCGTTGCCGATAAGCGCGAGGCATTGCGCACTTTCCGCTTTCAGGGCGAGGGTAGTCGCACGAGGAACGTGCGCGAAGGCAGAAACCTGCGCCGCGAGATTGCACAGATCTTGACGGAGATGCGAGCTCGTCAGATTGATTCGAAAAAGAAAGCCGCGTAGAATATTCAATTCTTTATGAACGAAACAAAACAAGGCAAGACATTCGAAGGCGTCGTCGTTAAGCGCGCCATGAAAGACACGGCCACCGTTTCTGTGGAGCGCTACGTGAAGCATCCGAAGTACAAGAAATTCATGCGCTTGAGCAAGAAATTTCTCGTGCACGATGTGGGCAACACCGCACAAGTGGGGGAGAAGGTCGTGATTCGTGAGACGCGTCCCATCTCAAAACGCAAACGCTTCATACTCGTATCTCGCACGGAGGTGTCCGCCGAAGGCGGATCCTCCTCCGGAGGAAAAGAATAGATATGATACAAGATAGAACTCTCGTAAAGATTGCAGATAATTCTGGCGGCATCATCGGCCGTGTCTTTAAAATATTGGGCGGCTCGAAGAAGCGCTACGCGGGTATTGGCGATGAAATAGTAATTTCAATCCAAACAGCCCAGCCGCGGAAGTCGGTTAAGAAAAAAGAAGTGCATCGCGCGGTCGTCGTGCGACAGGTCAATGCGCTCCGTCGCAAAGACGGCTCATACGTGCGTTTCGACGAGAATGCTGTAGTGCTCATCGTCGGTAGCGGCAAAGACCCCAAGGAGCCAAAGGCGAATCGCGTATTCGGCCCCATTCCACGCGAGGTCGTGGACCGCGGATACCAGCGCATTGGCTCGCTTGCGCCCGAGATCGTCTAGTCTGTACAAAATAAATTTTTGCGTATGAAATTGAAAAAAGGAGACACCGTGCTCGTTATTGCGGGCAAGAACAAGGGGAAAAGCGGCGCCATCGTTCGTGTTTTGCCGCGCAAGGAAATGGTCCTTATCGACGGCATGAATCTCGTCAAAAAGCATCGCAAGCCATCGGCGCAAAACCGCAAAGGCCAGATCGTGGAAAAATCGATGCCTATGCATGTATCCAACGTGATGCTCATGGACCCGAAGAGCGGCAAGCCCACGCGCATTCGAATAGTGCGCGGCAAAGACGGGGAGCGTGGGCGCGTCGCCGTTAAAAGTGGAGAACCACTGAAGTAAACATTTCGTATGAAAACAGCAACACCACACATGAGCACATTCAACGCACTCAAAAGTGAGCTTGGCTACAGGAATGTAATGCAGGCTCCGAAGGTCGTGAAAATCGTCGTTTCTTCGGGCGTCGGCAAGGTCAATAAAGATAAAAAACGCCTCGAGCTTGTCGTAGACCGACTTTCGCGCATCACTGGGCAGGCTCCCGCGCCGCGCGCCGCGAAGAAAGCGATAGCGAATTTCAAAAGCCGCGCGGGTGACGTGGTGGGCTACCAGACGACGCTCCGCGGCGCGCGCATGCAGTCGTTCTTAAGTAAACTCATAAATATCGTGCTCCCGCGCGTCAAAGACTTTCGGGGCATAAAGACGAGCGCTATCGACGAGATGGGCAACATCTCGATTGGCTTCAAAGAACACATCGTATTCCCCGAGACTTCAGACGAGGAATCAAAAGACATTTTCGGTCTTGCCATCACCATCACCACGACGGCGAAAAACAAAAAAGAAGCCGAAGCGTTCCTTCGCCACCTCGGCATGCCGCTGCAGGAGAAACAAGAAGAAGCAAAGAAATAAAAAACAACGGGCCCCAAACACGGGGCCCGTTTTCGTTTTCAATCTCGCGCCTGGTCATCAGACCGGGATTAATGCCGCTCCGGTGTCGTCGTGCACCTGAAAGCCGGTGTACGGACCTTCGTATGCGGTCTTCGCGTATTCAATCGCCGCATCGCGGTCGTCGAGGTCGGTGACGAGTTTGATCGCCGGCGGATGCCCTGCAAAGTCCACGCAAATGATGCGGAACTTGCCGGGCGGTGCCTTCCGGTCCCCCTCGGTGACATGCGCGCCGATCGCGTCGTTGATACGGCCCTGGTCGTCGTAGAACCTGTAGCTGATGCCTTCTTCGTCCGAGCGCCAGCCCGCCTGTGCGAGGTCGCGCCAACGCACGAGGGCGTCGTACCTGTCGGGGAAGTCCTCGACGAGGAAGAATGCCGCCGAATCGGCAAGGCCGTCTTTCGGCGTCTGGACTTTCACCACGCGGAACTTGCCCGCGGGCGCTTTCAGTTGGTCCGGCGAGAGCCTGTTGTCGAGAGCACTCATCGTTCGTCCTCCATTGGGTGGTTACGTGAGTTTGGATAATATATGCCGATTCGGACGTTTGTCTATTCGATTGACTTTACCTCCCACATCGACTATATTGTCCGAGCCTCGTAGGGGGCTTTGTTTTTTGACCACAGGTTGGAAGAAGAACAAAGCCACGCGAAGAAGCTTCTGTAAGTCGGTTGCGCAAGCGCCGGATGCAAGGGCCTCTAAGTCTCCTAGGGGTATCTATATATGGCCAAAAAATCAATGATAATAAAGGCGAATCGCGTGCCGAAATTTTCGTCTCGGACGGTGCGACGCTGTTTCAAATGCGGCCGCCCGCGCGGTTTTATGCGTGATTTTAATCTCTGCCGCATCTGTTTCCGCGAGGAAGCACTAGAAGGGAATATCCCCGGCATCAAAAAATCTTCATGGTAAACGATCCCATCGGTGATTTCATAATCTCTCTCAAAAATGCAGGTGCTATCAAAAAGACGTCTGTCTCCGTGCCGTACTCGGCTTTCAAAATGGCGGTCGCAGAAAAATTGAAAGACGCCGGATATGTTGCTGGTGTCGAAAAGAAAGGAAAGAAAGTGAGAAAGACACTGGACGTCGTCCTCAAATACAACGCCGAAGGCGAACACGCCATCAATGGCGTGAAGCGTATTTCGAAGCCGGGGCGGCGCATGTACAAGAGTACGCGCGAAATCCTGCCGGTACGCTACGGGCATGGCGCTTTGGTACTCTCGACGCCGCGCGGCGTCATGACGGACAAAGAAGCACGAAAGGAAAAGGTCGGAGGAGAGGCGCTTTTTGAGATTTGGTAAAACATATGAGTCGCATAGGAAAAAATCCGATAAAAATTCCCGCAGGCACCGATGTGTCCATCATTTCCAATGAGATAATCGTCAAGGGAAAAGGCGGAACGCTGAAGCGCATGCTCCATCCGGCGATTTCGATTTCTATCGAGAATGGCGAAGCGCTGGTTTCTCCCAAAGAAAAGTCTCGCTTGGGCCGCGCTCTCTGGGGCACGTACGCAGCGCATATGCGCAACATGATCGCAGGCGTTAATACGCCTTTCGTGAAAAAACTACAGATTGAAGGTATCGGTTATCGTGCCGAACTCTCGGGCAAAACACTGAAGCTCGCAATCGGCTTTTCGCACCCCGTCCTTCTGTCCGTTCCCGCAGGCGTTACTGTTGCTGTCGACAAGAACATCATCACCGTTTCCGGTGCCGACAAAGAGCAGGTGGGAGAATTTGCGGCAAGTGTTCGCGCAGAGAAGAAGCCGGAGCCATACAAAGGCAAGGGCATCCGTTACGAAGGCGAAGTGGTGCGCGAGAAGCAGGGCAAGAAAGCCGCAGTAGCCACTACGGCATAAAACACTATGGCACTTACTAAAACACAACAGAGAGACCGACGGCACCGCCGCGTGCGCGCGAAGGTGCAGGGGTCTGAATCGCGCCCGCGTCTTTCGATTTACAAATCAAACACGCGTCTCGTCGCACAGATAATAGATGATGCAAAGGGGACGACACTAGCTGCTGTCTCGTCGCTTGATGAGAAAGGCAAGACCCCGCGCGAGCGCGCCGAAGCGGCCGCCGCAACACTCGCGAAACGCGCGAGCGCGAAGGGCGTGAAATCGGTCGTCTTCGATCGCGGGGGATTCCAGTATCTCGGCACGGTCAAAGCGTTTGCGGAAGCCGCGCGTGCCGCAGGATTAGTATTTTAACCCCATGAGAAAATAAATATTTTATGACCGACACAACTCCAAAAGATCCGACAGACAATATCCTCGCTGAATCTCAGAACTCGTTTTCTCAGGGGGTGGCTGACAATCAAAAAGACGAAGTGGTGGTAATTGCCGAAACGCCTGCGCAGGATGTGCCGGTAAAGGCTTCCGTAGAAGTCCCTGTGGAGGTGCGTCCTGCGCGAGCACCTTTTGCGGGTCGCGGCAATCGTGATCGCCGTAGTGGAGGTCAGAGGGGCCGCGGAGGGCCTCGCCGCGGAGGCGATGAACGCCGCAGTGAGTTTGCACAAAAACTTATCGGCATCCGGCGCGTCGCGCGTGTCATGGCCGGCGGCCGCCGTTTCAATTTCAGCGCAGGCCTCGTCTTGGGCGACAAGAAGGGCCGCGTGGGTGTGGGGCTGGGGAAGGCAGCTGATACCGCACAAGCGATAGAGAAAGCGACACGCGCTGCAAAGCGCAATATGATCAGCTTGAATCTGACCAAGAACCGCTCGCTCGCACACAACGTAGAGGCAAAATTCTGTGCGTCACGCGTCGAGATACGCCCGAGCCCAGGCCGCGGATTGGTCGCGGGCTCGTCGGTGCGCACCGTGCTCGAGCTTGCCGGTGTATCGGACGTTACCGCCAAGCTTCTCTCCCGAAGTAAGAATCCCGTCAACAACGCACGAGCGGCTATCGAGGCTCTGAAGAAAATATCCATCACCTCATAAATTCGTATGACCGGACTCAATTCATTGCATAGAATGACAAAGCGCGCATCCCGTCGTGTCGGTCGTGGGCAATCGAGTACACGCGGCAAGCAATCTGGGAGGGGGGGCAAAGGACAAACGGCGCGCGCTGGTAATAAACGTCGTCCCGAGCTGCGTGATATCATCAAAAAGTTGCCGAAACGACGCGGATACGGCAAGAATCGTGGGCGCACCGTCGATGGAACAAAGCTCGACGCGGTCGCTATCTCGCTAGAGCATCTCAGTGCGCTCTTCCCGAACGGTGGGGAGGTAACGTCAAAGATTCTCGCCGAGAAAGGCGCCATTTCAGCGCGTACGATGCCGCCGGTCAAGATTGTGAGTGGTGGCAGCATTAATACCAAGTTTTCTCTCAAAGGAGTTTCAGTTTCAGCCTCCGCACGCACTACTATTGAGAATGCTGGCGGCACCATTGCATAAATATGTGGGAAACATTTCTTCGTAAAGTAAAGCTCATCTTCGAAGACGAGGGTTTACGCTCGCGCATCCTTTTCGTTTTCGGCGCTCTCATTGTTTTCCGCTTTCTCGCGACCATTCCTATCCCCGGAATCAATGCCCTTCAGCTTGAAGCATTCTTGAGCAACAACCAATTCCTCGGTCTTCTCAATATATTCTCGGGAGGCGGCTTTTCCAATCTATCCATCATGATGATCGGTGTTTCTCCGTACATCACATCTTCGATCGTGATGCAGCTTATGACCATTCTTATTCCGAAATTAAAAGAGATGTATCAGGAAGAGGGGGATGCCGGCCGACAGAGGTTCGTGCAGTACTCGCGTTACCTCTCGGTGCCGCTCGCGTTCGTTCAAGCGTTCGGATTTCTTTTGCTCCTTCAGCAGAACGGCATCGTATCTTCTCTGACGACGCTTGGCTTCATCACGAATGTCACCGTTATCGCGGCCGGAGCCATTCTTCTCATGTGGATTGGCGAGCTCATTTCGGAATTTGGTGTGGGTAACGGTATATCACTGCTCATCTTTGCCGGAATCGTTGCCGCTCTTCCATCGGCTTTTGCCCAGCTCATCTTTTCATTCGAAGTTTCGCAGATTCCTCTCTACATTGCGTTCACCGCCGCCGCCGCGGTCATCATCGCGGGCGTCGTCTTTATCACGGAGGCTGAACGCCCGATACCTGTGACCTATGCACGGCGTGTTCGCGGGACCAAGGTCCTGGGCGGAATTTCCACGTACCTCCCGCTTCGCGTGAATCAGGCAGGAGTTATTCCCATTATCTTCGCGCTCTCGATACTTCTCTTCCCGCAGATGATCGCCACCTTCCTTACGAAAAGCCCCATTGCCTTCGTTGCCTCTGGTGCGAACGCAGTAGTTGCGGCGCTTGCCAACACGTGGGTCTACGGAGCCCTCTATTTTTTCCTTGTCTTCGTCTTTACCTACTTCTACACTGCGATTACGTTCGAGCCCAATCAGGTCGCTAAAAATCTGCAGAAGAATGGCGCCTTTATTCCCGGAGTCCGGCCAGGCGGCACCACAGCCGAATATCTCGGCAACATTATTACACGCATCACGCTCGTCGGCGCTTTATTTCTCGGTGTGCTCGCCGTCTTGCCCATCATTCTTCAGGGGCTGACAGGTATCACCGCGATAACAATCGGCGGTACAGCGCTCCTCATCGTCGTTTCAGTCGTACTCGACGTCGTCAAAAAGGTTGACGCGCAGACCTCCATCAGAGAGTATTAACCGCAATGAACGCGGCATCTGGTAAACAGGTCGTTGTCATCGCAGGTCCTTCGGGCTCTGGAAAAAACGCGGTCATCAATGAGATACTCAAACGCTACCGCAATTGCGTGCGTCTCGTGACAGCGACGACCCGCTCCATGCGCCCAGCCGAACGCGAGGGAGTGGACTATTATTTTCTCTCGCAGGAGCAATTCGATGCGGAGCTTGCGTCAGGCAACATCCCAGAACACCGCTTTGTGCCTGCGCTCAATACGTATTACGGCACCTACCTGCCGGACCTCGAAAAGAAGATACAAGAGGGGAAAATCATTTTCGCACAAGTAGACATCGAAGGCGCGCGGCTCTTGAAAGAGCGCTATGGAGCAACCACCATCTTCATCATGCCCGAGTCCCTCGAACAATTTAGAGGCCGCCTGCACACGCGCTCTCCGGAGTGGTCGGAAGCCGAATTTCAAGCGCGCATGAAAGTGACCGAAGAGGAGTTGCGCGTGCACGCGCCGCAGTACGATTACCGCGTCGTAAATGCCAATGGAAAGCTCGAGGACACCGTGCACGATGTCGTGGATATAATGCGCAAAGAAGGATACAATCTCTAAACATGAAACCGCTCACCGTGTTATTTTTTGGCTCACAGGGAGCTGGCAAGGGAACGCAAGTGAAGATGCTCATTGAGTACCTTCAATCGAAATCCAACCGCGTCATCATTCGTATCGACATGGGGCAAGAGCTTCGCAATTTACGCGATACGGGAACATACGCGGGGAAATTGACCGGGGAAATCATAGACAACGGGATTCGCATCTATGATTTTATGGCAATCTATCTCCAAACAAAGAAACTTGTCGATAATTTCACCGGAGAAGAACATGTTATCGCCGACGGATTGGCTCGTGGAGAGGACCAGACGAGAGGATTCGATGACATGGTTAAGTTTTTCAAGCGCGAGGACTTACAAATTGTGAACCTCGTCATTTCCGACGATACAGCAGTTACGCGTCTTCTCGCACGCGGGCGCAACGATGATACAGAAGAAGCGATACGCAGACGCCTCGCGTGGACAAAAACCGACGTTGTGCCGCAACTCGAACTTTTGAAAAGTCGTGGTAGATTGATCCACGAGATTGATGGTGAACCGGATGTAGAGTCTATCCATAAAAATATCCTCTCGGTGTTAGGATTGGCGCAATGATTGCGAAAACCAAAGCAGAAATCGATGCACTGCGCGAAGGCGGCAGGCGTCTCGCGCGGCATCTGCGCATTCTCTCCGAGCTCGTCGCGCCGGGCGTCACTTCGCGCGAGCTTGAGGATAAGGCGCGCGAACTTGTGAAAGCAGATGGTGACACGCTCGCGTTCTTTGGTCACACGGAGCGCAAGGGGGACAAACCGTACCCATCGGGCCTCTGTGTTTCAGTGAACGATGTGATTGTGCACTCTCCCGCAAGCGACAATGATGCGGTTATTCACGATGGAGATGTCGTATGTCTCGACTTTGGCATTAAGCACAAAGGATTCTATACCGATCACGCGGTGACTGTGATCGCCGGTACCAGACGTGACCCGCGTGACGAAGAGTTGGTCAGAGGCACCTATGAAGCACTCGCCACGGGCATCGCACAGGCGAAAGTGGGGAATGCAACTGGCGACATCGGCTATGCGGTGCAAAAAATCGCCGAGAAATATCACTTCGGCTATCCCAAGAATCTTTCAGGTCATGGCGTCGGTATCAAGGTGCATGAAGAGCCGCATGTGCCCAACTTCGGTGAGCGAGGAAAAGGAGCAAAACTCGTCGAAGGATTAATAATCGCAATCGAGCCCATGATGACGCTTGGAAGCGGCGAGCTTTTCATAGATAAAGACGGCTATTCATACCGCACGAAAGACGGCTCGCGCACCGCACACGCCGAGCACACAGTTCTTGTCACAAAAAACGGCCCGGAGATTTTGACAAAGTATGAATGAAGCACTTCCTATACAAAAGGAATTTGGAGAAATAGAACGAATGGGGAACAAAATCCAGATAAAGAAATTTGGGAGCGAATCGATATCTGGGACTATCTCCCTTAGCAAAAACATGTTTCCAGTCCCGCACTACGTTGCCCACTTCCTCTGGGTGGGAAAAAAGGACCAAGGAAAAGGTTTGGCATCCCAGTTGATGGCCGAAGTTGAAAGGATCAGCAGAGAGTCTGGAGAACCGATCCTTTTGGGCGATGCAGTTGAACCCGATCAGAACCCTTTAGCGGTCGGTATGTACGGCAAGCGTGCTGGTTGGGTCCAAATCCCGGATTCCAAGGGAGAACCGACTAGCCGTTACATCTATGGACTTGCTAATCCTAAACTTCTGACGGTCTTTCTCAACTACTACGATCGGAGATTTTAACGAAAGAATAGAGTAGAATGCGCCCATGAACATTTGCGTTTTCTGCTCGGCGAGCGAGATTGCGGAGAAATATACAAAGCCAGCGGCGGAGTTCGCGAAACTTCTCGGTGAGCATGGACACACGCTTGTTTGGGGCGGTTCAGACAAGGGAATAATGAAGGTGATTGCTTCTGGCGTACAAGACGCGGGCGGAAAAATAGTTGGTATATCTGTTGAATTTCTCAAAGAACACACACGAAGGAATGCTGATGAAATGATTATTGCCAAGACTCTCGGAGAACGTCGAGAGGCGATGCTGGAACGCGCGGATGCCATCGTGGCGATGGTCGGAGGCATCGGGACTCTGGACGAAGTGACCGAAGTACTCGAACTTAAGAAACACGGTGTTCACAAAAAGCCCATCGTCATTCTTAGTACCGGTAGCTTCTACGAAGGATTAAAACAGCAACTTGAGAAAATGGAAAAAGAAGGGTTCCTGAGAAGTGCAAAGATTCCGCTCCCGTTGGATGAGTTAATATATTTTGCAGATACTCCGAAGGATGCGATGCGGTATATTGAAGCGCATGGCAACTGACGTTCTCATAATCGGCAGCGGGGGGAGAGAACACGCGCTCGCGTGGAAATTAAAGCAGTCACCGCGCGTTGGCAAACTCTACGTGGCGCCGGGGAATGGCGGTACAGGAATGCTCGCCGAGAACGTAGATATCAGTGTGATGGAATTCGAAAAGTTGGCTAGATTCGCGGAAGAGAAGAGAATCGGCCTCACCGTTGTCGGTCCCGATGATCCGCTGGTCGGCGGCATCGTTGATGTGTTCAAGTCGCACGGACTGCGCATCTGGGGCCCAAGCAAAGAAGCAGCACAAATCGAAGGCTCGAAAGCTTTTTCAAAACAATTGATGCAGGAGGCAAAAATCCCGACCGCCGAGTTTGCGCTCTTTAGCGAGCCGCACACGGCGCTCGCGCATGTGCGCACGCATGGCTTTCCAATCGTCATAAAAGCGAGTGGGCTTGCGCTAGGGAAGGGAGTGTACATCTGCAGAAGTTTCGAAGAGGCCGAGCATGCGATTACCGAGATAATGATTGAGAAAATACACAAAGATGCCGGTAACGAGGTTGTGATAGAGGAATATCTCGATGGTCCCGAGATATCCATACACGCTCTTACAGACGGGATTACGCACGTACTGTTTCCTTCTTCCCAAGATCACAAGCGCGCGCTTGATGGAGACGAAGGCAAAAATACCGGCGGGATGGGCGCTATCGCTCCAGTGCCGTGGGTCACCTCACAAGTGATGACCGGCATCGACAGCGCGGTCGTTATCCCGACCTTCGAAGCGCTCAAAAAACGCAGCATACAGTTCCAGGGACTTCTGTATCCCGGTCTCAAAGTGACGCTTGACGGTCTCAAGGTTTTGGAATACAACGCACGTTTTGGCGATCCTGAATGTCAGGTATACATGCGTCTTCTCAAAACCGACCTTCTCGACCTTCTCGACGCGTGTGTCGATAGCACGGTAGATGTGGTAAAAAAATCGGTGGAATGGCATCGCGGCTTTGCGGCAAATATCGTCTTGGCATCCGGCGGTTATCCGGACGCGTATCAGAAGGGGTTCCCGATAACGGGAATTGAAGAAGCCGAAAAGGTGGAAGGTGTCGTCGTATTTCATGCAGGCACTATTTTACGAGGTTCAACCTTGTATACAAACGGCGGCAGAGTACTTGGGGTTTCCGCGGTCGGCGGCACGCTCAAGCAGGCGCTCGACCGTGCCTACGAAGCGGTCGGCAAAATCCATTTCGAAGGCATGCATTTCCGCCGCGACATCGGGGCAAAGTCCCTTTCTTGACAGTATAAATTTTCGGAATACTGTTACGGGAGTGGGAATCGGTAAAGCCCCTAAAAACTTTCCAAATGACGCCCTCGTGGCGCTGTTTGGTTAGTTTCAATCTCTCACACTCAATCAAACAACCCATAGCCGCATACGCGGCTCTTAAACAGGGAGAGGTCATATGAACATCTATGCTGGAGCCGCCTATATAATTGTGGGCGCAAACACTCTGTATCTCGTTGACGTCATCTTCCTTTCGAAATCGTCAATAGGTATCGGACATGTGGTAGCACAAGTACTAGTGACAGTCGTAGTAATTTTGTTACTCCAAAAAGCCTACAACCAAATCAGGAAAGGCATATGAGCAAATGTGTCCGACCGTACTAACGTGCGGTCGGACAAACAGTTTAAGTCAGTGATATACTTTCTCTATGCCTCCCATGATGGAGAAGCCGCGTAATGCGGCTCTAGAGAAATTCAAATCACCTGAAGAGGAGCTTGCCTATTTGCGCGAGCGGGTGCGCGAGAAAGAGGCCGAGATGGAAGCGCCGGACAACCGTTTTGAAAAAGACCGTATCGCCCGCCGTGAAGTTGCCGCCTATGCGGACACTCCTGCGGCGACCGTCCTCCACGAAACGGTTGTTATGGCCGAGCACGACATTGTGCGCACGGTCTTGAAACTTGAGCCGGAGACGCACGATAAACAGGTGGACGAGATACTGCGACTGGTCCAGCAGAGCGGTATAAGGAACGCACTTTCGGTCGCGGCACGCATGAAGAATCCGCACCTCGAGGACGACGTGCATCGCGCCTTGGTGCGCTACATCGCAGAAGGCTTGCCGGACCACGGTATGAAGGCGCCCGAGAAAGTTCGCCGCGCACTCAACATGGTTCTCTTCGAGATACAGCCGCAGGCATTTGGTGAGGGTGACAAACAGGAGAATCAACAGCACAAGCTCGAACAGCTCCTCTCATCTTCCGAACAGCTTTACGCAGGCCTCACCTCCCTCATCGACAAGCACGAAGGATTCTCACTCGAGATCGCAGTGCAAGAGGGGAGCGAAGAAGCATTTTTGTACCTCGCCGTGCCGCGGGCAAAAAAGATCCTTGCGGAGCGCCTTATATCATCCGTATTTCCCAACGCGCGTATGTCCGAATCTCGCGGTGATTACAACATTTTCAACTACGAAGGCGAGCATGCTGCCGCCTATGCGACTCTTGCCGACCATCCCTCGCTTCCCCTCAAAACCCCCGAGCTTTTTGAGCACGATCCGATGAACGTCTTGCTTGCGGCGTTCGCGAAAATAGCAAAACACGGGGAGGGGGCGGCGCTACAGATTACCGTCTCGACCGAAGGCGATCGGTACAATCATCACTATAAGAAGATTATTCGGGAACTTGAGAAGGGGAAAAATTTCCGCAAGGCCATCAAAGTGCCTGAAACAGAAATTGGAGAAGCGGTCTATGCAATGGCAAAACAAATATTCATGGCGAAGGAGTATGAGATGGAAGTGGAAAAACAATTCCGCCGCTCGAGCGATCAGGTGGTGACCGAAGAGGTAACTAAGAAGGTAAAAACGCGCATAGCACCCGTCTCCATCCGCCTCGTCACGTCCGCGCCGACAAAAGCCCGTGCGGAAGAACTTTTGAGTAATCTGGAGGCGCCTTTCAACCAGTACGATGATGCAAAAGGCAATCATTTAATCTTCAAAGAAGTCGGAAGTTGGGGACTTGCCAACTTTCTGCGCGACTTTACATACCGAGAGTTCGACCACGGGATATCGATGCCGCTCTCGCTAGCGGAAGTGACCTCGATATTCCATTTCACCGCCGAGCGCCTCACGACCTCACGCGAGTTGAAGCGCAGCTTCGCCAAACAAGCGCCTGCGCCAGTCGAGACTCCGGCCGACGGCATCACCATCGGTATCAACAAGTACGGCGCCGACGAGACGCCGGTGCGATTCGGGGCGTCGGATCGCCTCCGCCATGCGTATGTCATCGGACAGACAGGTACCGGAAAGACAGGGCTCATCAAGAATATGATTATTCAGGATATAAAGAACGGCGAAGGAGTTGCCTTCATCGATCCGCACGGCAACGACATCGAGGATGTGCTCGCGTGTATCCCGCCCGAGCGCATGAAAGACGTCATCTATTTTGACCCTGCATACACAGCACGGCCGATGGGCCTCAACATGCTCGAGTACGACCGCTCGAAGCCGGAAATGAAGACATTCGTGGTGGACGAAGTGTATGGCATTTTCAGAAAACTCTACGCCGACGTGCCGGAGGCCTTCGGCCCGATGTTCGAGCAATACTACCGCAACGCGGTGCAGCTCGTCGTCGAGGATCCGGACACAGGAAGTACTTTCGTCGAGATACCGCGTGTATTCGCCGATACCGCGTTCCGCAATTTAAAGCTTAGCCACTGCAATAACCCAATAATCGTGCAATTCTGGCGCAAAATTGCCGAACAGGCGCAAGGTGACCCCAGCCTTGAGAACGTGGCGCCCTACATCACCAGCAAGTTCGACGTCTTTCTCACCAACGACATCATGCGGCCTATCGTTAGCCAGGAAAAATCCGCGTTCAATTTCCGCGAGATAATGGATAAGAAAAAGATTTTTCTCGCCAATCTCTCGAAAGGTCGCTTGGGCGATCGAAACACCTCGCTCCTCGGTCTTATTCTCGTCTCAAAATTTCTGCAGGCGGCATTCTCGCGTGTTGACACGAGGGGCGACCTTTTGCCCGTCTTTTATCTCTATATCGACGAGTTCCAGAACTTCGCTACACCATCAATCGCGACCATTCTCTCCGAGGCCCGCAAATACAAGCTCTCACTCACGATAGCGCATCAATTTATTGCGCAGCTCGAAGAAGACATCCGCGACGCGGTCATCGGAAATGTGGGCACCAAAGCGTCGTTCCGTGTAGGCACGCAAGATGCCGAGTTTTTGGAGAAACAATTTACGCCGATATTCACGCAGCAGGATCTTGAGAATCTGCCGAACAGAACCGCGGTTTTGGCGCTTCTCGTCAATGGCGTCCCTGCGCGACCATTCACTATCCAAACTGCCGATCTTCCTCACATGGATTACAGCAAGATAGACACGATGAAAGAACTTTCATACAAAATGTATGGGAAAGATAGAGAAGAGGTAGAAGCAGACATTCGCCGCAAATTCGACGCCGCCTACGGCAAAAAGCCCGCGCCAAACCCACTCGAACCCGAATTGCCCGCATCGTTGTATCAATAGACAATAAGGCCGAAAATGCTAGCATTTGTGCATTACCCTTAAGGCAAACATCATGCTTAAAAAACTCGCGCTTCCGGTTTTGGGAATTCTTTTTCTTGCCACACCCGCACTTGCCACGACGAATCCGATTGAGGAACTACAATCGCAAATTCAAGGGTTGCTCGCACAAATCACCCAGTTGAAAGCGCAGATGGCCGCCATGAAAACTGCCCCGTCTAATCCGACGGGTGCGGGGACGTGCCCGATGATTACGCGAAATTTAATCATAGGTTCTACCGACTCACTGCACGATGATGAAGTGTCACGTCTGCAACAGTTTCTCACAGATCAGGGGGTTTACACGGGTCCTATCACTGGCTATTATGGAAATCTCACCGCGCAGGCGGTCATGCGTTGGCAAAAAGCCCACGGCATGGGTTTCGTAACACCCAAAAGCGGCGTCGGTCCGATGACACGGGCAAAGATCACAGAATCATGCGGCTCAGGTTCGACCAGCAATAGCACTTTAGACCCCGTCATTTACAGCGTAACTCCTTCGAGCGGTCCTATCGGCACAAAGATTACTATCAAAGGCAAAAATCTGCGCGGTTTTGAAGGTGATCTGAATGCTCGTATTGCAACGGAATTTAACCCTCCGGATTACTCTAGCGGTGTTATGTACGGGGACAGGACTGGTAGCGACGATACTACTATCGTGACAACAATACAGTCATCGTTCTGTAAGCAGGACACTTCTTATTCAGGACTTCCATGCGCATCATATTTTTCTGTGTCTCCAGGCGTCTACGAGATTTCCGTAAAACCATGGTCGAAGTGGAGTAATTCCGTTTCCTTTACGGTTACGGAGAGTTCTCAAAACGGCATTACCGTTCTTTCGCCGATACCCGGCGACCGTTGGAAGACCGGCGAGGCGCATATAATTAAGCTGAGTGAACCTGTCATCGCTACATGGCCTGAGGGCGATAAGGTAGTTCTGAATCTTATACGGGAAGATGGTTCTCAAGCAGGAATAGTTGGCAGCTTAAACAACGGTTCGCAAGCAGAATTCAGTGGATGGACTGCCAGCATAACGCTCAACTATCTCGGTGCTGGTACTATCAACAAGGAAAATACTGTTGTACCGGGCAGATACAAGATTCGCATCAGCAGAGGAATGGACACTCTCGCCGAAAGTGGGGTGTTTACGATTTCCAACTAAAAAGTGAACTCTGGAGGTTTAACCTCCCGACGACTACCGGTAGCCTGTGGTGCTGCATCAATAGTGCAGTACGTGTTACCCTTACGGTATTACCATAGAGGTCAAAATCATGCTTAAAAAAATCGCCTTCGGCGGCCTCGGACTTCTCTTTCTCGCGTCACCACTCTTCGCTTCCTCTGATACGTTGAGCGACTTGCAGGCTCAAGTCCAGAGTTTGCTAACACAAATCACCGCTCTAAGGTCCCAACTCGGTGTCCCCGCAAATACCACCCCCGCCAGTACTTCAGCGTGCGTCTCTCTTTCAAATAGTCTTTCAGTTGACGACACCGATGCAGACACCAACGGGGAGGTTACCAAACTCCAACAATTTCTCGCTTCGTATGGCCCCTCAATCTATCCCGAAGCGCGCATCACTGGCTACTTCGGCCCTGCAACGATGCGCGCGGTGCAGCGCTGGCAAGCCGCGCACGGCGTCGTATCTTCCGGCGACCCGGACTCAACGGGCTACGGCTTTGTCGGCTCGCGCACCCGCACCGCGATGGCACGGCTCTGTTACGGCATGGAAATTCCAGAGAATACCGCCGAGGCGCGGGCAAAAGGTCGTGATGCGCGTCGAATCGCCGATATCAAGCAGCTTCAACTCGCGCTGGAGCTCTACTACGATGATAAGGGGATGTATCCTCCGACAACCTCTTTTCTCGCGCCTGACTACATTGCCTCCGTTCCGATAGATGTCTCTGATAACAACTCATATTCATATGATCAACTCGGAGGGGGAAGAGGATATGAACTCGGTGCAAGTCTCGAAAACAGAAGTTCCGCGCTCGACTATGATAATGACGTCGCGCCCTCACAAGGGAATTTGTGGACGGGGAGCGATTCGGCCGGCTGTAGGGGGGAGCAAGGACGCTACTGCTATGATGTCGGCGAAACATCTGATTACGTCGTCGACACATCTTCGTCTATCACAATTACGTATCCGAACGGCGGAGAATCCCTCGTCTTCGGTAGCGGTAAGGATGTAGATCTGCGAGTGAATTGGATAGCGCATGGAGTCGTAGGATCGGCCGGGGTATTTCTTGTGTCCCCGACAATCTCGTGCAACATCGGCACTGTTGCGGTGTCTGCCGGGACGTACGGGTTCTATATGGGGCCGGGCTACGTCTGTCCAAATACAGGTGAGCTCTTACCGGGCGGGCAGTACAAGGTCGCGCTCACTACGGGCAATGTTCGCGATGAAAGCAATGGCTATTTCACCGTCGTCAATGCTCCAAGTACCGATCCTGTCATCATCTCAACGAGCGCAAAAGCTGCCGGCAATTTGGAGGTAGATGCGGGTGGCGAAGTGTCGATTTACGGAAATAATCTTGCTACGGTCGATTCAACCAAAGTGTTCTTCAGTGGTATTCCGGCGACCGTGACGTGGACGAGCGAGACCCGGGTGAATGCGGATGTCCCCTCGTCGCTTATTGTCGGGCAGAGCTATGACCTGTACGTCGTGAATCAGTACGGGACGAGCAATTCGGTCCGTGTAAAAGTTTTGAGCAATCTGGTGCAGCCAGTTACAATCACATTCCCGACTCCTGGCGCGCAACTGTATGCCGGTCAAACATACCGTATTACGTGGACAGGCTCTGATGTGGGGGTAAAGAGTTACTCTTTACGCTTATTGGGCGGCATCCCATATGGCTCAATCGACCGTTCGCTTGGCACCGCATATTCTTCAGGATTACAAGGCGGCAGCTTCACATGGACGATACCAAGTGAACTTGCAGGAGGAAACTTTCAGAATTATCAAATACTATTCAGTGGTAACGAAGCAACTGCAGGACAAGCAACAGCTATGTTCGGGATAGGATACTGCTCCTCGTATTGCTACTAACAACCACGATCTCTTCACGGTGGCGGAGAAAGATGCATACGCAAATCAGTAAAATTATGGTACAGTAGCGGACATGAAAGACCACCCCAAAAAAGAGCGGACGCTTGTCATTATCAAGCCCGATGCGATACAGCGGTCACTCGTTGGCGAGATTATCGTGCGCTACGAGCGGCTTGGATTGAAATTGGTCGGATTGAAGATGGTGGTGCCTACGGCCGAGCAGGTGGAAGGACACTACACGCTCGACCCGAATTGGCGCCGTGTGACGGGAGAAAAGACGATTAAGAATTATCGCGACCGCGGATTAACGCCGCCATCCGAAGACCCGCTAGAGATAACCGCGAAAATCCTCAAAAACCTCAAGAAATATCTTACGGCTGGTCCCGTCATCTGTATGGTGTGGGAGGGCGCGCACGCGGTAGAGCTCGTCCGCAAGATTACCGGCGGCACCGAACCACGTGGAGCTCCGGTGGGCACTATTCGCGGCGATTTCGTCGTGGATTCCTATGTCATGTCGGACGCAGACGACCGCGCGGTGCGCAATCTTATCCACGCATCCGGCTCTGTCTCGGAAGCCGACATGGAAATACCGCACTGGTTCAAAAAAGCCGAGATAATAGACTACAAAGTGACTCGCGAGGATATAATGTACAACAAAGAATTGGAGAATATTCTTCCGTAGTTTCCATTTGCACGGAAAAATAGAGTGGTATACTGATTTTAGCGGCCGGTACTTAAACCTGCTTGGTACAAGAAAGGGAATGCCTACATCGCTTTGCGCCTTTGGTGTAAATGCTGCGGCAACCCACCTGGTCCAAACCCAGGCTTGCCGTACTGACCGCACCCCTGAGCCCCGCCCTTGGCGGGGTTTAGAGTGCTAGAATCGCTCAATGTCGGCTGGGATAACATTTTACGGTGGCGCTGGCACGGTGACAGGGGCGAACTTTCTTTTGGATACTGGCCTAAAACCATCTGCGCAAAACGCAGATGGTTCGGCCGATCATTCGTCAGAGACGAATGATTTAGGCAAAAAAATATTAATAGATTGCGGCATTCTCCAGCGTGAGCGTGTATGTGATATCGCGAACGCAGCCCCCTTTCCGTACGACACGAAGAAAATAGATGCCCTCGTCGTCACACACGCGCATGCTGACCACATTGGAAGGATTCCGAGATTTGTACACGACGGATTCAAAGGCCCCATATATTCAACAGCGGCGACCAAGGATCTCGCAGCGCTCATGTTCGATGACGCGCTTGGCATCATGCAGAGGGAAGTCGAGAGGCATGGATGCGAAATACTGTATGAAAGAGAGGACGTGGGGCATGCTCTAGCGCTCTGGCAAACGCATGGGTATCATGAACCGTTCAACATAGGGGACGTATCAATCGAATTTCTAGATGCCGGACACATTCTAGGTTCTGCAATGGTTAAATGCGGTCGCAGCGGAAAATCTGTTTTATTTACAGGCGATATAGGAAATTCCCCCGAACCAATATTGAATGATACGGAGACTCCGGAAGGTGCGAACTACATCGTTATGGAGAGCGTCTACGGAGATAGGATGCACGAGAAGCGCGAAGAGCGCCGCGAACACCTGCGAAGCTTTGTTGAAGATGCACGTGCTCGACGTAGTGTTCTTCTCATTCCGTCATTTTCCATCGAGCGGACGCAAGTGTTGCTCTTTGAACTCAATGCAATGATAGAAGAGGAAATTATGCAACCAGTCTCCGTGTATCTCGATGCACCGCTTGCTATAGAGGTTACCAATGTGTTTCGAAAGTATAAGAATCTTCTAAATCCAGCGGCGCGAGAACATTTTGGGAAGGGGGGTAATCCTTTTTCTTTCAAAAGCCTCACTCTCACGGCTCGTACGGTGGAGTCGCAGGCCATACATAAAGCACCAAATCCAAAGATAATCATTGCAGGTGCAGGAATGTCCGGAGGCGGTCGTATCCGCGCGCATGAAAAATATTACTTAAGCGATAAACATGCGACGGTCCTTTTCGTCGGCTATCAGGTGCCCGGATCTTTGGGGCGGCGCATACAGGATGGAGAGAAGAAAGTGGAAATAGACGGGGAACACATCCGTGTCCATGCTCACATCGAGACACTTTCAGGCTACTCCGGCCACGCCGATCGCGACCAGTTACTTCGTTTCGTTGACGGCGCAGGGGAATCGCTTGAACGCGTCTTTGTGACGATGGGCGAACCACACTCGTCAATGTTTCTCGCGCAACGCATTCGTGACTTTCTTGGAACCGACGCGACAGTGCCCGAATCAGGACAGTCGTTTGAAATAGATTGGTAAAGAGATGCTACAATTTCAGTTAATGGCAAAAAGAATTCTCCATCCCAACCACACAGCAGTACCCCTGAATTTCTGCCGTTTGCCTGATGGGTATGGCGTCGTGAAGATCGGGGTCTCGGGCGCGGCGGAGGCGGGGGCATGTGGCTTAGACGCGTATGAAAAAGCAAAAGAAGTCGGGCGTGAGATCGCGAAACACGGCGGGATTATAACCACGGGTGCCACGACCGGTTTCCCTATGTATGCCGCGATGGGGGCTAAGGACGAATGCGGCTTTTCCATCGGTTTTTCTCCCGCCTCGACCGAGCGCGAACACGTGGAAACCTACCGACTCCCTCTCGATTTCATGGACGTGGTTCTCTACACCGGCTTTGGCTATTCGGGGCGCGACCTGCTTTTGGTGCGCTCATCGGATGCGATCATTGTCGGCTGCGGAAGGATAGGAACCTTGAATGAATTCGCGGTTGCCTTCGAGGATCGTCGGCCAATCGGCATTTTGGAAGGCACATGGGAGACCGACGAAATATTGAAACACATTATAGACGCCGCGAATCGGCCCAACGAGAAAATAGTTTTTGATTCCGATCCCAAAGCCATGGTAGAGCGGTTAATAGAGATGGTGACAAAAGAAAAGGAGCAAACGATGCTTATTTACAACAATCACGACAGCCGGAGTGCTACCGGAAAGAACCAAGAGGTGATTCTATAATTCATAGCTTATATGCATAGAGAAGGTGCTCTCCATGTGAACCATCTTTTTGGGAGAGCCTAATGACCTCGGTGGGAGTGCGGTTGTAGAGTGGAAAAGCGCGAGAGATAAGTCGCACGCCAGTAAGATTTCGACGAGAGAATAATGCATTCACCGTCTGTGGAAGTAAATACGAGTAGATACAAGTCGCCTCGCTAAAATTAACGTCAAAAAAATCCTTGCACCTGAAAGATACGTTTGAGGGATTACCCGTCATTAATTTTCTCGTTCTGGCGTATGCAACGAGAAGACGATTACGTTCAATCCCAATGAACTGGGCATGCGGCTCGCGTCGCGCGCAAAAAAGAATTAAGCGCCCATCGCCGCATCCGAGATCGTAGACAATGTCGTCGACTTTAATCTCGAGCGCTCCAGCAATCTTCTCGAAATATTCGGGGTGAGTCGGGACGTATGGGGCGTTGTATCCGTATGAAAGCGCGAGTGTCGTGTATTTGACACAAAAGGCTAGCGATGCCCCGAGGAGGGCACATTGCGATACAAAAATCGCGATCAAAAATGCAGTAACCAACTCCATGCAGAGGCTCGTGAGCCTCTCTATGGTACTACAGTATTTTTACGAGACGCTCGAAAACCTCCGGATGATCCTTGGCGAGCTCCGATAGGACCTTGCGATCGAGTTCGACATTGCTCTTTTTAAGAGCGTCAATAAACTTCGAGTACGAGAATCCCAAAGGGCGTACAGCGGCATTAATCCGCAAGGTCCAGAGATTTCGGAACTCGCGCTTTTTTGCGCGTCGGTGCCGGAAGGCATGAATACCAGCGTGCTTGATGGCAACTTTCGCGATGCGCTCTTTGCTGCTGCGGTCGAAGCGATACCCCTTGACCTGCGCCAATATATTCTTTCGACGCTTATTCTTTGTTACTCCGCGCTTTACTCGTGACATACTTGTGAGTCGTACCTATTAATTTCCCAGAAACCGGCTCTTTGCCGTGTTGTCGAATGCCGCGTGGAAGGAAATGGAGCGGCGGCGGCGCATGCGGCCGGAGCTGCTCTCTTTGGCGTTGAAGTGATTTTGGCCCGGTGCGCGGGCGACTATTTTGCCGTTCTTGCTCACGCGGAGGCGCTTTGTGAACGATTTGTTTGTTTTCATGTGATTCTTCGAATGCTACCTTGCTGGCTCGGAAGTGTGAAAGTGAACTTTCCCACTTCTCTCGCTACGCTACGGTAGATAAAAACCGCTCTTTGGCGGTCGTGCAAGTATGCCCGAGATGTTCAGAAAAAGCAAGTTTTCAAGCTTTTTCGGACGATGCCGATATTTCCGGTGCTTTCTTTTGCGGTGCGGTTTTCTTTGAAGTGTCACGCTCGATGGATACCGAAAGCCCCTTGAGCCCCTTTTGTATAGGCTCGGCTATTTTAAAGCCTTCGGGAATGACCGCGAGGAATCTCTCGAGCCGCTCTTTGAGGAACTCATACTCCATGTATTTGTAGCGGCCCCACAAGAAAAGGTCCACGCGCACACGATGCCCCTCCTTAAGCCACGCGGCCGCCTTGCCAGCCTTTATCTGCATGTCGCGCTCCGAGGTTCCGATCTTCACCTGCGTCACTTTGGTCTCCGTAACATGCGCTTTCGATTTTATCTCTTTGTCTTTTTTCTTCTGCTCGTATTTGAATTTGCCATAATCGGTGATTTTGCACACCGGCGGCTGAGCATTCGGCGATATCTCGATGAGATCGAGTCCCGCCGCTTGGGCTCTTGCGAGCGCCTCACGTATAGGAAGCACTCCGAAATTCTCGCCCTCCGGTCCGATTACCCGTACCTCGGGGCTTTTGATGCCCTCGTTCATTCGTGCGCGCACTTTTTCCGCCTGCGATGTGTACTTAGTGAATCCCATTTGTTGAGGGGACTATAGCACCTATCAGCATTTTCTCAACGGCTCCTTATTCGCTGTACATTGGCGATGTTGTGCGCCCCCCGAACGGCTTCAGGTAGTTAAGCGCGTAAATCAGGGTGTTTTTCATCACTGCGAGCACCTTCAGCACAAGCGAATTTGGTCCCAGTAGGGAGGAAGAAATGGGACTTTTGGCGAGGTCTTGGGACGTGAACGTGTTGGGCACATTCACGGAAAGAGATGTCAGGATTGTCCCTGTCGCCGTGGAGGTCGGCCTTGTCGCATTAAGGGCTATGGCGTCACCCGTATCCGGATTGAGCGAGATGGATGTTGCCGTACCGATAGTTATGAAGTCGCTCACTGGGTTTGCATACTGCTCAATCAGATCAAACGTGGAGGTGGCGTCGGTGTTTGTATTTGTATTAGCGTTGGTGTTTATGTTCGTTGATACAAGTGGCGGCGTGGAGGTGGAAGATATAAGACTCGATATGGGCGGGATTTGTGGGGACTCTGATGGAATAGTTGGTTGTGCTGACTGTGGAAGTGTCTGCGGTTGCTGTTGTAATGGCGGAGGTGGGGGCGGGGGAGGCGGGGGAGGCGGCGGCATGCCGAGCGCTTGGCGGATGGCGTTGGCAAGAGAGGAGGATTGTGAGTTTTCGGATGGTGGGCCCGAGTTTGCCCCATTAGTTCCAAATCCACAAGTACCCGTATTGTTGGCCTCGACATGCCACTTGTCGTTCACAAGGGTCAAATGTCTCAGTCCGGAAAATGAGCGTACGGCGGCTTGCATGTCATCCAAATTTCTCGGCACTAAGTCAACTGCGATACCCTTTGGATGATTTGATTGGTTCGCGGCTGCGCAACCAGATGAGCCTGAGCCACACATTGCTTGTTGCATTTCAGGACTCCGGTATGCGCATCGTATGCAAACTGATGGGTCTCTTTGTTTGTACTTTTCTAAGAAATTTGCGGCGCAAATAGCGAATTTAGGATCAAGTTGCGTGACATTGGAAACGTAACCATTTTTCGTACACGGCCCGCCACGGCACCACTGCGTATTTAAATATTGCTTTGCTGCGCCACTATCAGCCGTTACACCAGTCGTTTGATAATCTTGAGGACACACAATCTCGCCAGCTGGGTATCCGGCGGCAACGTCTTGCGGAGTTGCTATATGACCGTTGGTGCATGGTGTGAGTGCTGCCTGTGACCATAAAGGAGTTGTTAGTAGGAACAGGAACAGAAAAAGGACTACGCCTCTTAGAACGATCTCAGCGCGTGTCGAACTCATAGACGAAGTATACAGAAAAAACGCTCAGACTCGACACGGACCCTGAGCAAAACCTTTCTCTAATCCGCGTACACACTGCCTGGCGGTACTGTTCCGGGCGTCCTCCCCCCGAACGGCTTCAGGTAGTTAAGCGCGTAGAGCAGGGTATTTTTCATCACTTCAAGCACCTTCAGCACGAGCGAATTTTGTCGGAGTACAGAGGAAGAAATGGGACTTTTGGCGAGGTCTTGGGACGTGAACGTGTTGGGCACATTCACCGAAGAAGACGTTGGGAATATATTCGCGGTGGAGGTCGGTCGTGTCGCTACAAGTACCAGAGCATCACCAGTATCCGGATTGAGCGAGATGGATGTTGCCGTGCCGATAATGATGAAGTCGCTCACTGGACTTACATACTGCTCAATCAGGTCGAATATAGAATCACCGTTGCCGGTATCTGATGTTGTTGTACTACGCGTGGTCGTTGGTGTTATCACGATTGGATTCATTGTAAGCAGACTTGATATTGGTGTCTGCTCAGAAAATATCGTTGGCTGGGCGGGGAGCGTGGGTTGTGCAGGAAGTGTCGGCTGTGCGGGGAGCGCGGTTTGCGGGGGAAGTATTGGTTGCGGCTGCATCGGAGGTGGAGGAGGAGGCGGTGGAGGCGGTGGAGGCGGTGGAGGCGGCTGCATGCCGAGAGCTTGGCGAATAGCGTCAGAAAGTTGCGAAGAAGTTTGTGAAGCATCCGCCCCGGGACCAAGCCCACCCTGCACGGATCCTCTCGGTTGGACATGATTCCATTCTGGCCCATAGCGCATAGGAATTCCGACTCCGAATGTAGCGCCGTTCGCCAGCACCCATTGGCAGGCCGAGGAGCTACAACTCTTCTGGTCCCATCCAAGGTCAACAGCCAAACCTTTTGAGTGATTTGAGTCGGTCACTCTCGGGTTTGCGCATTGTTGCGCTTGCCGATTCCTATATGCGGAAATTATCATAATGTTCATGGGTGCAGCGCGAAACATTTTTGTCAATCGAATGGCAAAATCCGGGTTCAGACTCGTGATACCGGCAGTTCTTTGAACGTATCGTGCGCTACAGCCGCCGGCCGACGGGGCGTATCTTTGAAGCAGAAACAAGTAAGCATCGCATGTTTCCGGGGTCATGAGTGCCTTGTCCGCAGGCCGCGTCATTGTATTTTGGGGCAGATCGAATAGTTGGTTGCAAGCGGCCGGATTTGTTGCAGGAAGGTCGGCCGCATCCACAAAACGCGGGACCAAACAAAACACCGCCACGCTTATGAATACTGCGGTCGCAATAGTAACAGCAACAGAAAGGTCGGGATTGCGCATGTGTTCTAAGTATACCGAGAAAAACACATGTCAGGGCAGGCTTTCGCACACCCTGCCATCCTTATCGCTGTCGAGTTTGTGGACATCGTTCGCAGTGCCGCCGCAGAGGTCGAACACCCGCTGGGCTTCCGACTGCGTTTTGAAGCTTGAGCAGTTATAAGTGTTGCGGGAACAATCATGGGTACCATCTGCCCTAAAACCTGTCTCGCTCGGCGAGACAGGTTCGGGCGAACAATCGCTTTGCGATTGTTCTAGCCCCCACAATCCTTTTTTCTCCTCACGCGCTTGTTTTTCTGCCGCTTTGAATTCGCTCTGGTATTTGTACGGCAGATTATAAGTATATTCGTGCCCGTAGCCCTCGGATATCATGTACTTGTTGAAAGACATTCCGTCTGACAGGAACACATACGCGAGCGTGCGACCGTATTTATCAAGCTCTCCCTGCGACGGGTCCATTTCTAGGCGAACCGTCTTGCCGGCGAGCACCTCTTTCGCTTCCTCCGACGCCTCTTTCCCGAAGCACTGCACGGGCTTGCGCGGGTCTACCGTCTCCGGCGTGTCGAGCCCAATAAGTCGCAGTGTTACGCTTTTTCCATTCATCAGGATAGCGAGCGTATCGCCATCGACGACTTTCACGACGGGGTAAGTGCCAGCCGCTGTGGGCGCATTCGTAGATACTGCAGACGCCGCGGGGGAGGCAATTGACACGCTCTTAAAGACAGGCGCTGTAGTTCGGCCCACTAGGAAAACGCCGATTAAAATTCCGAGCACAATTCCACCACCAATTTGCAAAATAGAACGCATATTCATGTGAAGAGTATACCTGCCCACCGACCTGCCTGCCGAAGCTTCAGCGCAGGCAGGAGCTTCAGCGCAGGCGGGCGTTCAAAAAAATAGCGGGCGCGGCAGTGAGGACATTTCCTCACCGCCGCGCCCAGTTTCTCCCTCAGGCACCTCGATTACTCGATTCTATACTTGCGGCCTTCCGGGTCGGTGATATAGACGCAGAACTCGGTCAGCTCATAGTTGATCCGCAACACATCTTGTTTACTGAATCCCGAATGATTACGCAGCTCGTTGGCGAGCTCTCGGTCGAGCTGAATTTGCAGCTCGGGTGTTGCCTTCTCTCCTGCATTGGCGGCAGCGGCGATGCGTTTTTGAAGGAACCCTCGTATGGCGATGAGTTCTTCTTCGATTTCGCTGATGTCCACGGCAAGTGCCACGGGTATACCCGCATCAAAGCCAGGATAGTTTTTCATGCAATTCCCCACAGGCTGTTGATTTGAGAACGATTGGCCCGTGGCAACTATGCGGCATGATTGAAAAGCGGTCAATTGTCGGTAGTATTCAACTCATGCGCTACATCTCGACACGGGGCGGAGGAGCTCCGCAGCCGTTTCTCAAGATCCTTCTCGAAGGGCTTGCTCCGGATGGCGGTTTGTATGTTCCCGAGAAATACCCACAACTTTCCCCGCAGGAGCTTGAGACGATGCGCCGGATGAGTTATCCGGAGCTTGCGTACGTGATTCTCTCGAAATTTGCCGACGGCATCCCGCCGGCTGATCTACGGAAAATCATTTTCGATACGTACACCAAAGAAATTTTCGGGAGCGATAATATTGTGCCACTTAAAAAACTTGAAGCAGGGCTGTATCTCCTTGATCTTTCCGAAGGCCCCACACTCGCGTTCAAAGACATCGCACTGCAGTTCCTTGGTCGGGCATTCGAATACGCGCTCGCACAGAGTGGGGAACGTCTTAATATCCTCGGTGCGACCTCCGGCGACACCGGCTCGGCGGCCGAGTACGCGATGCGCGGAAGAGTGGGTGTCCGTGTTTTCATGCTCTCACCCTTGGGTCGCATGAGCGATTTTCAGCGCAAGCAGATGTATACTTTGCCCGATGAAAATATTTTCAATATCGCCATTAGAGGTACGTTCGATGATTGTCAGGATGTCGTAAAGCAGGTGAATAGAGATTCAGAATTCAAAAAGCGGTACAAGCTCGGCGCAGTCAATTCCATCAACTGGGCGCGTATCGCATCGCAAGTCGTGTACTACTTTTGGGGATATTTCCGCGCAACAAGCTCGAATGTCGAACGCGTCTCATATGCCGTGCCTACGGGAAACTTCGGCGACATTCTTGCGGGGCACGTGGCGCGATGCATGGGACTTCCCATCAAACAACTTATCCTTGCGACGAATGAGAACAATGTGCTCGAGGAATTCTTCTCCTCCGGAGGAGGATCCGCCTCGGGCGGAAAAACTGGAGGCGTGTATCGTCCGCGAAAGGGGGGCGAAGTTGCGGTCACCTCAAGCCCCTCGATGGATATTTCGAAGGCATCGAATTTTGAGCGGTATGTATTTGATCTCATCCTCCGCGATCGCTCGCGTATGCAGGAACTCTGGGGCAATTTACAAACCAAAGGGGCCTTCGACATTTCCGGCTCGCCGGATTTCTCGCGCATCTCCGAGACAGGCATTATTGCGGGCTCAAGCACACATGCCGAGCGTCTGAACACGATACGCTCTATCTGGGAAAAATATGATGTGTTGATAGACCCGCATACAGCGGATGGAGTAACAACCGGGCTCAAACATCGCGAGGCAGATGTTCCCTTGATATGTCTTGAAACCGCATTACCCACAAAATTTGCCAATACTATCCGCGAAGCAATCGGGCGCGACCCGGATCTACCAGTGCACTTCAAGAGCCTCGTCACACTTCCCGAGCGATTCGAGGTATATGACGCGGATGCCGAGCTAATCAAGAAATATATAACCGCGCACGTCTAGTTGCACATCAAGAGCACGAGTGGGAGACTGGAGGAACTTAGCAACGTAACAGTATTAATATGCCAGAAGGAAACACAAACACACCTTCCACATCGGGCTCAAACAAGATGTGGTACATTATCGGCGGTATCGTAATTTTGCTTCTCCTCGGGTGGCTCGTTACGCGAGGGTTAGGCGGCGTGGCGGGCGGCAGTCTGAATGCCGACGGCTCAACCACTTACACCAACAACGATGGAAGCGTGACGGTCGGCACCAGCGCAAGTATGCCGGCGAATTGGCCATCGGACGCTCCTGCAAACTATACGGGCGCGGCAATAGTTTACTCAGGCACCTCGAACCCGCAGACCGGCACATCGGGCTCCGCGGTTTCCTACACCGTGAACGCTTCCGTTCAGAGCGTCGCAGATTACTATAAACAACAACTCACCTCAGCGGGCTGGACCATTCATGGTACGACCAACGTGGCCGGTGCCACAGTCGTCTCGGCGACGAAAGACACGCGCACCGTAGGTGCCTACATCGCTGAAACTGGAGACGGGAATGTCAGTGTGACGGTGGGCATCGAGATGTAATTCGGTTTTGGATATCGTGCAAAAGCCGCCCTGAGTTCGCCAATCGGCGGATCGAGGGGCGGCTTTGTCGCGTAGCGGGCGGGTTTGATATACCCCGTGAGATATATATTCGGCGGATTATGGAGCAAAATATGGCAGACGTATCTCACGGGGTATACTCAAGACATGGGTCGCTTTGCGGGATACATTGTTGTTGCTGCTCTTGCACTTGGCATAGGCTACTTCGTCGCGACACGCGTGCAGCCGGAGCTACAGGCACAAAACACAGGTGTCGCCACGACAACTCCGCAAAGTGTGCAGATTACGACAGCGAATGTGAACGAAGAAACGTCTGTGTACACGATAGACGTGCAGTATCCGAAGTTTGGCATTTCCGCAATCGATGCCAAGGTAGGAAAAATCGTGAACGACACTATCGCGGAATTCAAGACACTTCCGCCGAATCCTCCGGGCATGAGCTCTCCGCAAAATGAGCTCACCGTTCGGTACGAATCTCCCTATGTCGGGCCCGACGTTGTCTCCTTCAAGCTCGTTATCTCGCAATACACTGGCGGTGCACACCCGAACTCGCTCTTCAGTGGATTAAATTTTGACCGCATAAGCGGCAAACAGCTTCTCCAAGATGATGCGTTCAAAATGATAAAGCTAACCGCTCAGCAGGTCTCCGTTGCGGTGAGCGCACAATTGAAAGAGAGGCTGGGTGAGACCTTTTTTGCCGAGGGAGCAAATTCCAACCCTGAGAATTTCAGCTCGTTCCTGATATCGGCAGGCAAAGTAACCTTTATTTTCCAACCATACCAGGTCGCACCGTACTCTGCCGGACCGCAAGAGGTTTCGTTTGAGAGGAAAAGATAGCGTTCTTTACAGATTGGCGGGCGGGGATACCATTTGAGGTGATTAATAGGCTAATAATTTTTTATGAGTGAAGATGAATGCAACTGCGGTGAGCACAGCACGTGCAAGCCAGGTGATGAGAAGTGCACCGGCTGCGGCAAAAAGTGCCCGTCCAATCGTTCGAAGATAGAAGCAGAGGAGTAGAGAGCGTGTGGGTAATCAAAAGACCGCCCCTTGGCGGTCTTTTGATTTTGTGGCTTGCCACGAGTGAGGCCATTTTATATGGCCGAATCGAGTGGAGGTGGGGGGCATCGAACCCCCGTCCAAGGAAAAACAGTATATGCGTGTCTACGAAGCGTAGAACATCTTTTGATTTAAGCGGCATACGTATGAGATGAACAGAATCGTATACCGCCGAGTCCTCATCTTAGATATCGTCCGGACCTACGACATCAGTGCTTGAATGAAGTGACGCCCGTTCAGCTCTGATCAAGCGTTGAACTGGCGGACGGTCGCTTAGGCTAACGCGTAAGCGAACTGCAGGTCAGACACCTGAATAGGTGAGAGAACCGCACGTGCTACTTTGTTCGCACTTGAATTGTGTAGCGGTTGAAAAGCAACTACAGCTTTGCCCCGCGCACATATATGTCGATTTCCTTGTCGAAGCCAGTCACCCCCCTAGAACATGCTTTGCATGTTCGGGCGACCCGAGCAAATCAAAGATTTGCTCTAGGGTTTAGCCCATCCAAATACCGTTTTAAGATTTTCTTTTTCTCGCGAGAGCCCCAGAGAGATTTGAGGAATCGCTCCCGTTTGAAAGCGTCTGTTTTATTCTCGGAACTCTCTTCGCGGATTAAGACAAGCGGCCTTCTCAGTTTTGTTGCCTGCACTTGTCCAGCTTGATGTCTACGTAGACGTTCTTTCAAGTTTGACGTACACCCTACATACAGCCGCTTATCTTTTTGACTGTAAAGAATGTACACCGCGTAAACCATGTTTTAGGCGATTGACTGACCACAGATGTTATTTAGTTTTCAAAGTGCGTTCGATGCGGCGTTTCTCCTCGCGCGCACGGATACTATGGCGTTTGTCCTCTTTTTTCTTTCCGCGGACAATCGCGATAGCAAGCTTCAATTTCCGGCCCTTATTGTACACCCTGAGAGGCACTATTGTCAACCCTTTTTCACCTTCGGCAGAGGCAACGTGGGCGATTTGCTTGCGCGAGAGGAGAAGCCTGCGCGTTCGCTCTGGGTCGTAGCTCTTGGGCGCATTCAATATCTGCCATGCGGGGATGCTCGCGCCCACAAGATACGCCTCGCCTCCGCGCGCGACCACGCGTGAGCCCTTGAGTGAGCCGTGTCCTGCTCGGAGTGACTTCACTTCATATCCGAGCAATTCCAAACCCGCCTCAATGGTCTCAAGGATGGTGTAGTCGAATCCGACGCGCTTATTCTCGACGATGGTCATGCGAACACTATACCAGTTTGCACATTGGTCGCCTTGCTTACCGTACCGAAGTGTAGCCGCCCTCGACTCCCTTTTTTGAGAGCACTATCTGCCAGAGTTGGGTATATCGTGAACGGAACATACCTGCGCAGGAGAGCAGATAATACTTCCACATCCTATAAAACCGTTTACCGTATTTTGCTTCGAGCTGCGGCCACGCACGGTCAAAGTTCTCAAACCACGCCATGAGCGTCTTGTCGTAATCGAGCCCGAAGTTGTGCCAGTCCTCCATAATAAAGACCTGGTTTATAGCCTCACCGATTTGCGCTACAGAAGGCAATGTCCCGTTCGGAAAGATGTATTTTGTTATCCACCGGTCGGATGTGTAGACGGTGTTATGTGCACCGATAGTATGAAGTAAAAATAGCCCATCGTCCTTAAGCAACTCTCGCACCTTTTGCATATAGGCCCGGTAGTTATGCGGCCCCACATGCTCGAACATACCGATAGAAACTATGTGGTCGAACTGTCCCTGCGTATCGCGATAATCCTCGACCCGAATTTCTATAGGAAGACCCTTACAGCGTTCGCGAGCTAACGCAGCCTGCTCTTTGGAAATGGTGGTACCGACACCATTGATGCCATAGTTCTCCGCGGCAAATTTGAGGAAGGAGCCCCACCCACAGCCGATATCAAGCACAGTCTGACTGGGCTTCAGGCCGATTTTGCGGCAAATGAGGTCGAGTTTGGCGTTCTGGGCCTCGTCCAAGTCTTTTGCATCTTTCCAATATCCACAGGTGTAGGCGAGCGTCCTCCCAAGCATCGCTTCGTAGAGGTCGTTGCCGAGATCGTAGTGCCGTTCTCCGACCTCAAAGGCGCGTAATTTGCTTTGCAGATTGGTGAGGCGTGCGCGAATAACATGTAACAACGTAGGGAGGTTAAAGAGTTTCTTGTCGAGTCGCGCGCGTGACACGCGGGCGAAAAAGGCCGAGAGGTCTTCCGCGTCCCATTGCCCGTCCATATACGCCTCACCCAAGCCAACAGAGCCCTGCCCGAAAGCTCGGCGATAAACAGCGTCGTCGTGGATTTGAATATCGTAGGGCGCTTTACCGTTGATGGTGATGTCTGCAATAGTTAGGATCTCGCGCGCCCTCTTCTCCAGCCGTGTCATGCGGACAACTATACACCGACCCCGGGTTCTTTCATTCGAAGCCCTATTCCAGACTCCAGCCCTCACGCCAACGTTACGGCCTTTTTTTCACATACCCGACCTTCTTATTTTCGACAAGGCTCACACATTAAAAAGACTACGCAGTTCCTTCTCTCGCGCAAGGGCGTCCGCAGCTCCGCGCTCAAAGGTATCGAATAGTGCTTTCTTGTTACGCGACAACCTGCTTACGGGAAGTTTTCCAGGAAATATGTAGAGGAGTTTGACATCGCGGGGGACCATGGGCACAGGTGTTGCGAGGGGGTACTGCTTCAACACCGTTCGTAGATGCGATGGAGCGACGTACCTTCCTACCCTTAATGTATGCGCGACAAGTGTGCGCCGAGATGTCATTTCGTTGATGCATAAGATCCCGCGCGCGCCGCGGCGCACTGCTTCGTCGGTGATTATCTGTGGCGTCATTCCCATCGCACCGTCGATGTAGCGTTCGCCATCGATTTCAACCGTCTTTCGATAAAGCACAGGATGTGCCTTTGTTGCGCGCAACAATTCAAGCGGTTGCGAGCTCTTCCGCGCATCGAGAAATTCAGCGTTTCCCGTTTTTGTGTTCGTTACGGCAACGATCATTTCGGTTTGCGAACGCCTGAAGGCGCTAAAATCGAGCGGGTCTTGTTTCTTGAAGACCGTGTCGATGAGATAGTCGATCTGCATAACGCGCCAGACTCGAGGATGTGAAAGGAAGAGCGGCGTTGAGAGAAGCTCCGTCCAAATATGTTTGCCCGATTCGTACTGTCCGGCTGCGAAATAGAACGCACTGCCGGCGCTTCCAGAGGCCGCAATCATGATGTCGGGATGTTGTATACCGAGCTTCGTCGCAAGTGCATAAAGAAAACCTGCGCTGTAGGCACTTCGCATGCCACCCCCGATCAAGACGATAGCGGTCTTGCCTCGCGCGTGGGTGTCACTCATGCAGGAACTATAGCAACGATATTTCTTTCAATCATGCTTCAAGTATGTATAATGCCCCGATATGGCAATTCCTGAAAAACAGCTCCCGCGTAAGCCACGGGTAGGCGAGAAGCCGAAGCCCTCCGGCGGCCCTTCGATTTGGGTTCAGCTCGCGGCGGCGTTCGGCGTCTTCCTCGTGCTCTCGTTTGGATACTCTTTTATACGTCAATACATCTCCACACAGGACGAGACTGTACCCCTCTCGCAGATAGCGCAAGACATCACCGCGGGCACGATAACGTCGCTCGATGTCTCTGGCGATTCCATCACCGCAACGTATGCGGACAAAACTACCAAAACATCACGCAAAGAAAGCGAGAGCTCGCTCGTGCAGACGCTTTCTGATTATGGGATCGCTCCGGAGAAATTGGCGGGGGTGGCGATAGAGATTAAGGACGAAGGCGGCTTACGATTTTGGGCGCTCACCCTCCTTCCGATACTGGTGCCCATCATGTTTCTTATTGGCGTCATTTGGTACCTCTCGCGGCAGATGCGCGGCGGCGGGATGCAGGCATTCTCGTTCGGCAAATCAATGGCACGACTCGTGAATCCGGAAGATGAAGTGCAGAAAGTGACGTTTAAAGACGTTGCGGGCGCGAAAGAGGCGAAATCCGAGCTCTTGGAAATTGTGGACTTCCTGAAGAATCCAAAGAAGTTTATCCAGATAGGCGCGCGCATTCCCAAAGGCGTCTTGTTGATGGGAGCACCGGGGACGGGGAAGACCCTGCTTGCACGCGCGGTTGCTGGAGAGGCAGGCGTGCCGTTCTTCTCCATTTCAGGCTCGGAATTCGTCGAGATGTTCGTCGGGGTAGGCGCTTCGCGCGTGCGTGACCTCTTCCAGACGGCCAAAAAAGCCGCGCCCGCAATCGTCTTTATCGACGAGATTGACGCGGTAGGGCGCGTGCGCGGCACCGGAGTGGGCGGCGGCAACGACGAGCGCGAGCAGACATTGAATCAGATACTCGTCGAAATGGACGGCTTCGAGCCCAATGAAAAAGTCATTGTGATGGCGGCTTCCAACAGGCCGGACGTGCTCGACCCCGCCCTTCTGCGCCCCGGCCGATTTGACCGGCGCGTCACGATAGATTTACCCGACCGCAAGGATCGCGAAGAAATTCTGAAAGTACATGCACGTAAGAAGCCGCTCGGCGCAGACGTGAATCTCGTCGTCATCGCGGAGCGCACGCCGGGATTCTCCGGTGCCGATCTCGCGAGCCTTATGAATGAAGGCGCGATACTAGCAGCGCGCGAAAATAGGAAAGAGCTCACGCAATACGACCTCATTCGCTCGATAGAAAAAGTAATGCTCGGGCCGGAGCGTCGGAGCCACGTCTTGAACAAGAAAGAAAAAGAGATTACTGCGTACCACGAAGCAGGGCACGCGCTTGTCGCATCCGTCCTACCGTATGCCGACCCTGTGCACAAAATTTCCATCATCTCGCGCGGTCGCGCGGCGGGCTACACGCTGAAGCTACCGTTTGAAGACAAGAGAATGCAATCGCGCAAAGAATTTCTCGACGACATCGCGGTATCCTTGGGCGGCTACGTGGCCGAGCGGATGGTCTTTGGTGACATCACGACGGGGGCTTCGAACGACCTGCAAGTTCTCTCCGCGCTCGCACGCGATATGGTGGCTCGCTACGGCATGTCGGAAAAATTGGGACCCATCGCATTTGATGCCGCGATGGGGCGCACGCTCTTTGGGGCTGGCGTAGAGGGAAGTGAGCAATCAGAAGCGGTGGCGGGGCAGATAGATGCAGAGGTAAAGCACATCATCGAAGGTGCGCACAAAAAAGCCGAGTCCATCATGAAAAAACACCGTAAGGCGCTCAATGCAATCGCGCAAAAACTCGTAGAAGTAGAAACTCTCGAACGTCAGGAATTCGAGAACATCCTCATCGCGAACGGCATCACTCCGAAGAAGAAGGAGGACATCGAACACCAACCGTTGGCGTAGGGTATCATTTGTGCATGGATAGGTTTTCCTTGCGTCCGAGGAGCCGACTGGACACAGCATACGATCCAGAACGTGACGGTCGGATAGAAGCAGAGGGTGATCCGGACGTTATCTCTGCGGTAATACAGCAGGCGCAAAACGTCCGCGAAGGCAGAGAAGATCCGAATATTCGCGTCGCCCTTTTAATAGACCCGGGAGGCAATAGTGGCGTGTACGGGGGAGGTGAAATAACGGCCATCCACGAGGCCGGACTGACTAATGGATTTAAAGTAATTGCCGGTAACTCTACCGGCGCACATTTGGGCGCGTGGTTACTCTCGGGCGACCCACGCCTCGGAACGACCATATATTCAGAAGAATGTACGACATCCGATTTCATACGCCTGAAGCGAATTCCGGATGGATACGGAATGGATGTCGAGTTTATAAGCCAGCTCTATAGAGGGGAGGTAGGCAACAAACGGCTTAATGTAGAGAACATCAAACATAGTAGGCCTGATTTTCTCATTATCGCTGTCAAGTATGAGACGGGGAAAAGCGCGCTCTTGAATGGTAAAGAAGGTGACATCATCCGTAAAATACAAGCTTCGTCGGCAGTTCCGTCGCTGTACACCATACCTGTCGAAATTGATGGGATGCGATATTCAGATGGTTCACCTGCGGCACGTGATGCTCTGCAAGATATTCTGAAGCGATACGACCCGACTCACATTTTGATCCTGACCAACTCTCCGAAAAACACCCCGCAAGATCGTTTGACCCGTCTCGGAGACACTCTTCTCTCCCGAAGACTTCCGGGACCATTGCGCAGTGCGTGGCTCTCACGTGATAAAAATCTGAAAGAGCGTGATGAACTTCTAGAAAAGTGCGGCAAGCCACACCTTTTTCTGCGAGCCGATAAAGTAGTTGGAACGCTGACTATCGATTCCGGAAAGATCTCGGCAGCCGCCGCCCGGGCGGAAGAACACATGAGACAGCAGATTGATTCTGCAAGAAAATTGCGCGCCTGATTACGCCTGCACTTGCCAGTGAACCGTCTCATTTCCGAGGCCGTGCTGCGTATTACAAATAGGCCATACCTTCACATCCTCTTCGGTTACGACGGGCTCGCTCGTCTGCCAATCTTTCTTGGCGAGGGTTATTGTTTCACTGCTCGGCTCTAGGCCGTAGAATCGCGGGCCGTTCATGGACATAAAATTCTCGAGTTTGTCGAGGCACCCGAGCTCATCAAAAACCTGCGTGTAGAGCTCGACAGCGACGGGGGAATTGAAGACGCCGAAGACGCAACATGAGGAAAACTTCTTCGATTCTGGATGCGGCGCACTGTCGGTGCCAGCGGAAATGAACGGCAGGCCTTTTTTCACGAGCTCCCGCACGCGTTCTTTGTGCTCGCGGCGTTTGATAAGCGGCTTCATATGAAGGAGGGGGCGATAGCCGCCGGAAAATGCTTGCCGGCGGTCATACATGAGATGCGTGGGCGTCACCGTCGCGACGAGCTGGCCGTCTTTGCCATTCTTTTCCATGAAATCCACTGCTTGAGAGGTCGACATGTGTTCGAGCGAGACTTTGAGTTTGGGATATGTTTCCAAAAGTCGCGGGAGTACATCGGCAATAAATAACTTCTCGCCGTCATAGGGGTCTTCTTCCTCGTTGTTTTCATTCAGATGCACTTCACCGTGGAGCAAAAGCGGCATGCCGACCTCTTCCATCTTTTTGAGTACGTCTTTTGCTTCCAAAATACTTCGAAATCCCCATTGCGAATTTGTCGTCGCACCATACGGGTATGACTTCACTCCGTATATCTTGCAAACATCATTACTCACACCTTTCTCAATTTCTGCAGGCGTCAATTTCTTTGTGAGATACAACGTCATCAACGGCTCGAACGCGGAAACCATCAAGGCGACGCCTTGATGGTTTTTTAGCGCGGCAAGAATTTCTTTTTTGTATTCAACTGCTTGCTCCACCGTCTCAATAGGCGGCTCGGTATTAGGCATGACGATTGCGCTATAAAATTTCTCAGCGGTGATGGGCGTGACCGCCCGCAACATCGCTCCGCGCCGCAGGTGCACGTGTGAATCAAAGGGTTTTTTAATCGTGATTGTGTCACTCATGCGAGAAGTATACACTGGCGGGAATGGCAAAAAAGGACGTCGCAAAGCAAGCTCTCGCACTACACAAAAAGCTCGGGGGGAAAATCCGCATCATGCCGGCTGCGCCGGTGCGCAATCGCGCCGACCTCGCGCTCGTCTACACGCCCGGAGTGGCGGCGGTATCGACTTATGTGGCGAAGCATCCCAAAGAGGCCCGAGAATATACGATGAAAGGCCGCATGGTCGCCGTCATCTCCGACGGTTCGGCGGTCTTGGGCCTTGGCAACATCGGCGCACTCGGAGCATTGCCTGTGATGGAAGGAAAGTGCGCACTTTTCAAGACCTTTGCCGGAGTTGATGCGATACCGCTCGTACTCGACACGCAAGATGCCGATGAAATTGTTGACACGGTCATACGGGTGGCACCCGCGTTCGGTGGGATAAATCTCGAAGACATCGCGTCGCCCAAATGTTTCGAGATAGAACGTCGCGTCGCCGAGGCACTTGATATTCCCGTCATGCATGATGACCAGCCCGGCACCGCGGTGGTCGTACTCGCCGGCATGATAAACGCGCTCAAGATCGTTGGTAAAAAGATATCAACCGCGCGATTTGTAGTACTTGGCGCGGGAGCCGCGGGGACTGCAACGGCAAAGCTTCTGCACGTGGCGGGAGCAAAAAACATCATCGTGCTCGACAGCAAAGGTATCGTTAATCGCGCCCGCCCCGAGCCGCACAAGCGGCTACTTGCGATTTTCAATACCAAGGGCGTCAAAGGCGGATTGCAGGATGCTCTGAAAAATGCGGATGTACTGCTCGGAGTATCGGGCCCGAATCTTGTAAAAGCCGCGGATATTAAACTCATGGCAAAGAAAGCTATCGTATTTGCGATGGCGAATCCGACGCCCGAAATAATGCCGCCCGAAGCAAAGAGGGGAGGTGCACTCATCGTTGGCACGGGGCGCTCTGATTTTCCGAATCAGATAAATAACTCACTCGCTTTTCCCGGCATTTTCCGCGGCGCCTTAGACCACCGCGTAACTAAAATTACCGATGAGATGAAAATCAAAGCCGCGCGCGCGATTGCCAATCTCGTGAAAAAGCCGACTGCAGAGAGGATAGTTCCCGACATGTTCGACAAGCGCGTTGCCAAGGCAGTCGCGAAAGTCATTCGTTAGCATTATAATCGTTCCTGTACCGCCCGTAGCTCAATTGGTTAGAGCACAGAGCTTATACCTCTGGGGTTCTTGGTTCGAGTCCAAGCGGGCGGACTTTGATGTATAGTGAAAGATGCATGAGGACACAGCGGATATTTTGGGTTTCTTTTGCGGCGTTCGTCCTCCTGCTTTTTGTTGTCCCGCATCCGTTCATCTCTTCCGATCTTGGCAACACGGTACTGACCGTCATTGCATTTCTATTTGGCATTATCGCGGGCTTTTACATTGTCGTAACGACGACTGACTACAACAGCGTAAAAAATATTCTCTCAGCAGAAACAGCCGGATGGATTAATCTCTACGATAATGTCCTTACCTATGATAGACCATTGGCCGAGAAACTTTCCGGACTCGTTGATGTCTACCTGCGGCGGAATTTCGACTTCGAGATTATCGAATATGCAGAAGCAACAGCGTCCGAGTATCAGGCGATAGTTGAGACGGTGCGGTCGTTTCCGGTAAAGCCCGAGCTTTTACCGGTCTATCAGATCATCCGGGGGATAATGCACGACATCAGTATCGCCCGCCAGCAGCTTACCGTTCTTGGGGCTCGGACACTTTCTCGATTCCAGTGGGCGATACTACTTATACTCGCGGCGCTCTTCATACTTTCGTTGTATGGGCTTCGTACCGGCACCCTGTTCTTCGATATCGTCACCCTCGCGATTTCGAGCGCTGTTGTTTTGGTTCTTCTTCTCATTCACTACCTAGACCTGTACATCTGGAACGAGCGCACATTCGGGTTCGACATCTTTGAGAATGTTTTCCGTGCGATTGGACAGTTGCCGTACTATCCGGGTGAGTCGATTGCCGACGGCCGTGTGCGCCCCAAGGAGAAGAAATATCGCGTTGGCGTTCTCATGGGTCCGCCGGGAGGTGAAAGAAAAATAGAAGTCCATACGGGTACATAATTCTGATTCAAACTATTTCAAGTATTCCGGACAAGGTAGATGAATCCCGCTGTGAATTCGCGAGTTGCGTGGTTTGTGAGCCATGCAACAATGTAGGCATGCAAAGAGCTCTGGGTTTTTGGATATTGGCGCTTCTCATTCTTCCACTTTCTGCAAATGCCGCGACGGCGGCCGAATTACAGGCGCAGGCGCAAGCATTGCTCGCGCAAGTCGCGGCGCTTCAGGCTCAACTTGGGGGGAATCCCAATACAAATGTCGTACCTACAGGTAACGACTCGAGCTCGTGCCCGCTTATCGGGAGGAGTCTTAAGAACGGTGTCTCGGGCGATGACGTCTTGCGTCTTCAGCAATTTCTTGCACGCGACCCATCTATATATCCCGAAGGTATTGCGAGCGGCTACTACGGAGGGCTCACAGAAAAGGCAGTTCAACGCTGGCAAGCCAAATACAACATCGTTTCGTCCGGGACACCGGCCACCACCGGCTATGGAGTTGTGGGTCCGCGCACTGCCGCCGCAATCGCGCTTTTGTGCACGACCGGGAATTATGGCGGCGTACCGGGTCCTAGCGTACCAGCCGTAGGCGGCTTCATCACCGTTACGCCTATCTCGGGCAATGCACCGCTTGCCGTCAGCGTCACGGCGACGGTGAATACGGTCAGCTCTTGCGCTGGCGCAATCTACTCGCTCGATTTTGGTGACAACACCACCGTGCAGCAGATACCAGTTTCTGCAGGCAATTGCGGGACACTCAACCAAACGTACCCGCACACTTATCAATACGGCGGCACGTATCAGATAAATCTCTCGGCCGGAAGACATCAGACATCCGCGACCGTGACCGTTTCTGGTGCGGGAGCGCCCCCACCTCCGGTATTCACTCCCAACCTCCCACGCGAATCTTTTAGCGTAAGCCCCACATCGGGCCCAGCCCCGCTTAGCGTCACATTCTCGGGTACCGTGAATAGCAACGACGCCGGATTCTGCCAAGGTGGATGTGCGTCGACCTTGGATTTCGGAGATGGCACGATGGCATCTGTCAATCTTCCGGCAACCGTCGGCGGCTGGCTCAATTACAGTGTCACACACTCATACACACAATCGGGCGGATACAGGGCGACGCTCTATCAGGGTGGCGCAGGCGTGGGAAGGCCCACCGTAGGGACGGAGACCATCATCGTCGGGGCGGCGGCGCCACCTCCGCCTCCTCCTCCGCCAGCCGCGTATCAATACAGCCCGCCAATCGTCTCACCTTCAGGCGCGGACTCGCTTTCATTCTCTGTATCGTTCGATGTCCCCTCGGCCTGCACGGGCTACCGACTCTCATGGGGTGACGGTAGTGTGGATATCTCGCAAAACGATGGCGGCTCATCGTGTGCGCAGGGCGCCGTACTCAAATCCTTCACACATACATACCCACGCAATGGCGCATACACCATCACATTGCGCCGCGGACCCACTCTTTCACGTACCGACGACGTGGCTCTGAATATTTCGAATTAACAGTCAGGCGATACGGTATACTATATGGACATTCCTATGAAACAAAAAATCGCCGCAATTGTCCTCGGTCTTACACTCGCGACGCCACTCTTTGCAGGTGCGGCGACGCTTGCAGAGATTCAACAGCAGATCGCCAATTTACTTGCGCAGATAACACAGCTTCAACAGCAGTTACAGCAACTTCAAGGCGCTGGGGTCAGTATACTTGCCGCTTCTCCGTCATCAGGTGAGGCGCCGCTTGTCGTTACGTTCTCCGCAACGAGCACGGCCTCAACGACGCTCTCAATAGATTTCGGCGACGGTGGTACAGGCACACCGACGGGCTCGGGTGCTCTTACCCTCAACCACACATACACATCAAACGGGACGTATACGGCGAAACTTATTTCCAACAACGCAACGCTCTCCTCCCTGACGATACGTGTCGGTGCCGCAAGCTCCACCACCCTCTCCGCCCTTCCGAGCTCTGGGGCTCCTCCGCTAGCCGTCTCTTTCAGTTCAAACACCTCCGGCGGCACGATAGATTTCGGCGATGGCGGGAGCGGAACGATGACTCCTACATCGGTCTGCGCCACCTGCTCGCCGGTTTCTACCGCCGCTCATACATATGCGGCGGCGGGCACGTACATCGCGAAGCTCACCTCGGGAAGCGTCACCTCAAGCGTGACGATTACCGTCGCGACCGGCGGCACATCGTCCTGCACGGCGATAACGCACGACCTCGCCAAGGGCGATACGGATGCTGATGTCGGCGGTGACGTCACAACACTTCAACAATTCCTCGCCCAAGACCCGGTAATTTATCCGGAAGGTCTCGTCACGGGTTTCTTCGGCCGCGCTACCGAAAGCGCCGTGAAGCGCTTCCAAAAGAAGTGGAACATCTCGCAGACGGGCGTGGTGGGCCCGCTGACGCGCTCCGCGATTGAGAATGCGTGCGACGGCGAGGGGCCGTCGGTCATTGGCACGTCCGAATACAAATTCAAAGCAAAGCCCCGTTCCGGCACAGCCCCGCTCACTGTTAAATTCAGTGCTATAGCACTCCAGACGGAGGGTGACGTAGGCAAGCTATGGTATACGGTTGATTTCGGGGATGACACAAGCGACACGATGAAACTGGGCGCAAGCAGTACGCTCAGCGTCTCGCATGTCTATACATACACAGACGCTGGAACTTCCACAGCAAAACTCTTCCAGAATGAGGACCTGTGCGGACTGGACGGCCAAACCTTCACGCGCGGGTGCACGAGACAGTTGCAGATAGACAGCGTGCCCATTCGCGTGACTGGGCTCAAGAAAAACACCCTCTTCGTCGCGCCGACATCTGGAGCTGCGCCCCTCAACGTTACTGCGAAATTCCAGCTCGGCTCGTCCTGCTCTCACTACACGCTCACGTGGGGAGACGGCGACAATTCTTCGGTAACAACCTCAAAAAACGGATGCGAAAAGGTGGACCCGAAGCTATCATCCATCAAGCACACTTACCTGTCGGGAGGCACGTACACCGTTACCTTCAAAGTTGGTGCAAATGGCCCCGTGCAAAAAGAAACGGTCAAAGTGACCGGTGGAAGCGGCGGGGGCGGGGGAGGCGCGCCATGCTTGGGCGCGCCGGCGGTACTCTATACGAGCGGGATGACGCTAGACAGCTACAAAATCATAAAGCAGGAGCCTATCCAGTACGGGAGCGGGACAATTAAACCTGCGACGTACACTTGCACAAACGGCGCCTGGGTTTGTAAATCGGACGGCCACACCGGCAATACCAGCGGTAGTGGCATGTTTATAAACGCTCGTAATCCGACTTCGTGCAAAGTGGGCACTTCCTACGTGTATTTAAACGGCACATTGGTAGACTTAAAAAAGTGGACCCCCCCGATCGTCGACACCCTTCAGTATGGAAGTCTGTAGCCAAGTTCCCCACCGACGCGGCTATCTTTTTGGCGTAGGAGTAAGATAATGAGCCTATATTCGTCTTACTCATTGAACATTTGCTATGAAACTCAGACACATTTCAGCAGTAGTCGCTCTTGCCGTCCTCTTGCCGTTCGCGGCGGGCGCGCTTTCCGTGGACGAGCTCACAGCGCAGATACAAAACCTTCTCTCGCAAGTCGCGCAGCTACAGCAGCAGCTCAAACAACTTGAAACAGTGAAGCCGGTAAACATGATGCCGCTGAGGACGTGTCCTGACGGCACGTCGGTCGCGACGTATCTTCCATGTCCAACATCCCCGTCGCGAGTGTGCCCTCAAATCCTGCGCCAGCTTTCCCAAGGTACGACCGGTTCGGACGTCACGAGTCTTCAGCAATATCTTGGTGTTTCGCAAACCGGCTACTTCGGGCCCATGACCGCGCAAGCAGTCGCCAAGTTCCAAGCAAACGAAGGTCTCTCGCAAGTCGGCTCTGTCGGCCCGCAAACCCGCGCCGCATTCGCACGAAAGTGCGGCGTAGGCAACTCGCAGAATTTCTCCGCTTCGCCGACATCGGGCGCTGCGCCGCTCACGGTTACATTCAAAACAAACCTTAGAATACCAGCAGAGTTCGAAAGCGGGGCCCCGGACACTTTTTACTACCGGACCTACTTTGGCGATGGACAATCGGGCGAAATAGATAGTCGCGGCCTTTCTCATACCTATGCATCTGCAGGCACGTACATGGCGACATTAATGCGAATATTCTCGTGTGGTTCTCCTGCTCCTGGATTGGAATGCAATCCTCGTCCTCAAGAAACAGTAGGCACCGTGACGATTACCGTCGGCGGCTCAGACGGGTCGCCAGCGATTTCCGTAAGCGAAACGCCTTCAAGCGTAAGGCAAGGAGCAGTGCTCACTGCCTCGTGGGATGCGCAGAACATGCCCACTGATTCGTCCGTCGGCATTTTTCTGTATGACGACAAAGGACAGGATTACGGTTTGATCACACTTCGAGCAGAAGGGGCAACGGGATCGCGCAGTTGGACTGTCCCTGGCTCGAATTGCGACAGTCAAGGCAGTTGCTTTTTCATGTCGGATAATTCTCAAGTCTGGTACACGAAGCCAGGAACCTACCGCCTTGTCGGTAAAATGTACACGCCCGCACATGCGTGTTTCGGATACTGCGCGGGACCACAACCCACCATACTCACAACAGGATATAGTTCGTGGTTTACCATCACACAATAGCTACTCGCTGTGCAATTCTTGTCCCGCGCTCGCGACTCTTTGGGCGAGCGCGGGGTGTTTTGATGTCCACCGGCGCAGCTATCTTTTTGGCGTATGCGTAAGATAATGAGAAGATATTCGTCTTATCAACAGGACGTTACTTGGCTTATTAGTTATTTATTTTTATGAACCTACGACACATCTCAGCAGCCGTAGCCCTTGCGGTCCTTTTGCCGATTGCCGCGGGCGCGCTTTCCGTGGACGAGCTCACAGCGCAGATCCAAAACCTTCTCTCGCAAGTCGCGCAGCTTCAAAGACAACTGAAATCCATGCAGACGACCCCGCCGGTTGCGTGTACGATGGAAGCCAAGATTTGCCCCGATGGCTCGTCGGTCGGACGTAGCGGACCGAATTGTGAATTCGCCACGTGCCCG
>JAUSJH010000001.1 GCA_030647655.1 bacterium | reverse complement strand
CCAGTTCGGATTGAGGTCTGCAACCCGACCTCATGAAGCCGGAATCGCTAGTAATCGTGGGTCAGCCATACCACGGTGAATACGTTCTCAAGCTTTGTACTCACCGCCCGTCAAGTCAGGGAAGTTGGGAGTGCCCGAAGGACATACTCGTTATGTACCAAGGCAAACTCAATGACAAAGACTAAGTCGTAACAAGGCACGGGTAGCGGAAGCTGCTCGTGGAATCATTCAAAAAAATCGACCGAGCGCGCAAGCGCTGCAGGTCGTGTCGATTTGTGTGTCTCAGCTGAGCACACAACGAGTAATGGCATTCAACTCAAAATGATGCATGACACATCGGGAAAGACCGATGGTTTGGACGGAACAAAAGAGTGTGCTCCCGATTCTCACGAGCTGAAGGCTCGTAGAGAATCGCAGTCCCCTTGGGGGATATGGTTGTGTGAAATTGCTACAAAACAAAAAGCGCCGACTCCTTAAAGGAGCACGGCGCTTTTTGTGTACGAAGAAATCTGTTGCGATATTCCTAAATATATAATATATTAGGCCAAGTTGCGCGGTCGCTAGAACAAGCGACGACATAAGGGAGGAAGCCTTTGGATCTGAATCTTCTAACTCATACGAATGGGGTACCTTGTATCCCAAAAGGATGCGTTGCCTGGCAGCTCAAGCTCGACTCGAGAACGCCGGCATTGAAACGTCTCACGCGGGAAGAGCTCAGGGACACGCTGCGCAAAGTTCCAGGTATTCGCAGCGTAATCTTCCCGGACCCTCAGGAACCGAATACAATGTTTCTCCACGTCGAGCAGGACGCAAATAGCGCCTTGGTCAAGCAAAATCTCATTCGGCTTGCGAAGGGCGAGGAGCTCCAGAGCTCGTAGCCTGAAGCAGTCGTCTGCGAGAAAGCCGAAAGCCCCGGTCATGCGGACCGGGGCTTCTTATTTATATTCCCGCAGAATGTAGCACAGACAGAAAACCGCCCCGAGAGGGGCGGTTTTCTTTTTGATTCCTATTTCGTTTTCCTACTTTCTGACCGCGTAGTTCAAGCTGTAGTCTTTTGCCTCGAAGAATTTCTTGGCAAACTCTGCCGCGACGGTCGGATTGTAGTACTTGCACGAGAATACGTCCAAGTACACGTACGGATTTGCCGCATGCCCGAAGTGGGCCGAGATAAGGGAGGTTTCGATAAGCTGAGTCATCGAATATCCCGCTACCCGTGGATCTTCGCCGAAGTCCACAACGACACATTCACCGTATCGTTTCATCTCGATAAGGTCGCAAAGCTCTACTACAAACTGCCTAATCTTTTCCGGTGACCGTATGGTCGCCGGATTGCATCCGTGGAGATCAATCCCCGAATGTAAACCCCAAGCATCGACGAGTTCGAAATCCTTTCGGAGTGACTCGACGGTCGGTGTTTTTGTTTCCATCTCTGATGTCTATAATTAATTTTCTGACAATAAGGGCATCGAACCCTTTTTTAAAGAACAGATATCGTTATAATACACACCCACTTCGAAATGTAAACCCTTTTTCGTCAAACTGTGTATAAGTCCTCGTCGGACTTTTCGCGTCTTCGCTCGTACAAAGTGCACGCGGATGATCACTTTAGATTCTCGCTAGCCGCAATAACTCTTTTTTGTTACTATCGCCCGTACGCGTCAGTAGTTCAGTGGTAGAACGCTGTCCTGATAAGACAGAGGTCGAAGGTCCGATTCCTTCCTGACGCACATGAAGTCTCTTTTTCGTTTCGCTGTTTGGAGCAATATTTTCTATATTGCGCCTCTTGTCGCGGCGTCGTACTTCCATCTATGGGGTGTCGCGCTCCTCCTCTTTGCACTCATTATTTTCAGCGCAACGTTCCACTTTTCGCATGAGATTTCATATGTGCTCGCGGACAAGCTCGCCGCTCTCGCGGTTGTCTTCGTAGATGTAGTTCTGCTCGCGCTCGGTGGTTTCGATATCTTGTACCTTGTACTCGTCGGGGCGGCTCTTGGTCTCGGTCTCTATGTGCGTTATGTTCAGGAAAAGGGTAGTCGTGGCGGCTTTTATCACGGCCTCTGGCACGCCTGCGCGTCGGCAGTGACCTTGCTCTGCATACTTTCGTACGCGACCTGAACGGGGGCATTCGTGGAAGCTATCAAAAAACGTATAATGAGTGGATGAATTACAAGGTCATCGGCGGTAAAAAGCTCTCTGGTTCTGTCACGACGAACATCTCCAAGAATGCGACCGTAGCCCTCCTTGCCGCGTCACTCTTAAACAAAGGGACGACGACCATAAAGCATGTGCCGAAAATAGAAGAGGCGAGTCGTATCATCGAGGTATTGAAAAGCATCGGTGCTGAGGTGGAGTGGACGAACGGCGACGTAGTGGTGCGTCCACCAAAAAAACTCTCGCCCGAAAAGATGGACAGAGTGGTTGCGGGAAAAACCCGAGCCACGGTACTTTTCACGGCGCCTCTCGCGCACCTCTTCGAATCCTTCGAGTTGCCGCTTCCCGGTGGATGCAATCTGGGGGGGCGCACGATGATGCCGCACATACAGGCGCTCGGCGCTTTGGGAATCTCGATACTGAAAGGCTCGGATGGCATGTACCTCGTTTCTTCAAAAGAGAAATCATCAGGTGAAGTGGCCATGTACGAATCGAGCGATACGGGGACAGAGAGCGTCCTCATGGCGGCCGCGAAAATCCCCGGTAAAACCATCATAAAATACGCGAGCGCCAATTACATGGTGCAGGATTTGTGCGTCTTTCTCGAGCAGTGTGGGGTAAAGATAGAAGGCATTGGGACATCAACCCTCGTAGTTTATGGCGTAGATGACATCGACAGAGATGTCGTCATATATCCGAGCGAAGACCCGATAGAATCCATGTTCTTCATTTCGCTTGCGGCAACCACCGGCTCCGAACTCACGATCTGCCGCTGCCCCATGGATTTTCTAGAATTGGAGCTGGTGACGCTCGGACAAATGAGTCAGAAGTACGAGTACGGTCCCAAGTACACCGCCGAAAACGGCCGGACGGTATTGGCCGATGTCACGATGTTTCCTTCGAAGCTCACCGCTCCGCCCGAGAAAATCGCCCCTCGCCCGTATCCCGGGATTAACATAGACAATCTGCCGTTTTTCGTCCCCGTCGCCACACAGGCCGAAGGCCGCACGCTCATTCACGATTGGGTGTATGAGAACCGCGCCATCTACTACATGGAAATGAAAAAACTAGGCGCCAACATGCTCCTTGCCGATCCGCACCGCGTCTTCATTGACGGCCCGACGCCACTGCATGCGGCGGATATCGAGGCACCCCCTGCGCTCCGCCCTGCGACTATTATATTGATAGGAATGATGGCGGCGGAAGGGGAATCAATGCTTCGCGAGGTGTACCCGATAAACCGCGGCTACGAACGCCTGCACGAGCGCCTCACCGAACTCGGCGCGAGTGTGGAGGCGGTAGAATGAAGGGGATAACAACTGGACAGAGTCGTTGACCCTGTATAATGGCCTCATGAGTAAGGGAAATTTTCTCGAGCGCCTTGTGAAAAGAGCGTCTCCCAAAAACGAAAGTATTCCAGACAAAAAGTCTGCCGGCGGGACTAATGAAAATGCATATGCCCTTGATAGTCCAGAGAGAGAGTCTGTGCGCGAGTTATACAGGTTGAATAACGAAGAGGGAGCGGAGGAAGCCGCGGTCAAAGAAGACTACAGGGATAAGAACCAAAAAGCTGTGGGTTCGTTGTATAGGTTCAATAGACTTGAGGAGATGGAGCGGCAAGCAGACGTTTCTAAAAACAAGAAAGATTCTGAGGATAACGAGAAAAAAGCCGCTTAGTCAGACTCCGTTCACAACGCGGACTTTTTTTGCAGCTGCGGCGGCTTTTTTGCGGGCTTCTTTTATATCTTTGCCGATGGCGAGCGCGACGGCCATGCGGCGGTGGCCAATGACTTCGGGTTTGCCGAAAATGCGGATGTGCGTGCCGCGGATTTTGAGCGCTTCGGCGACACCTTCGTAGGTCGGATTTTTCATACTCTTCCATGCCATGATGGCAACGGAGGCGCCCGGGCGGCAGGGGATCTCAGGAATGGGGAGACCGAGGATGGCGCGCACGTGGAGCTCCATTTCGCTCATGGTTTGGCTCACCATCGTTACCATGCCCGTGTCGTGCGGGCGGGGGCTGAGCTCGGAGAACCAGACTTTGTCGCCTTTGACGAACAGTTCAACGCCAAATATGCCACGGCCCGTCTTGCCGCACAGTTCGTTGACCACTTTCTTTGCGATGCCCTGCGCTTTCTTGAGTGCAGTTTTAGTCATGGGATGTGGCTGCCAGCTTTCGCGGTAATCGCCGTCGATTTGGATATGGCCGACGGGCGCGCAGAATGATGTGCCGCCCTTGTGCCGCACGGTGAGGAGCGTGATTTCGTAGTCAAAATTTATTTTGCCCTCCACTATCACTTTGCCCGTTTTGCCGCGCCCCGCTTCTATTCCGTATTTCCATGCTTTTGCGAGCCCCGCAGGATTTTTCACCATACTCTGCCCGTGACCTGAGGAAGACATCGTCGGCTTCACAAAACAAGGGAAGCCGACGGCTTTCGCGCCCTTTTTGAGTTCTGCCAAACTCCCAGCGAATCGATACGGGGAAGTGGGCAGTTTTAATTTCTCTGCGGCGAGCTGACGAATACCCTGCCTGTCCATCGTGAGTCGCGTTGCAGATGCTTTCGGTATGACTGTCCACCCTTCTCTTTCCAACTGGACAAGGGTGTCGGTCGCGATGGCTTCGATTTCGGGCACGATGAAATCTGGCTTTTCTTTTTCAACAACGCGGCGGATATTTTTGCCTTCGAGCATGTTGAAGGTGTAGCTGCGGTGCGCTATCTGCATAGCGGGCGCATTCTCGTACCTGTCGCAGGCAATCACTTCCACCCCGAGCCGCATCGCTTCTATCGTGACTTCCTTTGCCAATTCACCGCTACCAAGTAGTAGTATTTTCGTTGCACCCGGCTTGAGGGAAGTACCTATTCTCATCTGCGAATAATACCAATGTATACTGGTGTGTCTATGCGTCCAAAAATCGTCGTTTTCGCATCCGGTACCAAGAATGGCGGGCCTTCGCCACGCCAAAGCGGGCTTCGGCCTCGCGAAGGCGGGGGGTCTGGTTTTGAAAATTTGGTGGGTTCAAAAGGCCTCGATGCTGACATCGTAGCGGTCGTTTCCAATCATGAGCATGGAGGTGTGAGAGAGCGAGCGGAAAGGCTTGGTGTTCCGTTCATCTTCTTTGGCCCCAATTCGGATTACAGAAAAATCGTTGCTGATTCCGGCGCGGAATGGGTCGCACTTTCAGGTTGGTTCAAATTCATATCGGGACTGGACCCACGAAAGACATTCAACATTCATCCCGCGCTCCTCTCGCAGCTCGGCGGGCGATTCGGAGGAAAGGGAATGTACGGGCGACACATTCACGAAGCGGTGAAGAAAGCATTTGACGCGGGCGAGATTATCGAATCAGGATTTACGATGCACTTCGTGACCGACGAGATGGACCGCGGCCCCGCATTTTTCGAACATCACGTGCCTCTCAAGGTTGGAATGAGTGCTGAAGAAATCGGGAAAGCTATTCAAGCCGCCGAGCACGAATGGCAGCCGAAAATTACCAACATGGTCGTACACGGAGAAATACGGTGGGACGGCAAAGACCCAAAATCACTCGTGATTCCAGAGAAGATTAGCGTTTGAAGTACACGATTAGTACAATGCCTGTGAGCGCAAGGATTGTGCCAAGTATCTGATACCAATTAAGACGTTCCTGCCAAAAGAGAAGCCCGAAGAAGATTGCGTAGACGATGAGGAGCGGATAGAAAACGGATGTGAATCCGGATTGTGGCGCGCCGAGCCCGTATGCTCTGATGATCGCTGCATTACCGACACTGACGAGGAGTCCGATTCCCATCGCGAGCCAAAGAGATTTTGAAGCAAGCGCGAAGGATTTCTCGGTCGATGTCAGCAGGTAGAGCGCCACCATCACTATTACCCCGACCGCAGAAGCATATGCGTTTATAAGGAAAGGAGAGACATCGCTCGGTAGCAATTTGGAGATTGACTGGTAAGTTACAAAAAGAAGGGGAGCCCCGATGGCGATTATTTGCCATGTCATGCGGATATAATACCATCGACTGTG
>JAUSJH010000009.1 GCA_030647655.1 bacterium | reverse complement strand
AGCAGAGAGCGCGAGAATGGCAGTTTCGCCTCCTGTTTCTACTGCGGCGTCATCTACTGGAGTGAGGGTGACGACCACGTTCGCCGAACCCGCAGGGATAGTAACAGTGGTGCCAGCAGGGTTGACGATGCCGCCTCCCGAGAGAGTGTAGTCAGTGGTGCGGACTGCGGTGCCAGACATTGCTGCGATGTTGACCGCGAGTGTAGCGGTGGTGGCGCCCGTGCGAGAGATGGTGTATGTGCCAATATCCGGCGTAGTAGCTTCTGCCGCGGCTGCGTCGGTGGCGGTGATGGTGACGGAAGGGAGTCCTGTCGAAACTTCATTGTCCGCGATCGTCACGGTCGCAGTCGAAGGAGAGCCGACCGTGTACCCGCTCCCCGTGGAAAGCGTGAGAATGGAGGTCTCGTTTCCTTCTACGAGGATATCTTGCCTGGGTGTAAGGAGAATTTCTGTCGTGGCAGAACCGGCCGGAATGGTCGCGACTCGTCTGGTGCCACCAGCAATGCCTGAGCCAGAGAGAGAGTAATCAGGATTACTCGTGGTGTTGTCGATATATCTCGTTGCAGTGCCGGAGGTTGCAACCGTTACAGCGAGCGCTTGCGTCGTCGGGCCCGTTCGCCGGATGATGTACCTGCCAACCGCTAGGCTTGCTTCGCTTGCGGCTGGGTCGGAGGCGGCGATGGTTACGGAGGGAAGCACGGAAGACCTGTGGCACAGACCCTCAATAAGAGCGCGCGTGCGCGCATCGGTAGTGCCAGTAACAGCTATGCCATGGGTCGTTTGGAGTTGCTCCAGCGCTGTCTGGGTTACCGAGCCGAAGAATCCGGAAACGGAGTCGCTCGTGAGCAGTCTCATTTGCACGAGGAAACGCTGTAGAGCCGTTACCTGGGCGTTCCTGTCACCGAGCGAAAGGTTGAGGGTAATATCAGGGCATGCGGCGGTCGTACCTTCGCCTCTCACGATGACCGTGAGGAAATCACTGGCAGGTCCAGATGCATTGACGCACCGCAAAGTATAGGTAGAGGTCGTGGTGAGAGCGCCTGTTGATGTTGTTCTGGCGGCGCCCGTCGAGGTTTCGGAGATGTTCGGACCACTCAATCTGCATTCTGTTGCGTTTTGTGCGGACCACGTAAGGTTGGTTGCACTACCTTCGGCAACACTGGCTGGTTGCGCTCTAAGCGTAACGTGGCTCGGTACAGCCCCTGTGCCTACTATCACCTGCTGCGAACATCTCGCCGTAGGCGGTGTATTCCCAGCCTTGTTTACCGAGAGCTCGTATGTATAAGTGCCTGCTGTTGCTGGAGCGGTAAGCACGGTCGAGCCTTCCGGAAGTGTAGCGTTCGCGAGCGTGAACACCGTCGTGGTGGGCGTGGGCCCCCCTCGCTCGAGTATGCCGGAGCCTGGATTACGAGAGGAAGACCACGAGAGACGAATATCGCTGTTCGGTGCCGCATTATTCGGCGCGATGAGGGCACAAGAAAGAGGCGCTGGTGTTGCAGTGCAAAGTGAGTTCATGAGTGCACGTGTAGGGCCATCCGTCATTCCATTTTGCGTCAACCCGTGCCGCGCTTGCAGTTGTATGAGTGCCCTCTCGGTCAGAGGGCCGAAGTTACGCGTAGCGTTATCTATGTTGAGCACCCCTTGTCCGCTAAGGAACATCTGGAGGCGCAGGACATCGTCGCCACTGTCTCCCCGTGCGAGCAAGCGGGTTACGTTTGGACACGATGACGCACGGGGCGATCCTGATGATATTGCGACGGTAGCAAAGTCACTTGCTGTCCCTCGCGCATTTTCACAGGTGAGTGTGTACACAGAGGTCTTGGTGAGAACGCCCGTCGAAGTTGTCCTGTCGTCGCCCGTTGCGGCGCCTGTTGAGGTTTCGGATACGTTCGGACCGCGCAGTCTGCATTCTGCCGCGTTGTCTGCGGACCACGTGAGCGTTGCTGATTGCACGGCCGGAGGAGGAGGAAGAATCGTAGGCGATGCGGTAAGTGAAGGGACGGGCATGAGCCCACCGCACATCCCCGTGATAAAATCGCGAGTATCTTCATCTGTTTTCCCGGTTTCAGGCAAATCTTTACTTACTTGGAATTCCCTGACCGCCCCTTCGGTGAGAGGTCCGAAGAATCCGGAAACAGAATCGTTCGTAAGAAGCCGTTGTCCAACGAGAAATCGCTGGAGCTGGCTCACCTGCCCACCTGGGGCCGCATCACGACTGCCACGCTGGAGGATCGTTGGGGGTGTAAACGTCGGACAGTTTGACGTCTGGGCAAACGAGAACAGCGGAGCGATGAGAACTGCAACACCTATAAACGCGATTTTCTTATACATAAGAATAGAAAAGGGTCTAATCCCAATAATATGAAAACTATGTCAGACTTTGCCGACTTGTCTACGGCATCGGGGGGATAAGTTCTATCGAACGCGTGTCTACTGGGTCTGCCCCAGAAGCCTAATGAGTGCCTGCAGTGCGGATTCGAGCGCCGAAAGTGCACTCGCAAGATTCGTCCGTACTTCGTCATCGTTCAGACTCACCGTGTCATTGTCCGTAATTCTCACCGTCGCGCTTATTGGCGTGCCGAGGTTGTAGTTCGCGCCGTCCACGAGCCTGATAACGACAGTTTCCGTCAGTTCTTTCAAGGTATCTTGCTTGGGTGTTAGGAGGATGTTTGTCGTGGCCGAGTTGGCTGGAATGGTCGCGACTAGTCTGTTGCCACTAGCAATACCTGACTGGGTGAGGATGTAATCGGGATTACTCGTAGTACTGTCGATATACCTCGTTGCGCTACCGGAGACTTCGACCGTTACACCGAGCGCTTGCGTCGTCGGGCCTGTTCGCGTGATGAGGTACGAGCCAGTTGCGAGACCTGCTTCGCTTGCGGATGCGTCGGGGGCGGTGATGGTGACGGAGGGGAGTACTGCGACGGCTGTAACAGTGATCGTTTTCGTACACGTCGCGGTGCGGCCATCCTCGGCGGTCGCGGTGAGCGTGTAGAGCAACGTGCTGGGTGGACTGACAATGACGCTACCATTGAGAGGCTGCGCGCCGACTCCCCTGTCTATTGAAGCTGACGCTGAATTGCCGGATGTCCACGAGAGCGTTGAGCTTTGACCGGAGGTGATGGAGGCGGGAGATGCGGAGAGCGTGCATGTAGGCGCTCCCGTATTGCCCGCGACCGTAAACGAAACGCTCCGCGCGATTTCTGCCTGCGTGGTGACATTTCGCACTTTGAGGTAATAGGCGCCCGCCGGCATGGAAGAAGGTGCCGTGGCTGTCTGGGTTCCGGTTCCGCTTGAGCTTATCGGCGCAACTGGCCCGCTTACAGTCTGGCCGCTTGTTTGGTTGACGAACACGACTTCCGAGTTTGTTGGTAGGTCGTAGTAGGAGAAGCTGACGGTTCCGCCGGAGATACTGTTGAAGACGATACGCGGTGAGGCTTGCGATGCGGTCACCGTAATCGTCTTCGAAATTCCATTGGCCGATGCGGTAAACGTACCTGCGGATGTGTAGGTGTGCAAAGCTGTGTAGGAAGGAGCACATCCGGAGCAGACCGGTGCGGGGTTGAGTGTGCCGGTTTGTCCGTCGCCGAATCTCACATCGCTTGCCGAGTTTGAGCTGAACGTGACAGAAAGCGGAGCCGAGCCGGAGGTCGGTGTTGCCGTAAGGCTCGTGCCGCCTCCGGCTTTAACACTCGGCACCTTGAAACGGAGTGTATTGCTTGTTCCTCTATCATTCACGACCGTGAGATCGTACTCATTGCCTACCGTCAAAGACGATGGAATATCGATGTTGACGATGCCGTAATTCGCAAACGTAACGTTTGCGTTAGTACCACCGATATACACATTCGTAGACGCGTTATCTGTACCGACCAGATAATGACCCTTGATCGTTGCGTTGCCGCCCAAATCCCCGCCTGCCTCTACGACTATGGGTGCCCTTTTTATCTCTTGGGTGGGTGAGATAGTGACGTAAAAAGTAGCTTTCGCTTCCGCTATTCTATACGTCGTGCCGCATGCAAGAGGGGTGTTTGAGCAATAGAACGTCGACTCTACCTTGTATGTGCCAGCAGCATACGGTATTCGCAACGGTACTTTCCAAAGCTTCGTCGCGTACTTGTACTCGGCATTCTCACCTTGGAAAACCGATGGGGAATTCGGTTCGGTCACATACATTTGTATGTTGAAGCCGTCCTCGGGCGTACCTGGAGTTCCGTCGGGCTTGAGCGCTCTCATGACTAAGTCGACTGACTCTCCGGGCGTGTATGTATCTTTCTTACCGGAAATATATTCGAGCGACAAGCCTCCGCCTGTCACAAACGAGAACGGCGCATCGCTCTTGTCGTCAACATAACCTGAACCGTCGGTGCGCTGTCCGGTGATGTAGATTTTGTACACTGTTCCTAAACCCGCCGCGAAGCCCGGATTGCTTATTCCGATACCTTGCCATCCAAATGCATACGTACCGTCCGGCTGTTGAAAGGGAATAAAATCCTTGTGTATCCACTCTTGCCACTGGTCGTTCTTGTAAAGCGCTATGGATACTTGGCTCACGCCAGATTGATTCCAACGAATGTATTGTTGAGAGTAATCTAACGGGATACTTTCGCCGCCGTTGGGGCTCGTTATTTGCAACGAGGCCGGTTGTGCTACCGGATTTATCACGACCCAATCTGATGCGACACTGCCATTTGTACCGGTGCACTGCATATTCACTTGCATGCCGTAGCCGGCATTGTAGAACCAGACATAGACCTCCCGTTTTCCGCTTGCCGGCAGACCCGCCATCGGAGGTTGATTATTACTAGGCGAAACCTGCGCGTCGCTGACACCGTACGCGGTGCACGAATCTTTATCGGTAGAAGACCATGTTATCCAGACTTTTTGCGCAGGGTCGATAGTTAGCGGTCCATCGGAACTGTTGACCTTTAGGTCGACAGATCGCGGGAGAATAGTAAACGGCGCGTCGCTTCTATCCCACGCGCCGGTCACGTTGTTGACGACGCGGATGTAATAATTTCCTCCCGGTTTTGCCCAATAATCGCCTTTCGTCATATTGATGTGACCTGTCATCCAATGAATAGATGCTTTTCCATCTTCCTGTACTGGTCCGATATTGACGAAAACACCATTCGGCTCTGTCTCTTTTTGTTCGAGATACGCGGTCACGTCTTTCGCGGGATTAATGTCGGGACCATATTGATACGGAGTCCACGTGACGGTATTCATTATGCCGGTCTCCCACTGCTCGCCGCCGTTGGGTGCGGTGACAGTTATCGTTTGGTTTCCTCCGCCGCAACCCGCTGCCATCGCGGCGCGGGTGCGGGGACCGACGAAGCCGTAGCCTGTGGAGTCGGGGTCGCCATCATGGGCGAGGCTGTGCGCCGCCTGCCATCTCTGGACTGCACGCATCGTTGCGAAGCCGAAGTAACCGGTGATACGGCCTTCGGGATATATGGATGGATCTTGTGCGAGGAATCGCTGGAGTTTAGACACCTCACCATTCGTATCGGCATCGGTGTCGTCGGGCCCCATGTTGTAGGTGAGAACGACGCATTGTGATGTCGGTATTATCGGGTGTGTCTCCGCGGGAGTCGGGAGCCCCACTTGTGCTTGGAGCGCCGCGACTTGCGCGAGAAGGGCCTGAATCTGGGCTTGCAAATCGGAGATAGCGTCGGCAGACGACATTAAAGGAGACGCGAGTAAAACAAGGCCAAGACCTGCAAACGCAATTTTTTTAAACATGGAGAATGAGGACCTATTCATAATCCCTCCATGGTAGCACGCCCCACCCCACCCCACGCTTGCGTCCAGCACCTCTCTGGAACAGCCCGCTCTGGTTATTTATTATCGGATGCCGGTGTCGCAGGAAACATTCACGGTCGTGGTCTGCTGAATATAGACCTATTGAGCCTGCCCCAGAAGCCCGATGAGTGCCTGCAGGGCCGATTCGAGCGCCGTGAGTGCGCTCGCAAGATTTGTCCGCACGTCGTCATCGTTCAGACTTACCGTGTCATTGTCTGCAATCCTCACAGTCGCGCTTATTGGCGTGCCGAGGTTGTAGTTCGCGCCATCTACGAGCGTGAGCACGACAGTTTCCACCGGTTCGTCCCTGGTATCTTGCTTGGGTGTGAGGAGGACGTTTGTCGTGGCCGAGCCTATCGGAATGATGGCGATCTGTCTGGTACCACTACCCATACCTGACTGGGTGAGAATGTAGTCGGTATCCCTTGTTGCAGTGCCGGAGACCGCGACCGATACACCGAGCGACTGCGTCGTCGGGCCTGTTCGCCTTATGAGGTACGAACCTGTTGCGAGGCCTGCTTCGCTTGCGGACGAGTCAGAGGCGGTGATGGTGACGGAGGGGAGTGCAGGTGGTAGACCCACAGTGCACGAGGCGTACTGATAGGTGCCCGAGAGAGTACCGTTGGTGCAGGTACGCGTCTGCGAAACCGAGGCGCAGGTGCTTCCGAAGGGCACTGTACGTGCCGAGAAGAATGCCCTCGAGCTCACATGGAGCACGGTCACGCCGTCGAGTGTGCAGTTGGCGAAGGACCCCGCGACATTAACCGTGACGCTTTTCGTCACCGAGCCACCGGCGCCTGTGCACCGAAGTGTGTAGACCGCACTTAGAACCGGAGACACCGAAACGGAGCCGCTTAATCGTATGTCAGAGGGAATCGTTGAGCCCGAAGAGACGCACGATGCCGCGTTCGCCGACGACCATGTAAGAGTGGACGATTGTCCCGACTGTATCGATGCGGGAGTTGCGGTTAGGGTGAGAGTGGGCGCGCCCGTCTGTGGGCAGCCATTTAGCTGGAGGCCTCGAAGATACACAAGCAGTTGGTTTACCCGTCCTTGTAGATTATCGCCGAGAAGCGGTGGCGGTACTGCGATTCCCGGACAGAGCGCGGATATCTGTGCCGAAAGCGCATTGATTTGCGCTTGCAGATCCGTATTCACTACTCCGCTCACCGTAATCGTCGCGGTCCCAACTATTTGTGCCGGTATGCATGGACCAACACCTGTTGCACTGCAAGGGAATGTCCTTACCAACTGAGCGGTATAAGAGCCTGCGGAGGTGTAGCTGTGGCTTACGGTCCCTTGTCCGTTTCCCAAAAGCGACATGTTAAGCGGTCCACTTATCGTGTCACCAAAGATCACGTAGTAGGAATCTCCAGCGCCTATACCATTCGCCGTAAACCGAGTCGTGAGCGGCGCGGCGCCTGATGTTGGCGAGGCGGTGAAGGTTGGGTTCGGAAGAGTGGAGGTCGATGTAATGGTAAATGTGCCATCGCTTAGGTCCTTCACCGTTTGCTGCGACGCGGTACCTGCCACACCTCCCGTTAGCACAACTACATTTGCCTTGTAGTGATTACCTCCGTATATATTTTGGTATTGGGGTGGTAACGACGCATTGAAGGTCGAAGGGACAGTATAAAGATACTCGTACACATTTTCAGTACCGTTTGATGATACGAGTCGCGCATACTGGAGTACCGGCGATGATCCGAATATTGAGTGGGTTTGCCAATCGGGAATACGATCATCCATGATTGCGAGGAGGGTATCTACATTCTGCGGAAGATTATTGGTTTGCCACCTGATGGCTGCTACCTGTCCTGCTCTAAATACTTCTCCGCCGTTGGGAGCAGTGATTCGTACACTTGCGGTCGACGAGCCGGTGACCGTAATCGTCGCGGTTCCAACGATGATATCGGGTCTACGCTGCCCCGCGGGAGCTTTGCGTATGAGCGTTGCCGTATACGTACCCGCAGAAGAGTAGGTGTGACGAGTGGTCGTAATGCATGTAGGGGGATTGCTTGCACGATTAGGACACGCAACGTTGGGAGTCGACGAACCATCGCCGTAGCTGATATTGTAAGTTCCGATGTTCGCATTAGATGCCGATAGAGAAGTCCTGAAATTAACTGCAAGTGGTGCCGGACCCGAGGTCGGCGAGGCGGTGAAGGTTGACTGCTGCGTTGCGACCGCATCGAGCCTCTGCGAGATACCGTTCACAGGCAGGCCGGCGATGTTGTAGCCATCGGTCCAATCGGGGTCTGAGTATATCGATGTGCCATGGGTATTGGGCGACCACACGAACTGGTTGTACGGAAGTGACGCGAACGTAGCAAGTGGTGCGAAAGTTGCATCGCCCGGCATCGTTACGATAAGATACGAACTGCTCTGCACGTTCGATACGGCACCGATGACGGTGAAGTAGTACGTCGTGCCTGCGGGAATTTCGAGCGGGTTTGCCAGTGTTATGTTGCCGTTGTTCGAGACGGTCCCGAGCAGACCACCGGTAAACTGGCTCACGGGATTGGAAAATCCAGAGTCGGTGAAGGCGTACACTCTGAGCGGGCCAACGGTAGCGTTGTTGGTTACTGTAACGACGCGGAACATGCCGAGTCCGATGGAGCCGGAAGAGTTCGCCGAAATGCTGAAGCGCAGGAGGTCCCTGTTGTTGTCATTGACGAGAACCGCGGAAGGAATCGCCAACTTGGCGACGATCGGGTATGAGCGGAAGGTCGACTGCGAACCCGTGACCGTAATCGTCGCGGTTCCAACTTCTGTTTCGGACGAAGGCCCCGTTACTTTGTTGAGGTGAGCAGTGTAGGTGCCAGGCCTGGAGTATGTGTATGATGCCGAATCTCTGCCAACCGACCAGGTGCTGTGATATTGCGGGGCTCCGTCTCCGTAGTAGAGCCTGTATTCAGTAGCGGGACCGGAGAGATTGAGTCCCCCCATGGTGAACCACAAGCTTAGTGGCGCCAGGCCAGAAGTCGGTGTGGCGGAGAAAGTCGTACTCTGATTATTGCTGATCGTAAACGGTGCATCGCTCCTATCCGACGTCCCCGTCTGAGTGTCTGTGAGACGCACATAATACTGACCGGCCGGCACTATAATGGTACCGTAAAGACAACTGGTGTTGGTTCCGCAGTTTATATTCGGGTTGACTATGCCAACGACCCACGCAATGGAGCCATACGCAAAGGCAGGGATTCTGCCGACTGTTACATACTGGCCATTTACATATTTTTCAAGATATGCAGTTACTCTGCCGTCATAACCTCCAGAATCAGGAACACCCGCCCACGTGATGTCTTTCTTATATTGTTCAAACCCGCTGATTGTATCTGTAAGGCTTGGGGTAGCGGACCATACTTCGCCACCATTCGGCGAAGTGACAGTAATACCAACAGGTGTCGTCCAGCACGTGTATCCGTATATTTCAGGATGCGAGCACGCATCAAGAGTTGCATTGACCGTCTGTGTCGCGCCTGCAATCGGAAGTAAACCGTTTACTGTCGCTGTTGTTACGATCCCCTCCACAGTGAGCCCTACTGTCTGTCCGGCATATGCGGAGAGATTTAGTACCATATCACCTGCAATGGTCACCGTTCGAGATTGTCCTGGAACCAGCGTGAAGCCGACTGGTATCGTCTTTCTGTGATCTGAGCTGAACACACCGTCGTCGGTGATACCGATAACGTCTGTACCTTGCAGTATACGCAGACCTCTAAAAACTGCGTCCGAGGCGAGGCCGACGCGTTGCACATTGATTCCCGAAACATTGAGGTTGGCATTGCCGGTATTTGTGAGCGTGATGGTCGTGAACGGAATGATCGTGCCCTGCGGAGCAAGCGAGTTAGCAGGCTGCTGACCGGGAGCGACGACAATCGTGCCGCTCGACGAGCTCGTAACCGTAATCGTCGTGGTGCCAAGCGTCTGGCAACCCGTCCAACATCTGTTCAGGACTGCCAAATACGTGCCCGCCGCAGTATAGGTGTGATTTGTGTCTGCGGAGAAGGTCCCCGTGGCACCATGAGAATCCAACTGTTCTGCGTGTCCGTCTTTATAGTCGACGGAATAATTCCACCTGCTCGCATCCGGCATATTTCTGGCGCTGAAGTGTACAGCGAGCGGTACCGAGCCGGATGTCGGCGAGGCGGTGAGCGTGAGGTTGGACGTGGTGCTTGCGACTGTAATTCCAATTGGCTCCTGATCCTCTGCAAGGACCGGACGATCCCTTCCGTTGCCCGGATCTGCTCCGAGGATACGTGCAAAGATCCGGTACGCACCCGGAGCGAGGTCATATCCTGCCCTCCGCACCAAAGTGCCCGAGACAGCTAACGCGCCCGGCGCTTCATCGGTCCTGCATGCACCCTCCGCCGGAAAGGCAAACTGATGGGCCGCTGAATCTACAAGATATGTGCAGATCTGATTTCTGACCGGCAGATTCCTAGCCACCCAACGGATTGTCAGAAGGTTCCCGAGATTGAACGTCTGTCCGCCATTCGGAGACGTGATCGTGATTGAAGGACTTGTGCCTCCGCTCGTAACTGTCACGGTCGTTGAACACGTAGCACTGCCCCCGAGACCTCTTATAGTAGCTGTGTACGCGGTCGTCTGTGTTATGCCTGCGCTAATTGCCCGTGAGCTGCTCGCAATCGGTGTCATGCTACCGATTCCCTGATTGATCGTGCCCCAAGTCGCGTTCCTAGTGGTCCACGAAATACGAGAGCCCCTGCCTGATTGCACTGTGCTCGGTGAAGCTCTTAGGGTGCAGCTTGGTCTGGGAGTGGCGGTGGTTGCGACCGCCGAAAGCTGCGATTGCAATTGCGAGAGCTGTGAGAGGAGGCCTTCGAGCTGTGCCCGCAGGTCGGAGAGTACATCGGCGGAGGCGAGTACCGGAGACGCGAGTAAAACAAGGCCAAGACCCGCGAACGCGATTTTTTTAAACATGGAGAATGAGGGACCTATTCATAATCTCTCCATGGTGGCACGCCACGCAGTTGTGTCTAGGGCCTCTCTGGAACAGCCCGCCCTGGTTATTTATTATCGGATGCCGGTATCGCAGGAGATATCCACGGTCGTGGTCTGTCCTGCTTTGAGCTCAACACTTTGTTCCGCTTTTGCACACGAAGGAAACGTGTTGTTGCCTCCGGCCGCAGAGACAGTGTAAGTGCCGGGAGTAAGCGAGACGCGGAAAGAGCCCGCGGCGTCGGTCGGTACCGTCACACTACGCCCGCCGCCCGTAGCCGTTACAGTAGTCTGGTAGGGGTAGGGTTGGGTGGCGCATGATGGGTCTGGCGGCACAGTTTCCACGGGGCAGGTGGGCCCGAGCGTTACCCTCCCTTGTATGGTGCCGTAGCCCACTGTCGATGGGCACGCCGCGAATTCGCACGAGGGTGCGACGCGACTGACATACGAGCCGTCGGGGCACTGCTTTGCTTCCTGCGTACATGCCTGTCCTCCGGGAGGAGTGGTGTTTTTAGAGCTGAGCGCATAGACGCCATATCCTACAAACGCGACAATGAGAAGTCCGATTACCCATGTGTATGGTTTTTGCATAGTGTGCCTTTTAGACGGCTAAGACCTCATACTATTACAGAGGCCTGATATCGCAAAGCCCCCTGATTGTCGAGGTTCAGCCGCGGTATTTTACTTCCTCGCCGCGATGACGAGGTCGGCGGCAGATTTCGGAACAATTGCGTAGTGAGAGAACTCGAGATTGGGTACCGCGCGGCCCCCAAAGGGGACTGCGCTTTTCTATATCGCAGTAACGATATGAAAATCGGGAGCCTTCGGTGAGAGAGCGGAGCTGTGTGGTGAAGCCGAAGGGTTCGAAGATGTTAAGAGTATTTCCTGTATATCCGGTCGTGATGGTCAAAATCGAGCAAACGAACTTGGCATTCGTATATTTCATAGAGAAGGACAAACGACCCTTCGATATGGAGTCTCCGAGAATTCCGCAACACATTTTTCAACGGTTTCCCAAGCATCGGCTCTTTCAATATTTTCTCAATCCCGAGATCAAGTGCCGTGAGAAGCGCCGGGTCGCGGCGCTTCAGTTTTTTGAGAATGCGATCAAATGCGGAATCATACGCGATGGTATAGCGCGGACAATCCGTCATAGTTACAGGCTCCGTATATGTTTACGAAGTTCCGCCACCGAATTAAACCTCTTTCCCTTACCCTGATCGAGGGCTCGTGACGCCCGCTCCATCAGTTGCAATTTTTCGGGTCTGATCTCTTCAACCATCTCAAGTGAAAGTGCGCCGTCGGCGAAAGCCTTCGTAGCGAATTTAAGAACGGATGCAAACGGTATACCCTCGCTCTTGGCACGCTTCATCGCGCGCGCTTTTATCTTCGGATCTATATTGAATACAACTTGCGTGGTCATTGGTATAGTTTATATATAGCTTAGATATATGTCAAGCTACTTCCTCGCCGCGATGACAAGGTCGGCAGAAGATTTCGGAACAATTGCGTAGTGGGAAAATTCGAGGTTGGGCACGGCGCGGCCGTCAGCTAGTTACAGGGTGGTGTGCCCGAGACTACTGGAGCGGGACATTGGAGAGATCTGTCGAAAATAGCAACTCTTTAGTCGAAAGAACCGGAATCTGGAATATGACGGAATCATATGATTTCCGATATTCTTGCAGTCCACGTGGATCATCTTTGAACTTGACCACGGCGGCTTTTTCTTGATCGCCCGAAGCATATGCAAAATTCCATCCCAACACGAACTCTGGCCTTTTTTCATTTTCTCGCACAAACATTAAATAGTCGGTAGCACCACCCACACTTTTCTCTGAATCCCAGACACCATTATCATTTAAGTCAGAAAAAACGTACGGAATGAAGGACGAACTCCAAATCGGGTACGGGTAGCTTTCCGATTGAGGCGGCTTCGCGGGAAGCGATACGCTTATAACTGATGAGTAAAACATCCCGACTTTTCCATTTTGGACGTACGCATCGTACTCCTTTTGTACGTTCTCAAGTGCAATGTTCGCCAGTGGCTCATCGGCGACTCCTTGTTGAAGAAGTTCAAACGACAGCTTTTCCTTGCCCGAACAGATGCCTTTGCAAAGATCGAGTATCGAATCTCTCGTGACAAAATTGCCATCCGAATCATATCCGCTAAGTTTAGCCGGGCCATATAGCTGCACGCGGATAGTGTTAGGGACGCGAGTTGTAGCTTTTTGTAGCCGCGCCGTGTGGCGGTATTCAAATAAAGGCATCACAGTGCCTGCAGTCTCCGGCATGGGATTTACTTTTGCGATTGTATCTATGGGCGCATGTGTAGAAGTTGCCGTGGGAGTATTTGTAAGGCTTTGGGCTGGAGGAATAGTATCCACGGGACTTTCTGTCGCAACGGTACCTGCTGGACTTTGTGTCCGATGCAGTATTTCCAGTAAAGGCGCACGATATGCATACGCGACCCCGCCAATACTTATGGACGCAAGAGCAATCACGAGCGCGATAGCCGTACTGTGTGAATTCGGAGAGGTCTGCAACTGCGGAACTTGTGGCGCACGTTCTTCGGGAGGCATGCCGAAAGTATACCCTACTTCCTCGCAGCAATGACGAGGTCGGCGGCAGATTTCGGGACGATGGCGTAGTGGCTGAATTCGAGGTTGGGCACGGCTCGGCCTTCGGTGAGAGAGCGCAATTGCGTCGTGAATCCGAAAAGCTCGGAGAGCGGGACTTTGGCGGTTATGACGCGTGCTTGTCCACGCTCGCCCATCGCCTCTATTGCTCCGCGTTTTGAGTTGATGGAGCCGGTGACATCGCCCATGAATTTCTCGGGCGTCACGACCTCCAATTTCATAATAGGTTCGAGCAGTACCGGTTTCGCTTTTTGCATCGCTTCCTGCATTGCATTGATAGCCGCGAGCTTGAAGGCGATTTCGGATGAGTCCACATCGTGGGCCGAGCCGTCGTAGAGCTCGACGGAAATATCCACCACGGGAAATCCTGCGAGTACTCCGCGATCCATCGCCTCCTTGATGCCCTTTTTGACCGGCTGGATGAACTCCTGTGGAATGACGCCTCCCCTGACGCTGTTGATGAATTCAAAGTGGTCCTCGCGCTCGACGTTGTTCTTGATTTTCTTTCCTTCAATCAATGGCTCGAGCGGTTTGATGCGGATTTTCACGTGCCCATACTGGCCGCGGCCGCCCGTCTGCTTGATGTGTTTGTACTCCACGTCCGACGTGCCTTGAATGGTCTCGCGATAGGCGACCTGCGGCTTCCCCGTCGAAGCTTGCACGCCAAATTCGCGCTTCATGCGCTCGACGATGATCTCGAGGTGAAGCTCACCCATGCCGGAAACGATGGTTTCCATCGTTTCCGGATCTGATTTGATACGAAATGTTGGGTCCTCATCCGAAAGGCGCGAGAGCGCGATGCCCATTCTTTCCTGGTCGGCTTTGGTGTTGGGCTCGATGCGCATCGAAACCACCGGCTCTGGGAAGACAATGGACTCTAGCGCGATTGGGTGCGCGGGGTCACAGAGCGTATGCCCAATCTTCACTTCTTTCAAGCCGACAGCGGCGGCAATCTCGCCCGCGTAGACTATCTTCACGTCCTCGCGCTTGTCAGCTTGCAAGCGCACGATGCGTCCGAGCCGCTCTTTTTTGTTGTTCGCGGAATCGTAAATGTCATCGCCCGCGGCAATCGAACCGGAATAGACGCGGAAGAACGAGAGAGCGCCGACGAACGGGTCTACCTGCAGTTTAAAAATGAGAGCGGCGAACGGCGCCTCGTCGCTCGCGGGCCTGGTCTCCTCGGCACCCGTGTCAGTGTTCGTGCCTTTTGCCGGAGGCATATCCAGTGGCGATGGGAGGTAATCGACGACCGCGTCGAGTACAAGCTGTACGCCCTTGTTCTTGAGCGACGAACCTGTTAGGACGGGGAAAATACCGTTTGCAATCACCGCTTTGCGTAGCGTCTTTTTCAACATCTCGACCGGTATCTCTCTTCCTTCAAGATACTCATGCATTAGAGCATCGTCATGTTCGACGATTTTCTCGATGAGTTCTTTGCGGTATTTTTCCGCTTCCGCTTTCACATTTTCGGGGATCTCGCCCGCGACCACTTTTTCACCTTTCTCCCCCTCGAAGTGATAGGCCTTCATCGTGAGAAGATCGACGACACCTTCAAATTTATCTTCAAGACCGATCGGGATTTGCACGCGCACCGCTTTTGTGGAGAGCCTATCCAAAATACTCGCAAATGATTTTTCAAATGATGCGCCGGTACGATCGAGCTTGTTGATGTAGCAGACGCGTGGCACGTTGGCTTCCTCCGCGTAGCGCCAGTTGGTCTCGCTCTGCGGCTCCACGCCCGCGACACCATCGAAGACAACGACCGCGCCGTCGAGTACGCGCATGCTTCGCTTCACCTCGGACGTGAAGTCGATGTGTCCGGGGGTATCAATAATGTTGAAGCGGACTTTCTGTGAAAGGTCCGCGCCCATGTAGCTGGGATTCCAGAAACACGTGATGGCGGCGGCGGTGATGGTGATGCCGCGCTCGCGCTCCTGCTCCATCCAGTCGGTCACCGTGTCACCCTCGTGTACCTCGCCTATTTTGTGACTCTCACCGGTGTAGTAGAGGATGCGCTCCGACGTGGTCGTTTTACCCGCATCGATGTGCGCGATTATGCCAAAATTTCTCACTTTCTCTAGAGGATAATCTCGTGCCATAGAATTTCAAAAAATAATCGCCCAAAGGCGCCTGCCTGCCGGCAGGCAGGTCCCAGTAATGTAGCGGAAATCCGCGGAAATGCAAACTTGCCACGCGAAGTGGTAACGTCCGAAGGTTTCACCTTCGGACGTTACTATGCCTTAATAATCGAGTGGATTCTTCAATCCGCCTAGGATGCCCAGATTACTGTGCTTCCTTATCGGGTCCATTCCATTCTACGGTGCCGCCATTTGGTGTCGTGCTGTTTGCGCTTACCTCTGAATCGGATGCCCCCTTCTTGCTCCAATCAAACTCTGCATCGTTCGGATTTGGCTCTGAACCCGATCCTTCCTTGCTGGGTCCATTCCATTCTGCAGGGTCGCTGTTTTGTGTCGTATCGTTCGCGCTTGCCTTAAGTTCAGCCTGCAGTGCTTCCTTCTTTGTTACATCCCATCCATCCCACTGCATCTCTACAGGGAGACCCGTATCGTTCGCGCTCTTTACGGGATTGTCTCCATCCCATTCTACAGGGACGCCCGCATCGCTCGCGCTTGCCTTTGCGGCAAGAAGTTCATTTTCTGCGCCTGTTTGCGCGATAGCGACGCCGGAGAAAAGCAGGATAATGGCGAGTGCAACTGCACCAATAGTGTACGTTCTTGTAATTGTCATATATTATGATTAACCTAGCGTGATAAATTCGACGGTAGCGTATGCTACCTGCTTATGTAGACGGCCAGCTTCTCAATTACTTACCAACTGAATAGCGTAACCCTAATCTCCCGAGGTTTAACCTCGGGAGATGGTGGTATACTGGAGAGCATGGCAACACGAGAACCGTGCGTCACCGATGAGTGGTACCACTGCTACAACAGAGGTGTCGATAAGCGGAGGGTGTTTGGCCACCGTCGCGATTATGAACGGTTCATGAGTTTGTTGTATCTAAGCAATGGGACGAAGGCGGAGACGGTCTCGGAAAGATTCAAGGTCGATTTGCAGTCCATACTCGCCGACAAACATGTCGACCGCGGGGAGCAACTTGTTGATATTGGCGCGTTTGCTCTCATGCCGACGCACGTTCACCTGTTGCTCCGGCAGTTGCAAGACAATGGCATTGCGCGATTCATGCAAAAAGTGTTCACTGGTTACACGATGTATTTCAACAGCAGAAACGACCGGACCGGTTCCTTATTTAGCGGAACATACAAGGCAAAGCATATTCGCGACGACCGGTACTTAAAGCAGGTCGTGCCATATATTCTCCTGAATCCGGCAGAGCTTTTTGCGCCGGAATGGAAACGTGGGAAATGCGACATCCGCATGCTCCGCCGGGAAATCCTCGCCTATCCGTATGCGAGCGTGGATGAATTCTTCCATGCCAACAAGACAGGGCTAGGCCGTATCACAACTGCTTCAATCAAGGAATACTACGATGCGCTGCCAAGTTTCGGCGCAATGCTGCGAGATGCCCGAGCATACTACGCAGACCTACCTCCCGAGGTTTAACCTCAGGGGTTTAAAGTGGGCGAAGGTTTAACCTTGGGATTTGAGACGGACAAGAAAGAAACGAAGGGTGAAATACGTGACAACGAGCGACAACCCGACCGAAGCGAGGGTAAACGTCGACGGCTTTCCACCAGCTATGACCACCGGGAGAATAAAGAGGAAATCAACCGCGACAAACACCAAGGTCACAGCGCCGGCAAGTCTTTTGGGATAATCGATAGACTTTAGTTGCCCCATTTTTGTTACCGAAAAAACGGCAAGCCAACAGCTAAGTACCGTACTCGCTATATCTATAAGGAGCACGCCGGCAAGGTACGCGCTTGTCGTGGGCGCGAATGTTGGGAGTAAGAACATTATAATCGCTGAACCGCCGAATCCAAATACCCACGAAAATAAAGAAGATGCGATGGTTAGCAAGAGCACTGCCAGTGCGAATCTCATACGTTCATTCTACCACGCGAAGTGGGCAAAAGCTTTGTTGGCCTCGGCCATGCGATGCGTCGTTTCTTTTTTGGTCACCGCGGCGCCTTCGCCTTTGTGCGCGGCTTTGATTTCGGCGAGGAGCGATTCATGCATCGGCTTGCCCTTGGTGCCTTCGGCCGCTTCCACAATCCAACGCATGCCTAGAGACATTTTGCGAGCGGGATTCACTTCGCGCGGCACCTGATAGTTGGCACCACCAACGCGACGCGAGCGCACCTCCACCGATGGAGATGCCTTCTCGAGCGCTTCTTCAAGAATTACGAGTGGGTCCCCTTCTTTCTTCAATTCGTCCATCACTTTGTAGACGATTTTGCGCGCTGTGTCCTTCTTTCCGCGTTCCATCACATAATTGATGAGCTTTGCGACTTTGAACGAGCCGTACACTTCGTCCGGCTGGGGCTGTTTTCTATTTTTTGTGGGGCGTCGCATAAAAATTACTTGGCGGCTTTCGGCTTCTTCGCGCCGTAGAGCGAGCGGCCACGGCGGCGCTTCTCAACACCCGTCGCATCCAATTTGCCACGAACGATGGTATAGCGCACGCCGATGTCTTTTACGCGGCCGCCGCGCAAAAGTACTACCGAGTGCTCTTGCAGAGTGTGTCCTTCGCCGGGAATGTAGGCGGTAACTTCCATGCCGTTGGTGAGGCGCACGCGGGCGATTTTGCGGATAGCGGAGTTCGGTTTGCGCGGGGTTTTCGTCGTTACACGGGTGCAAACACCGCGCTTGAAGGGTGCGGGATAAAAAGATGGACGGTTCTTAAGCGTGTTGAAGCCGCGCGAAAGCGCGATGGTTTTCGTGCGCCACGTCTTTTGCGTGCGCCCCTTACGCGTAAGTTGATTTATCGTAGACATTGCTTAGCTTGAGCCTGTCGAAAGGCAAATTAAAACTCCCAATGGGAGCTCGAGAAATGTACTATGAAACCGCCCCCGACGCAACTCTCTATCGCGGCCGTGTACCCTCCTCTCCCCCCGGAACGACCGTCGTGTCTTCTATAATTTCGTCGTACCCTGTTTCGAAGTCTAGAGCTCCATCAACGGTTAGCTCTCCGTTATTCTCCTCTCGAATATTGAGAACTTCTATACCGATTATCCGGCCCGCCTCTTTAATTTGATAATTGAGGGAGATTATCTTTCCGTCCTGACTCGCCCGAACCATTACCTCACTCACCCTCTCTCGATCAACAGGACCTTTGCCTTTGCTTATACCATTTGCGATGCGAACCGTAATCTCTCCTGTTTCAGCATTAAAGAAAATTTTATCTTTGTGTCTCTTAAGAAAAGCATCAACACCGGAACTCATCCGGGTAAGCGGAGTTACAAACTCCCGAGAAAGCTCGAACCGTAGACTGGGATCGTGTGTTTGTGCGGTCGCTGGAGACTTGTCCGTGGCACCAGTTATTCCGAGCGCGGCGATGCCGGCGGCGGCAAGAGCCTTCGCCTTTTCACCAACTCTCAGCTTCTCTTTTCCTCCTCGCATGAGATAAAGTTTAGCATCATTAATGGGGACAATGATCACACCCCCGCAATCGCGCTCGCGAGCGCGTAGATGAGATTGCCGAAGGCGCCGCCGGCAAGAAACACTATTAGTAGAACAATGCCTATGCCGAGAAACGGGTTCATTTCCATACGTGCCCGCCACCCTTCATAGCTACCAGACAAAGCACGGGGTAAAAGTGCCGCAAGCACTTTGGAGCCGTCGAGTGGCGGCACGGGGATGAGGTTGAAAATGCAGAGCATGACATTGACGACAACGATGAGAAATACGATGTCATTTCCTGTGGGGAGAAGCCCCGAGCGGATGATGAGACCGCCTATGAGCGCGATGACGATATTGGATGCAGGGCCGGCTCCAGCGACGATTGCCTCACTAAACCTTCCGGGCCGTAAATTGTACGGATTGTACGGCACTGGCTTCGCCCATCCGAAGAAAAAGGATGAGTGCGAGAGTACGAGCACAAGGGGCAGTATGATTGAGCCGAACATGTCGAGGTGCGGAATGGGATTAAGCGTAAGGCGCCCCGCGTAGCGCGCCGTCGGGTCGCCGAGCTTGTCGGCCGCGACACCGTGCATCACCTCATGGATGATGGCAGAGAAGATAATGATGACGATAAGAAAAATCGCGTCTAGACCTATCATGCAATAACTATACCATTTACTCTTTTATTTTGACTTTTGCCAGCGTCCGCGTTAGAGTGCACCGACGTATGGCACGAATATGCGCAATAACAGGCAAGCACTCCCAAGTCGGCGGGGGGTATTCTAATAGAACGCGTGCGACCAAGTTCAACCCGACCGGCAAACGCCGCCGGCAGGTCAATCTCCAGACCAAAACTCTTTTCATCCCCGAACTCGGCAAGAAAATCACCATCACGGTTTCGGCCAAAGGCTTAAAAACGATGAAGAAACGCGGTGCGTTCCTCACTCTCAAGAAAGCAGGGCTCGTTGCGTAATTGAAAGCGGCAGGGCGGCGACAAATTTTTTCCGGCGAGGACCTTGTGCGAAAGTCCCGCAGATGGGAAAAATTCGTCGCCGCCCTATTTTCGTACAACAGTTTTCCCGTCCGACACGAACGTGATCGTGCCCTCATTGCAGGTATCCAGTGTCGGGATGCCGAAACGCGCGAAGGTCGCGACTGTCTCGGGAGCAGGATGGCCGTAGCTGTTGTTGCACCCGCGCGAAAAAACTGCGTATTCTGGAGCTACGAATCCTACGAAAAGCGGCGCGGACGAGGTTTTCGAACCGTGATGTCCTGCTTTTAGCACATTCGACTTGAGCTTCTCTCCATCGAGTGTCACGAGATAATTTTCTATTTCATCCGGTGAATCGCCTGTGAGCATAAAAGCTGTATCCCCGTATACAATCCGCGTCACGATGGAGCCGGTATTTGTTTCGACGCTCGGGAGAGCTCGGTCGGGAAATAAAATCTCGATGTACGCGCCGTCTCCCAGATCAATAATGGTTCCCCGTTTGGCTTCGAGCACCTTCGCATCCTCTTCTTCCGAGATGGCTTTTTCAAACGCCTTGGAATCCGCCCCTTTGGTATCAAGCACGCTCGACTCCAGGATGAACGGTGCGCGGTACCGCCGTAGTACCTCGACTAGCCCCCCGATGTGGTCCTGATCCGGATGTGTACCAACAACGACATCAATTGATTTGTCGTACCACGGTACGACGCTAGAAAGTTGACGCAGAACCGAAGTGCCTTTCCCACCATCTATTAGCGCCTGTCTCCCGCTCGGCGCTTCTATGAATATCGCATCGCCTTGCCCCACGTCGAGAAATGAAACAGTGAGTTTACCGTGACGGTCCTCTTGTATCGCCGCGTACCAGATGCAGAGCGTGAGCGCGAGAAGCACGAGTATTGCCGCACCTTTGACCTGCACGCTCCTGCGCATGGTGATAATGATATACTGTTTCCATGCACACATACGAAGCAAAGAAATTTAATCTGCCCTCGCTTGAAGGCATCTCGGACGAGTCGGTCAAACAACATATCGGATTGTATGAAGGCTATGTGAAAAATTTCAACGCCATTTCCAAACAGATCGCGGAGCTTGCCATGAGTGATTCGGAAAAATATGTGCACGCGATCTCCGAGCTCGTGCGCCGCCGCTCATTTGAATTCGATGGCATGCGACTGCATGAGTACTACTTCACACAGCTGGAAGGCGGTTCGACTGCGCTCACCACGGGAGGCCCGTTCGCGAAAGCACTTGAAAGCGCTTACAAGCCCTTCACGCTCGAAAAAGTCATGACAATGATTGGGAGCATGAGAGGCCCCGGCTGGGCAATCCTCTATTTTGACCCAGAGGCAAAGGAATTGCTTACGGGGTTCTCCGGCGAACAGCACCAAGGCCATTTCGTCACCCTCCCTATCATCCTCGCCTTGGATGTATGGGAACACGCTTTTATCCTTGATTATGGCGCCGCGGGCAAGGGCAAGTACATAGATGCCTTCTTCAAGAACCTTAATTGGGATGTTGTGGAAAAGCGGTTCGCTGAAATTCAAAAATAGACAGGTTCATTGACTTGTCGTATAGTCTGCGAGCTTCGCACCCGCGAAGCTCCATGTCAACATGGAATTGCTCTGATAACGGAAGGACGACCACCATGGCCAGAGAGAGGCCGAGGAGAATCCCCAAGAAGTGGGGTGACGATACGGGCCGCGGGGCGCTCGATGTATTCAGCGGCTTGCGGGCGCAGTACGAGAAGGCCGACGCCGGAAGATCTATGGGCACGGTTCTCGAGCACAAAACGTTGGTCGGCACGGGCATCATGTTCTACGATGCCCTGAAGAAGCTCGAGGATGATCCAGCAAGCAGCTGCTTCAAGCCGCTACGCTTCGAGATCGAGTGGCTCGCCAACAAGACCGGGCTCCGCGAAATGTCGCTTGTCAGTTCAACCCTCGCGAAACTCGTCGACGACGAGAAGTCGAGGGCGACGAGCAAGAAGGCGGCTCTGTTAACCGCACGCGAAGCGAGTCCACCTTCGCCGGCCAGCGCACCGTCGGCCCAGGACTAAGCGGCGACCAGTATTCCGAGTACATCCTCGTAAACCCCTGACAACCGAGGATGCGAGCCGGCGGCAACGCCGGCTCCTTTTTTATACGTATAAAGGCGAACTTGACCGAGAGGGCTCCGCGGCGATAGGCTTCCGAAACTCCCATGGGGAGACCCTTGCCTCTGTGGCAAGGCAAACACTAGAACCTTGAGGTAAACGCCGCCATGACCGTCAGATGGATGCTGGACGGGAAGCCAATCGGCAGACAAGTCTTTACCGTCCGGGCAGACGCAACCCTTGTCGCCGCGACGCAGAAGCTCGCTGAACACCGCATTGGCGCGCTCCTCGTTGTCAGTGAGGAAAACAACGACACGCTCGGCATTATATCCGAGCGTGTCATCGTGAGGAAAATCGCGGAGTGCGGGCATGTCGCACTCGGATATCAGGTCCACCAGGCCATGACGCCCAAAGAGGCCCTCGTCACCTGCACGGCGAGCGACACCACTGCCTCGATCATGGAGCAAATGACGACGGGCAAATTCCGCCACATGCCGGTGCTGAACGAGTACGGGCAGCTTGCCGGCATGATCTCCATCGGCGATGTCGTGAACTGGCGGCTCATAGAGATCGACCGCGAAAACCGAGCGATGAAGGATTACATCCGGACCGCTTGACATCCTCGCTGTCCGAAATCGATTGTTACGCAACTATCGGAACTGAGCTGCCGGCAACGGCGGCTCTTTTTTATAAGGTGGAAAACCTACTTGCGCGCTCTGGTTACCTGCTATACTGAATGCATTATCCCTAGCTCGCACAATTATGAACGTTGAACGATCAATCTTAATAGGATTTTTGGGGAATTATCTGATAAACACAGTGGTCGCGGCGCTTGTCGCGTTCGTCCCTGCCTCAGCGGGCGGTGGAGTTCTCACACCTCAATATATTTCATTCGTCGTTCTCGCGGTCATCGTTGTCGCTGTCCTCACGTGGTGGCATGGCGCAAACTCTCTAAAGGACGGCATCACATTTGGCGCTATAGGATTCGTCGTCGCTATCGTGACCGCCTTCATCACAGGCGTCGCTGGAGTCTTAGCGCAAAGCGGCTCGCTTTCGGCAGTCGTGAACGTACTTCCGAATTTCTGGCCCTTCCTCGCCAACTGGTCCACGCTCGTCCTCCTAGGCTACTGGGTCATCCCCGCAACACTCGTCGGGTGGTACATGCAACCGAAGGGTTCGGCGATGTGATTGTCTAAAACTTCTTTGTGCGCTAGTCTTTCGGGGCTCCACTGTCGTGGAGCCCCGTTGCGTACGCGCAATGGGTTGCTCTAGCGAGAAAGGCAATACCATGGCCACACAGGCCGCAAAGAGGGCCCCAACGGGCAAGTACTACAAAACTGGACTGAAACAGTTGAGAGAACTCATCGACTGTTACCGTGAAGCCGACGACCGCTACGCCGGTAAGATGAGCTTCAGTGATCAGGTCCACATCATCGCCAGGACGCACATCCCCGGGTTCCACAGGCCGTGGCGGAAAGCCATTGAGGATGGTGCCGTCGTGTTCGACCAAGTCGGCGAGTACTACGTGACCGAGGCGAATGCCAACCTGCTGGCCGGCGAGCGCGATGCGAGGGTGAAGCGTAAGGCGAAGCTGGCCGCAGTGTCGGCAAAAGCTGATACGCCGGCTGATAGCGATCGCCACATGGCCGCAAGCATCGCCAAACCGGCTCCAAGTCCGGAGCGTACGGAGGCGGGGCAGCCCGACTAATCGGAATCGCACCTTTCCGTAACGTGAAGCACACGTTGCGAGGCGAGTATCAAAGCGGCGGGCTCAAACCTCGCCGCTTTTTTTGCAGGAACCACAATCCACCAAACATGAGCGCGTAGGCAATAAACACCCACCACACACTGAATGCACTCACCGATACGGCGGCGAATGGAAGCGATGCGAAGAATTTTGCAACGCCGAGGATGTACCACAGAAGCGCGAGCGCGGGAGCAGCAACGGGAATCGCGAGAGGTCCTGCAATAATTCCACCGATTGCGGCAATGACGGAGGCAAACATCGCGTAGGGCACTGCGACGAGCGCGAGGAGATTTGCCGGAAGCGCGACGAGAGAAAGCAAACCATTTTGATACAAGAGAAGCGGCAACACACTGGTCTGCGTGCCGAGTGTTGCGGCGGCAATCTCGCGCAGTGCGAATTTCTCCGGTATCCATGGGAGCCACGTTGTAAACACGGGCGAAAAAAGTACAAGACCGAGTGTTGCAAGCACTGACAATTGAAATCCAGGATCGAATGTGAGAATAAATGGATTCCACAGCACCATCGCGAGTGCGACGACCCCAAGCGCGCGGAGCGCTAGGTAAAGGCGCCCCGTCATGCGCGCGATGAGCGGGAGCAGAGCCATGGTACCCGCGCGCGAGGCACTCGCCGGAGCTCCTGCCATAAGCACGATTAAAACCATGATGAGGGCACTCGCACCGAGCTGTACAAGGCGCGGAGTCCGCGAGAAAAATATGCCGACCGCGTTCATCACGAGCGTGATGTTGTATCCGGAGAGCACGATGATGTGTACGAGCCCGACCGTAATAAAAATGTTTGAAAACTCTTTTCCCACTCCCCGCTTGTCGCCGACCGTGATGCCGCCCGCGAGGCCGGATTCCGGTTCGGGCAAGACACGGTGTAGACCTTCGAGATATTTCTGTTTCGTCCGTATCGCCGCGACTTTCAGTGGATTTGTCGGGCCGTGACCAGTGACATCAACTTCCGCAAATGAAAGCGTGTACAAAATCCCGTCTTTTGCAAGAAACATCGGGTAATTGAATTGTCGGCCGTCATTGGTATCAAATGTTTCTGGCAAGTCGAGCTTTCCCTTGGTCCGAATAATGTCTCCGTAGCGCACTTCCGTATGCGGAGGCGCTACCACGAGCACACCGACATCGCCCGTATCCATATGCAGTCGCACGTTGCTGTCGCGCACATCGGGTTCATCTATAACGCGGCCTTCTATCGTGATTGTTTCTCCAATACGCGATGTGAGTTCGGCAGCACCGTGCAGACCTGCCGCATCCATGCGAAGTATCCCTGAGGCACACGCCGTGAGTGCAACGGCGGCAACGACGAGCCCCCGCATCTTTGCACGCTCAAGAAGTGCTAAGAGCATGCTCCCGCCCGCAAGCAGGAGCAGAAATAACACAAACGCGTTCCCAAGTGACACGAACGAGCGCGCGAAAACCCCGAGTAAAAATCCTCCGACGATCGCCCAGAGGATGTGGCTCGCTATCATTCTTTGGATTTATCCAGTTTCTCGAGATGCAGGACTTTGAAAACCAAATAAACGACCAAACACAGAATGAAAAAATTGATGAGGACCGAGATAAAATCGCCGACCTTAAATGTGCCGATGGTGTAGTCGGCAAGATTCTGTCCGCTCCCCCCAAAAAGTCCGAGCATGGGATTAACGATGTCGTCCATGAAAGCTTGCACGAGCTTTTGCGCGGCACCGCCCAAGATAAAACCGATGGCGAAGCCCGCGACGCCACGTTCGCGCATGAAATCAATGAATCCGGTGAATTGTCCGCGCATACTCCTATTCTGCGGCATCAATGGCCTCGTTGACAAGGCGGTCAGCTTCCTCATTTTCCTCGCGCCGCACATGCACGAATCGGATGTTAGGAAAATGCGCAACTATTAAATTATGTACCTTCATATACTGCGGCCAGAGCGTCTCTTCCTTTACCTGATACTCGTCGGTAAGCTGACGCTGAATGAGTTCACTGTCCATGCGTACTTCTATCTCCCGCCCTGCGAGTCCGCGCTTTTTCGCTTCGGTGAGTGCAAGGGCGACAGCTTCATACTCCGCCCAATTGTTCGTCCGCTCGCCGATATACTTTTTGAGCTCGACCTTCTTTGGACCGTCCGCGATAACAACGCCGACTCCTGCGGGCCCGGGGTTGTTCCTAGCCCCGCCATCTGTGTAGATGACAATTTTTTCTGACATGAGTCTGTATTATACCGACACTGGAACGACATCCACAATTCGAAGTGCAAGCCCGCCGCGATATGAGTCGCGCGCTATCGTCGCCAAGACACCTGCCTCCTCCCCCTGCACGGGTAGATGCGTGGAATCTTCAGGCGAGCGGAAAAAATCAAATGCGCGACACCGCACGCCGCTTTCTCGACATTCAAGCAGTAATTCCAGATGCGCCTTTTCCTTCCCGAAACGTTGCATGCCGGTGACGATTGCGCCGCGCACCAAAAACACCGGCTTCGGATTGCCTGCGCCGAATGGCGCGAGCTTTGAAACTTCCGCGAAGAGCGCTGACGTGACCTCGGAGAGGGTAACAAGCGCATCATGTGCGCTAGCTTCAGCAACACTCGGAACGGTGGCGAGCATCGAACTCGCGGCCGCCAGTATTTCCGGCAATGTATGCACGCGCTCATGTGAAACGGTGAAGCCGCCGGAGGCCTTGTGGCCGCCGCTTTCTTCAAATACGTCTCCCGCATTCGCGAAAAGTTCTGTGAGCGAAACGTCGCCGTCTGAGCGGCATGAGCCCTTGATACGGCCGAGCGTATCGCGCCCCCACAAGCACACAACCCCGCCGCGTTCATTCATAATGGAATTCGCCGCGAGCCCCAAGAGCGCAGGCTTCCATTCAGGATTTCCCAAGACGATGACACGATCGCTCTCGCCAAAACGTTGCTTCACATGAGAACGCGCCTGCTTCACCATGCCAGCGACAACTCCCTTGCGGCTCGCGTTGAGTTTTTCCAATTGCGCGGCGAGTTGTTTCGCTTCATCACTGTCCCCTGTGGTCAAAAGTCGGAGCGCCAACATCGGCTCGTCCATGCGTGAGGCGGCATTGATGCGTGGCGCTATCGAGAACCCGATATCGTCTTCGGTAAGCTCGCTCTTGCGCAAACGTAATTTTGCGCAGAGCGCGGTGATGCCATGGCGCGGTGATTTCCGCAGGACGATAAGTCCCCAGTGCGCGAGGACGCGATTTTCTCCGACCAGAGGCACCATGTCGGCAATCGTCGCAATGGCGACCATGTCGAGAAGCCATTTCTCCCAACCGTCTGGGATGTTTTTAAATGCCTGCAGGCTAAGACGCTTACCTTCGGTAAGCGTCGCCTGAACGAGCTTGAACGCGACCGCCGCACCACAGAGGTGGGGGAATGGGTAATCCCCTAATTTTGGATTCAACACAACAACCGCTTCCGGCAAGGCGCCGGTAACTTCATGATGGTCGGTGATAATTACATCAACACCTTTTTCTTTCGCGAAATGCACCGCGTCGAGCGCCGTCGTCCCGACATCAACGGTAATGATGAGTTTCACATCGCGAGCAGCAAGTGCGGCTATCGCATCAGTATGGAATCCATATCCTTCCCTATCGCGATGCGGGAGATACACTTCAAAATTCTCGTAGCCTATCTTTTTTAAAAAATCGGAGAGAAGCGCGGCACCGGGAATGCCATCACAATCAAAATCTGCATAGACGGCAATACGTTCATTCTGACTAATCGCTAAAAGAAGCCGCGCCACCGCTCGATCCATCCCGAGAAGTAAAAACGGTGAGTGCGTATGTCGTTCATAGTCTGGGTTCAAAAAAGCAGAAACCGCAGAGGCTCCAGTAATCCCCCGCTTTGAAAGAAGTGTGGAAACCAGGATCTGCATGAAGCTCTATTGTATACTGGATGCATGAACACTGATTGTTTGTTCTGCAAGATTGCCGCCCGAGAGCTTCCCGGACAAATCATCTATGAAGATGCGGAGACACTCGCGTTTTTGGATATTAATCCGGTGAATCCCGGACACGCGCTCGTCATTCCCAAAAAACACTCGGCCGACGTCTTTGAGATAGACGACAAAGATTGGATAGCCGTCATGCGCGCCTCGCGCATCGTCGCGCACGCTTTGGAGAAAGCGTTGAAGACCGATGGCATTAATCTCGGCATGAACAACCGCGCTGGAGCAGGGCAAGTAGTATTCCATGCGCACGTACACGTGATGCCGCGCTTTGCAGGAGACCCGCACTCGCTCTGGCCCGGAAAACCGTACGCCGAGGGAGAGTTCGCAAAAACGGCCGACAAAATCCGCTCTGCGCTAACGTAAAAGTCGAAGGCGCGTCGGGGGAACTTTCCCGGCGCGCCTGTCACCTCATCCGCCACTGCGGAGAGGCATGATGCCCACGCTCGCAAGAAGCTGGGGTATCTGTTTGAAGAAAAAGTGCAGGAACCAACAGACCGCGAGCAAGGCACCCGCCCACTCGTGTTTGCCGCTGACCTCGAGCCCCGCGGCAAAAACGACACCGAGCGGGACGAGCCCGTACTCGAGCGACCACAGACCTTTTCTCCCGCCGATAATCGCTCGCTCGAGCAGATAGACGATGGCGCCGGCCATAAGAACCGTCGCGATGACAATGAGCACCGAGAGATACACATTGCCAGAATACGCTGCGGGTCCTACCGGAGCGAACGCCATGAAGGATGTCACCCACAGCGCGATCGGATTATCCATCCGGTGACGGCCTCCAGATTCGTTGATAACGCCAACGACCAGCAAGAACGTTACGAACCCCGTCCATGCCGCCGCCGCCAAAGCATTCGATGTCGACATGCCGTATTTGACTCCCGTCAGGTAGGTAGTCGTCATCAGGACGAGAACGACGGTCGGCCAGAACCGATTGAGAAAGAATGGCATTTTCATACACGGGGTCTCCCCCGCCCTTCTGTTTAGCTATTGTGAGCCTTAGCACGGCTCCCGCGGGCATCTTGGCACAGGAACGCTTCGCGAGGCAAGTCAGCCGAGCGCCGCGATTCCGGGAAGCGTGCCTTTTAACAAGTACGCCAACATCGCGCCGCCACCGGTCGAGAGAAATCCCAATTTCTCCTGCGGCACACCCGTTGCTTCTATCGCGGCGATGGTGTCGCCGCCGCCGATGACCTTCTTTGCGTTACTCGTCGCTATCAGCTCCGCGAGCGCGGTCGTCCATGAGATGTATCCGTTCTCGTACATGCCGGTGGGGCCGCTCCAGAGAATGAATTTTGCGCTTGCGATGTGCGGTGCGAGAAGTGCTATGGTGTCCGGTCCGATATCAACGATTTTGTCGTCGGTGTCCACCTCTTGCGGCTTTTTTACGCGCGCCTGCCCGTCCGAGCGCTCTACCGTGACATCAATTGGTGCAAGAAAACGCGGGTTCGAAAGAATGTTCTCACTCGGTAATTCCTTTGAGATAAGCGAGCGGCCGACAGGAAGTCCGCGCGCTTTGAAAACATCGTTCGCGAGGGCGCCGGCGATGAACACATGGTCATATTTTTCAAGCAACAACTTGATGAGCGGCGCTTTGGTCTCGAATTTCGCGCCGCCGAGAATAGCGAGTGACGGATGTTCGGGTGTCCGCGCGACCGAAAGATTAGCTACCTCGTCTCGCATAAGAAATCCGGCGTACGGTGGGAGAACTTTTGCAATACCGACACTCGAGGCGTAGTTGCGATGTGCGTCGGGTAGTGAATCACTCACAAATATATCTGCCATACTTGCAAGAAGTCGTACAAATTTGGGATCATTCGATTCCTCTCCAGGGTCGCGACGAGTATTTTCCAAAACAAGACACTCGCCTTCTTTGAGAGCAGCCGCTTCAGCTGGCGCTTGTTCAAACGGAGTCCCGAAGAAATATATCTTGATTTCCGGAGCAAGTTTCTGAAGTGCTTCGGCAACGGGCCGCATACTTTCTCCTTTGCGCCCGAAATATCCCGCGATGATTACCTTCGCGCCGTTCTTCACGAGAAACTCGACGGTGGGAAGTCCTTGCTTGAGACGAAAGATGTCGGTCACGCTACCGTCTGGCGCAGTCGGGAGATTAAGTATCGTGCGCAAAAATACTCGCTTCCCTTTCAACTCACCCGCCGGTATTTTGTCGATGCACCTCATGTCGCGTCCTCTATAGCCTGTAAGAGCGCCGCGAAGCGTGGCGCATCGACACTCACATGCCCCACAAGAAGGCCATCTACATCCCCGTCGCGGAGCATATTCGCCGCATTGGATTCCGTAGCGGCGCCTCCATAAATAATCTTTACACCCATACCTTTTTCGCCGTGCAGTTCGACGACCGTTTTCCTGATGAAAATCGCCATTTCATGCATATCCCGCGGGCTCATTGTCTTCTCGCCGCCGATAGCCCAGACTGGCTCGTACGAGATGATGACGCTACCGAGTTGTGAGGATGAGATATCGGCAAGGCCGATGCGAAGTTGTTCTTTCACAACACCGAAATATTCTGCGGAAGCCGTGCGCGTAGCTTCGCCGACGCATAAAATAGGCGTCATATTTGCTGCAAGGGCCGCGGCGACTTTTTTTTGCGTGTCATCACTACTCTCCCCCATCGCTCTACGCTCGGCATGCCCGACGATTGCGTAGGTAGCACCCGCGTCCGCGCCTTGCGCAAGTGATATTTCTCCCGTGTATGCACCGCTTTCTTCCGCACTCGCATTTTGGAGCGCAAAGGCAATTTTTTTTCCTTTGTGGCGGGCGCGCAACTCGCGCAAGAATATCGCGGGTGGTGCCACTACGAGCGTCACGTGCTCTGTAGCATCGGCTGCCTTCCGCGTCGTCTCAAGGAGTTTTTTTGCCTCTCGGAAAGTGGGAGGATTCATCTTCCAATTCGCGACCACGAGCGCTTTCATGCGCCGATTGTAGCATGATGGATAATCATTGCTCACGCCACAAAACGAAGCTGTAGTCCGTCGATGCGGATGGTGTGAAAGGTGGCGGGTTCATCGCCTGCAGTTGGTCGTATGCGTCTACGCGCGTCGCGTAGCCTGAAACGAAGACGCCGCCGTTTGTCCACTTCGTTCCCGTGCGCCCCGCGGAAACAATCGTGCCGACGGTCGTCAACTGCGTTTGCATGACATAAGAATCGTATTGCGAAGGTACTTCGTTATTTCCGCTCGTCGTGTAGTGATTGCGTCCATAGTATCCGCTTTGGGCAACAAAGATGCCGTGGATTTCCATTATGTCGGGTGACGTAAGAGGGATAAGGACGTTGCGCTCCGACATAACAGTAAGGCCCGACGTGCCATCGTTTGCGGCGTATGTGATGTTGTTGGCAATTATCGCATCCGGCGAGGTCCCTGTGTCGGAGGGTGTTGCCGCAACGACCGTTACTTTTCCCTTCACGACTCCTTCGACCCATACGCGGTCATCGGCGAAAATCAAACTGCATGAGGCGGGGATGGTGTAATTGCCGAGCAATGTTTTGTTGGCAATGATGTTGTACTCGGTGGGAAACGTGGAGCCGTCAGCCGAGCCCTTCACTCCCACCGTCCCTGTCACGCGGGACACATCGACCGTCCCGTTCGATTTGAAGAGCATGTGGTACCCGCGACTGGTTACTGACCCGGTAGAGGAGGCAAAATACAATCCGCCGCCTGTCTGCGCATAGGTCTTGAGGCTCGCGAGAGATGTCGCGATGCCGGCAAAATCTACCGAAGCGGCCGAATTGTACCAGAGCGCAAACCCCGGCCCCGCACCGAACACACCATTTTTTGTCGAGGGACACCCTGAGCCCGCGTCACACGTCCAAGTGGTGAGGGCACTGGAAACGTCGGAGTTGTTGGTGCCGTCCATGCGGATTCCCCCGTTGGAGTGATACCGGCCGGTGATGTTGCGGTCGGGGCCCGCCCATACGTTGCTTTTGAGAAGATACGAATACGCCGCGACCGACGGACGCATGTAGCGCGCAAAGAGCGTGCGCGGGAACCCGACATTCGCATTGGACGTTCCGCGTGATGTGATATCGATAGATTGGATGACGCCGCATTGAGAGTTCCCCGTCACCGTCAGAGATGCGTTCCCCAACGTGCCCCCTTCCGGATCGTTCACTGTGTAAGTGTAGGGGCCGGGCAGTCCGGTTCCGTTGGTAAGATTGCCCGGATTGTGCGCGAGGAACCAACGATAGTACTCGAGCCCGCTTTCGGCTATCGCGAGCGCCTGCTCGCGCCCGTAGAGCGCACGACCATATTTTGCCTGCTCAAACGCATAACTCGTGATAGTGCCCATGATGAGGAGGAAAATCCCCATAAAGGCAATGACCATCATGGTGGTAACTCCTGCTTGCGCGCAAGCAATAGGCAACGGGCAACGGGCAACAGCGCTTTCGTCTGTTTTCCGGTCTCTGGTGTCTGGTGTCTGGTGCCGCATACTATTTTCCAACGAGATTGCGCATCGCCGCCGATGACCGCAGAAAAATCGGGGTAGGGGTTTTCCCAGGATCAACGTCGACATAGATAACCACCGACACGAACCGAACGTCGGCGATGCGCGTATAATCGCTTATCTGTACGCCGCTCTTGTTGTAGTAGGTGAAAAGGGAGACGCCGAGTGCTGTGTTGCGCAGATTCTCCGAAATGGTGGATGTCGCCTCCGCTCCGCTGTATGCTGGCGGATCACCGCTCGGATCGAGCACACCTTTCATCAGCGTATTGTTCTGCAGATAGTAGTGCACTCGTTCTATCGCGGCGTCGGAATCGGCATCGGCGTAGAACGTGAGACTGCTGGTCGCGATTTCTGCGACCGGATATGCACCGTTCGACGCGTAGGAAGCCTCCCGCACGATTTTCATCAAAGCTTCGATACCCCTCTGCGCCGAAGATATGGCGCTCGCCTGCTGGATTGCGTAATTGCTCGTGCGATAGAAATACAGGACGGAGGTCGTGAGCGCGAGCATCACCATTACGAATACCGCTATCCAGACGAGCGCCTCGATGAGCGTCATCCCCCTGCAACGATTCCTGTGCGGCATACTAGGCATACTAATTGAGCGTAATCGAGAACCGAGAGGTGTCTGTAACATCCACTAAATCCGAGCTGTATGTCTGATATCCCGTCGAAGAGGCGGTGATAGAATAATTGCCATTCGTGAGGGCGCTGAAGAACGCCTGCCCGCATGCGTCTGTGGTGGTTGTCTTGTCGTAGGAACCGCCTTTGGTCAGATGCACAGAGGCGCCCGAAAGAAGTCCTCCCGTAGGATTTTTCACATCAACGAGAAGTGAGTTGTCGGTGTGCGCGGAGAAGAAAATTTGCGCCGCGAGTGAGGAATTCGGTGCAAGCACCATTGGCTGTGTCGGACACGAAGACGCGATGTCGTATCCGGTAGGTGTGGCGACCGTCATCGTATAGGTATCCCACTCCATTGCAGGAAGAGTGAGCGTCCCTGAAGAATTTGTGGTGTGGACTTGATCGTACTTATATATGACGCCACTAGGCCCATTGCCGATAGTCTTGATACCCCGCAATGTGAAAGGAATTGCGATTCCCTGCCCGCTCTCGTAGGTGAGCTCCCAATCCTCAATAGAAGGTGAGGGTGCGGATGGATTGAGCGCGACAAGATGCGCGTGAAGTACGAGACTCGGGTATATGCTCGCAGGGACGCCACTCAAGTCGACAGAGGTCCCCGCCGAAAAGCCCGTGCTGTTGCCTGCCAAGACCGAATCGGGGAGAAGTGAAAAAGTGGGGCCGGTAGGATAGTAGACATGATAGGTTATAGTCGTTTCTGCAGGTTGCGTATCATTCCAAGAAAAGGTCCCCCAACGCGAAAGCGCGGTTGGTGTGATGGTCAGAGAATAGAGATCGGCAGGTGCTGTCCATGGCTGACTCCCTGCAAAACGCGCGCGATTGCCGCTTACCTCAATATTGCTTGTCGAGGCGCCGATTTTGCTGTCATTTGAGAACGTGTCCGACCATGTGTTCGTCGAAAGCGAATACGTGGTGACTGCCAGCGTCGAGAGTATGTCGATTTGAAATGTGCCCACGGTAGTCTGGTTGTTGGATACGGTGAGATTCCCCGGATTCGGGTCCGAATTCCCCGATGTCACGCTGTACGTGCGCGCGGTGGAGTAACCGGTTTTCGTCACTACTATGGCATATCCGGCGGACGCGGGAGCGCCTATGAATGAGACCGTGCCGCTTGCATTGGTGAAGGTGTTGATGTTGATCGGGGGTGTGGTCGAAGCGTTCACGATGGAAACCGATACGCTAGAGAGAGGCTGTGAGGCGGCATTGGCCACGTTCACGGTGAGCGTGCCGCACGGAGGCGCGCACGCTATTTCCATTCCTGCAGGAGGTTCAAATCGCGAGACGAGTGTGATGTGGCGGGTCCCCGTGCGCGAGGTCCACGCGACGTCAACCTTCGCGACCTTGTAATCCGAAGTAATGCCGTTCCCGTCGGCCGCGCCCGAGCCATCCTTCGGGTCATCTGCATATTCGACGACGGTGCGGCGCGTGTATGTGATGCCATTTTGAACGACCGTTTCTGACTGTGCGATTCCGCCCGCGGGAATGCCGCCCGAAGTGCCGACCGAAGCATACGTGAGGCTCCGGATGTATTCCATGCGTTCGGCTGCGAGAGCGATTGCCCCACCGCGCGCTTTGTTGTTGGTAACGACATCGACCGAAAGCTGGAATGCCGCACCAATCCCGAGGAAAATGACGAGCATGAGCGCGCTTCCGACGACGGTGTCTATCAAAGTCACCCCGCGCTCGCCCATTGTTCGCATACTAAATGTTCTCCGAGAGTTGGTAGATGGGTGTGATCATGGAAACCGCGAAGAAGCCGACCGCGCCCCCGATGATGATCATGAGGAACGGCTCGATAATGGTCGACATGTCTTTGGTCTTCCTGTCCACCTCGTCCTCATAAAAAAGCGCGAGGCGCCTCAACATCTCGCCCACTTGCCCCGTCTCCTCGCCGACCGCCATCATCTCTCCCACGAACGCTGGGTAAAGATCTTCGCGGCGCGTAAACGCGGCAGACAAAGGCTCGCCGCCGCCGACCGCCTTTCCTGCGTCGCGTATGACCTCCCGAAAGTACGAATTCTGGACGACTTCTCCGACGATGTCGAGCGAAGTTATGACGTCGACTCCGGAAGTGAGAAGAGAGGCGAGAGTGCGTGATGTGCGCGCGGCATTCACCTCGCGCACCATCGGACCGATCAAGGGCAAGTGCAGGAAGAAAAAGTCGAGCCCGCGTTTACCGATAGAAGTGCGTGCCACAAAATAAATGAGTGCGATAATGCCCGCCACGAGGCCCAGCGCCACGAAGGTGTACCGCACGAGAAAATTGCTCAACCCGATTATGAACATGGTCGAGGCTGGAAGTTTTGCGTTCATTTCCGCGAACGTCTGCGCAAGAGTCGGCACGACCTCTATCATCATGAGAACACCGATGCCGAAAATCGCGATTAAAACGATGCATGGATAGATGAGAGCGCCGCGTATCTTTTTTTTGAGAGCATACATGCGCTCCATCTGATCCGCTATGACCTGAAGAGATGCGGGTAGATCGCCGCCCTCCTCGCCCGCGCGCACCATCGCGACGAAAAGCTTCGGAAATACGCTCGGGAACTTGGCAAGAGCGCTGTGTAGAGTGTCGCCGCGGCGCACATCCGAGGAAATAGACGAGACGACGCTCGACATTTTCGCGTTCTTGGTCTGCCGTTCGATGACAGAAAGCGCCCGCACAAGCGCGAGGCCCGCAGAAAGCATCGCGCCCAAGTTGCGCGCGAAAAGGATTTTTTCGTATTCGCTGATATGCGAGAAAAGTGAGTTCCAGTAGGCCATGCTTAGCCAGCCCTTTCCTCCGACCTCCTCGACCGAAATTATCCTTCCTCCTTCTTGTCGCACAATATCGTACAGTTCAAAACGGTCTGTCGCCTCCGCGACACCCTTGTATACCTCTCCACCCGTCTTCTCGGCGGTATAGGTGAACTTCGCCATTCGACTAGTATAGCGTGGATATACGCCGCGGTTCCTTTTTTCCACTAGGATGACTGACAATCGCTCACGACTGAACAGGGGCGTCCTCTTTTTTCGCAAAAGCGGTGAGACCGAACAGCACTACAATAACAATCGCGGCAAAGCCGATGCCGACCCACGGGATCCATGTATATTTCTCTGTTAGTCGGCTTTCTTCCGCATCACACACATCGCCTATCCCATCACCGTCCGCGTCGGTCTGGCCAACGTTCGGCGTGTCCTTGCAGTTGTCTTCAACGTTCGATACTCCATCGCGGTCGAAATCTTGGCACACATCACCAAGGCCGTTCATATCGACATCTGCTTGGTCGGTATTTGCGATCGAAGCGCAGTTGTCCCGGATGTCGGGGACCCCGTCGCTATCGACGTCTGCTTGTATGTATGCAGGATTGCTACGCGATTGTGGGCTCACGATACGATAGACCTCTCTGCTGTCCAGAAGATTTCCCGACTCACCGACCGAGACAATAACCGAGCGATCAGGATTGAAATATATCCGATACGAATGGTTCGGTTGGGCGAGGAAACGCAATGACCGTGTACCTGATGGGACGTTATCTTCAACCAAATGCATTTCTGTGATCCGAAGTGGTTGCACGTGCGTGAACTCTATGGTCCAGTCGCCTGCGCGCGTTTGAGGAAAGCGAACGACTGTCGAATCAAGAGCACGTTCGGCAACGACCACTTTTCCACCAGCGCGAACAGCAACTGTTGCAGGCAACGCAACGTTCGCATCGAGCGCGATCGTGAGGGCGGACGCAACAGTAGGCTCTGCGGCTTGGAGACGTATGATTGAGCGTACAAATCTGTCACCCGGTACATCGAACGACGCGTACGAAGTGGTGTTGCCGTCCGACAGTGAGCCGATGCTTGTTCCTGTATCGCTTGAGGCAAAAAGTACTGTCGATAGGTTTGTCTGCATGAAATATGAGGGCTCGAAACGGCCCGTCGTCGTGTCGAGAACCGCGAAATCCGTACGCTCCAGAAAATCGCGATCGAACGGTACTTCCGTAACCGTGGGCACGACGATCTTGATCGTAGAAACACCAATATCTTTGTATTGTTGATAGGCACTCTGGATGCTTGCTACATCACCTTGCGCAAACACGACTGACGCTGAGAAAAGTATTCCAACACCCAAGAGCGCAGACACTACTCGTGCAATACTCATGTTAGGTGGCGGCAGGTGGAGCCGGAGTCTCTGTTTTCTTGGTGCGGCCGAGAAATGCCGTACTCATAAGTAGCGTACCGATGAGGAAGAACGTGATGATACGACCCGTGAGTTCCATCTGCCACACATCTACGACGAGCAGGCGCCCGACGACAAATACGAGAAGCGTTCCACCGTATGCCTGCAACCCCTTGCTTGCAGCGGTCGTACCCCACACATACGCACCGATACCTATAACGGTGTACACAAAAAGCGCCGCCATGACAGCCATGTCAGGGCTCTCCGGAAGAGCTGCATGAAGTGAGAGCCACAAAAGGATGTAGGCGTAGAGCGAGCCCGCGACAAGAAGAGCTCCATTTCCGGTCTTGACATCTTCTACGCCAGTCGCGTGAGCAGATTGGAAAAATATGCCACCGAGCCCAAGGAATGTTACTGCCAACGCCGCGAGAACAAAGAAATGTTGATTGAAGACCCCAAATTGCCAGTCGCTTGAAACGACGCTCCCGAACGAAAGTACCGCGGGACCTATGAGAAGGAGCGTGGAGCGCTGCGCGGCGGCAACATTTCTCGTAATACCGAACAAAGCGACCGCGACCGCCGTGGCTTCAAGCGTGTAGGCAATCGTTAGAGCGGCGCCGCTTAACTCTATCGCGGTCGCAGCAGCAATATATCCAACGCCTATCGCCGCATAGAGAAACAACGGCGCCTGTTGACCGCTCACACGAAACACAGCGAACGCTCCGACGATGAATGCGGTCGCCCACGCCGCAAGAATCAGACTCTGAAAATCTTTGGGCGCGGCAACGTAAATCCACGCGGCCAAGAGAAGTGCGTTCCCTGCGGCAGTGACAAGGTCCGGCATCGCATCACTGCCTTTTAGACGGAGTAGTCCCGCAGTATTGGTGATGTAGAAAATCGCTCCAAATCCATACGCGAAGAGTAACAACGTCGACATGTCAGAGCGTTCAAGACCGACGAGAAGCGGCATGGAATAGAGTGCGACTACAACAAGAGCCATTGTTCCCGCCTCACGAAAACCCTTCCACGCCACTATCCATACCGCACCCAAGACAACGACGAGGAGATACGCGAAAAGTCCGACATAATCCTGTGTCGGTGAGTGCGCGAGTATAGGTGCCGTCGCGGCAAGCGCAACGCTTGCAACCGCGAGTTGTTTGCGGTTGTAGATGCCGCTTACGAACGCGACGAATGCCGAAGTCCCGAACATGAGCGCGAGTGCGCTGGTGGGGGTGAAGAAATCGTACACGGTCCGGGCGGCATAGGTAGTGAGCAACACCACGGTCGCACCGAGAGCCACAAAAATACTGCCCTGCGTCACGTATGAGCGTATGCGCCACGTCCCGAGCAGGAGTATGAGAGCACCACCCGCAAGCCCGAGCGTGATACGGCCCATAGGACCTATCCAATTATTGAGGAACGCATACGACACGAGCCAGCCAAACCCTATGAGAAGCAATAACGCGCCGAGTTTTAAGAGCCAATTTTCTTTGAACCACTCGATGAGGCGAGCATCTACAGAAGGACCTGACTGCGCCACGGCGCCTACTGGGGATATTAGTTGCACATTTGGCACGGCAAGAGGCGCTTGAACTGGAACCGATTGAGGAGTTTGCGGTGCTGGAGCTTGCTGCAGCCCTCCTTTTTGCGATCTTTCGAGGTCGCTCACGCGTTTGCGCAAGTTGAACACCATGACCAGTAAGGCGATGGTCACCAGAAGTGCCAAGACTTCCATCATATATGCGGGCAGTATGTCACCCGATTCACAAACACGCCATAAGCGATTGTTGATAGCCTGCGTTATTCTGTGATCACACGCAACACTTCTTCAATAGTAGTCACACCCTGCGCGGCTTTGAAGATGCCATCCTCGCTCATCGTGAGCATGCCTTCGCTCCGCGCCTGCTTTTCTATCTCATCTCCTGTCGAGCCTTTCATGACGAGCTCTTTGATGGTCGAGGTGACGGGTAGGACTTCGTAGATGCCGACCCGGCCTGCGTATCCCGAAGGGCTCTGGCCGCCTTCTTTCGATTTGAAAAATGGGATATTTTTCCACGTCGCGTCCTTCGCGACAGCTTTTTCATCTTTGAGCGCCCTCAAGACATTGCCAGCATCAACGATGCGTTCGAGCTGGCTCTGCTCGTCGCGCGATAGCTCGTATTTTTCTTTGTCGGCAGAGAGTTTGCGTACGAGCCGCTGGCCGATGATAACGCGCAGTGTAGAGACGAGGAGGAACGGCTCGATGCCCATATCGAGCAGGCGCGCGATGGCGCCCGCGGCGGAATTCGTGTGCAGAGTCGAAAGTACGAGGTGGCCGGTAAGCGCGGCATTAATCGCAAGTGATGCCGTCTCTTTGTCGCGGATTTCCCCGACCATTACGATGTCGGGGTCTTGGCGCACAAGAGAGCGCAGGCCATTGGCGAAGGTGAATCCTATCTCCGGCCGCACTTGCGTCTGATTGATTCTGTTCATCTGGTATTCAATCGGGTCTTCTATGGTCGAAATGTTGACGTCGGGTGTATTGACGATGTCGAGTAGCGTGTACAGTGTGGTGGATTTTCCTGCACCCGTCGGCCCACAGGAGAGGACCATGCCGGTCGTCTTGCGCATCGCCTCATGCATGCGCTCCAAGCCCGTGCCATGGAAGCCGATGGACTCGAGCGTGAAGCCGGATATCGAATCGCGCAAAAGGCGCATCACGATTTTCTCGCCGTAATACGTGGGAAGGATGGAGACACGGAACGATATCTTCTCGCCGCCGCTCTCCGCGCCGAAACGCCCGTCTTGCGGCAAGCGGTGCTCGTCGAGCCGCATATTGGCCAAGACCTTTACGCGCGCCGTGATGGCGGCGGCGGCGTGCTTGGGTAGCTCCATCGCATCATGCAAGATGCCGTCGATACGATATCGGATGAGGAGCGAACCCTCCAAAGGCTCGATGTGAATGTCGGAAGCGTTCTGCGCATTCGCGTGCCGGATGAGCGTATCTACTATGCGCACCGCGGACACCCCTTCCGCTATTTGTTTGAGGTCTACTTCTTTTCCTTCGACGAGCGCAGTCTTTTCCAAGGCCGCCGTCTCGCGTTCAATGACATCGCCCAGATTATCTTTGAGCCCCTGCTGATAGAGTTTGAGTGCGGTCTTGATGGATGCCACGTCCGTGAGCCGAGGCAAAATCTTCAAGTGCGTTTTCTTCTTGATGAAATCAATCGCCGCGAGGTCGTCGGTGTCGAGCATGGCGACCTCGAGCTCTTCGCCACGGTGATTGTAGGCGATGATGTTGTTGCGCCGCGCGATGGGCTCGGGGATCATGCCGAGTGTTTCGTATTTGATGTTGGTGCCTGCAAGCGAGACGAATGGAATGCCGAGAATGTAGGCATAGGTGCGGCGCAGTTCGTCCTCTCCTATCGAATTTTTTGCCGTTAAAATGTCCCCGACCGGCTGGCCCGTCTGTTTGGCCTCCGCTTCCGCATTATCAAAATCCTTTTGAGAGACAAGCCCCGCGTCGGCGAGAAATGATTTGAGGTGCGTGTCGGAGATATACATAGTGGAATTATAACAAACAAATCCTGCTATACTCGGAACATGTTGGAATACTTCTACGACAAGGAGGCCGACGTGTTCTACTTCTCGCAAGGTAAGCCGAGCGCGAAGGACGAGACCATCGAAGCGGGCAACGATGTCCTGGTTCGCGTCAATCCGCGCACCAAGAGGGTGCGAGGATTCACGCTCCTCAATGCCTCACGCCGCGCCGCGCACGCAAACGCGCCCGTGCCGCTCCCGTTCTCACTGGTCAGCGCAAGATAGCTGCAAACTCAAACGGCTCATATACCGGTATATGAGCCGTTTGCCTGTACAGCAACAAGCGAAGCGCGAATGATTTTAATGAAGTGGAAATCCCCTTTCGGGGGTGTACTATTGCCGAGTTCTAATCCAGGTCTCTCAGTCTGTATATGAACGAAATAAAAGCTTATAAGCGCATTGTTATCACGACAGTAATACTTTTTGCGTTACCATTTATCTTTTACGCGGTCGAACGATCGCTCGGCGTTTTACCCTCTCAAGATGAGTGGTGGAAGCAGGGTATTAATCACGGACCGTGGACGCAAGATCTAGATTCTGGGGGACGCGGGCTTGGTTTCGAAAGTATACTTGTTGGAAATCTCCTACTACTCCTCTCAGTAATAACGTTCATCGTGGCCGTTGTAAAAAGTGTTAAAAGCAAGTCATTTCGTTTTTTGGTCGCAGGAATTCTCCTTGCCATATCACAGTTTGGTCTCGCGGTATTACAATTGTATTTACTCATCTGGACGGTAGATTAGAGTTCCAATGTCGTATCAAACACTCGGTTATCGAAACTTCTTGACATCCGCCTCGTTCTACATATAATGCCTCCACAAGTTCCGCCTTTGGCGGAAACTTTTTTTAGAAGTTGTTATGAGCGAAGCGAATTACAAATTCTTAATCCCCTTACCGCAAAGCGGTAAGGTGGTGGAAGTTATTGCTAAACTCGCGTACGCTCGTTAATCAAAACTAACCATGTCTCTACTCGACATCAAATCACTCAATTCTGCGCTCGAAGAACTCCAGCACGAGCGGGGTATTTCGCGCGAAAGCGTCGTTGACGCGCTCTCCACCGCACTCGCCGCCGCATACCGCCGCGAATACGGAAAGCGCGGGCAGATAATCCGGGCCACGTTTAATCCCGCGACCGGCGACATGGAATTCCGCCAAGCGAAAATAGTTGTCGACAATACTTTGGTGCGACAAGAAGGTGAAGATGCAACGGGCGACGATGACCACCGCTCGCGTTTCAATCCGGAACAGCACATCATGCTCGAAGACGCGCGCCGCATCAAAAAGGATTCTACGCTCGACGAGGAGATTTCATTCCCGCTTGAGACGCGCGAGGATTTCGGCCGCATCGCCGCACAAGCCGCAAAGCAGGTCATAATGCAAAAGGTCCGTGAAGCGGAGCGCGCGAGCATCATAACCGAATACGGCCAGCGCGAGGGCGACATCGTGACAGGCCACGTACAGCGCTTCGAGCGCGGCAATCTTTTTGTGGACCTCGGCCGTGCGACCGCGATACTTCCCTATGACGAACAAATCCCCGGCGAGAGATACCGCCAAGGCGAGCGGGTACGCGCACTCCTTTTGCGCGTAGACGAAGGCGTGCGCGGCACGTTCATCCGCCTCTCTCGTTCTCACCCTAGATTCCTTACGAAGCTTTTTGAAGCCGAAGTACCCGAGATGGCAAGCGGTGTCGTCGAGGTAAAAGGCATCGTGCGCGAGCCCGGAAGCCGCGCAAAAATCGCGGTATTTTCCAACGATGACCACGTGGACCCGGTGGGCGCGCTTGTGGGCCAACGCGGTGTGCGTGTGGCAGTCGTTACCTCCGAGCTCGGCGGCGAAAAAATTGACGTCGTAGAATGGTCCGCAGTTGCGGCTGACTACGTGAAAGAATCACTGAAGCCTGCGCAGGTTCTTAGTCTCGAGTTGAACGAGGAAGAAAACCGCGCAATCGTGCAGGTTGCCGAAGACCAGCAATCACTCGCAATCGGCCGCGGCGGCCAAAATGTCCGCCTCGCCGCACGGCTCACTGGGTGGAAAATAGACATCAGAAGCGCCGGCGGCGAACAAGTCGCGGCAACAGACGGGACCGAAGCTCCCAAAATACAGGACACGCAGGTGGAAGACATCACGCAAAAAGAAAGTGCGTTCGAGGAGACGAAAAAAGAAATGGGCGCCGATGAGGAGGTCGCCGATGTGGGAGAGAAAAATATCGATCCCGTGTCCCAAGACCGTGACATTGCATCAGAAAAGGTAGAAGAACAGCAGGAGGAGGTGGTGACGGACAAAGAAAAAGACGCTGAATAAGCGTCTGGCATAAATTCTTGGCGGGGCGCAAAGGCGCCCCGCCTGTTTTACTCTCTACGGTAGCCATATCCGTCGTACCTCCATTCCGATGAGGGTGCCGATAAGAAAAAAGACTGCGCCAGTAAATGTTGGCGAGAACGACGCATACTGATCCGTGAGCCACGCCGATTCACGGTAGCTATACAGAAGCAGCGGAAACGTTGCTATAAGAAACATCGGAATCCGCCGACGACTTGACGAGCTCGGCACCAGCCCGCGAAAAAGGAACAGCCCGAACGGCATTGCAAGCCCGAGTAGGAACATCGGGCCGAATGCGAGAAGCATTGCGTTGAACGCACCCATATCGGCCTCCATTTATGCGCGGGATTGCGCTTGCCAGACGGTAGTTAACATGATTCTCTCCGATTGGTCAACTACTTTGCAAAAACGTCCATTCTGCTACACTCTTTACTTGATATGTCCATCTTTCCCACTCCTTCCGGCCCAGAAAAGGTCACGTACCAAGGAAAAATCATTGAAGTGGTCGAGCAGCCGATGAAGATAGGAGAGAAAAGTCTTACATTTGAATTCGCGCGGCGCGCTCCGGGCACACGCCTCATTATTCCAACATCGGACGGGAAAATCATTCTCACAAAAGAATACCGGCCGGAAATAAAAGGCTACGATTATCGCCTCCCCGGCGGAAAAGTTTTCGACACGCTGAAAGAATACAATTCGTTCCTGAAAACCAACGGCGATATTAAAGCGAAAGCACGTGAAGCTGCGGTAAAAGAGGCGCGCGAGGAGGTAGCCCTCATCGCCAGCGATGCGGAGCTCTTTGGAATTTCCAAATGCGGTACGACGGTGGAATGGGACTTGTACTACTTTGTAATCAATTCGTATACAAAAGAAGCGCAGCAAGATTTGGAAGCGGGAGAAAACATTACTATAGTCCCGACGACGCTCGCGGAGGCGAAAAAAATGTGCCTCAACGGCAGTATCCAAGAAGAACGCAGCGCTCTTATGCTCTTGCGATATCTCAACAAATAGAGGTTGCGCACTTTGTCATTTGGATTACACTCTCTAGCTATGAACCTCTGGCACGACATACCGCTCGGCGACAACGCACCCGAAGAGATTAATGTCATCATTGAAGTCCCGAAGGGATCTCAAAACAAGTACGAAATAGAAAAAGAGACAGGGCTTGTCCACCTCGATCGCGCCAATTACTCGGCGGCGGCGTACCCCGTTGAATATGGCTTCGCGCCACAGACATACTGGGAAGATGGCGATGCAATTGATGTACTTGTGCTCGCAAGCTTCCCTATACCGACCGGAATCCTCGTAAAAGTGCGTCCGGTTGCATTCATGGATATGATCGACACGGGAGAATCCGATGCAAAAATCATCGGTGTGCCGGTGAACGACAAGCGTTGGGATGAGGTGCACGATCTGGGTGACATAAACAAACACACCCTTAAAGAAATCAAGCACTTTTTTGAGACCTACAAACATCTTAAGGGAGCTGAAGTGACCGTGCCCGGTTTCAAAGGCAAGAAAGAGGCACTGGAGGCATTGCGCAGGTCTGTCGACCTCTACAAAAAGAAGTTCGATAAATAGCCGCGATGAAGGTACAAGCGACGATTGAGATACCTAGGGGTGATAATCGCCGCCGTCATCTCAATAAATACAACAAGTCCGAATTCGTTGACCTCGGGCCGATGAAAGACCACATTCCGGTCAATGATGGGGTTGCCCCCGAGCATTATGGATTTATCCCCGACACGCATAATCCGCATGACGGGGACGAAGTTGACGTCATCATATTTTCGGAAAGAGTTGCTAAGGTCGGCGAGATAATAGATGTCAGGCCGATAGCGCTCTTGAAGCGCTCCGATAATGACGAGAAAGTCGTTGCGGTAGAAATCGAAAGTGCCGTAAAAGCGTGGGAAGATCTCGATGAGACGCGAAGGTCGCTTGTCCTTGCCTTCTACGGAAGCCACCACCAAATCACAAGTGTTGAAGATCAGAAGACCGCCGAGCAGTATATTCATGCATCCAGAGTAGAATAGTGATACGACGTATGGACTGGTACAAGTTCGAAAAAGAAGCAAGACTGCTCGCACAAAAGATCGACTACACGCCCGACATCGTCATAGGCATTGCGCGTGGTGGAATCATTCCCGCTGCTTTGCTATCGAAATTTCTGGGTGTAAAAGACACGTGCGTGATTAAAATGCAGCGAGAGGGCGAGGGCCGACAAATCTCGGCCTATGTACTTTCCGATGTTTCCAACAAAAAAGTATTGCTGGTTGAAGATATGATAGAGACTGGTCGGAGCCTGATTGCCGGCAAAAAGTATCTTGAAGAAAGGGGGGCAGAGGTAAAAACAGCCTGCCTTTATACAATGCCTATCTCAGAAATCAGGCCCGATTATTTGCTCAAAGAAGTCAGTAATGTTGTTAATTTCCCGTGGAATAATTGAGGTTGGTTTCCACCTCCCTTTCGGGCTTGACGGAAACGCTCCGGTGCTACAATGGAGGTAATGCCTCCACCCAACCAACCCCCATTCGACCCGAAGGACCACCTGCTTCCTCGCCACGCCGGAGCCTCCGGCGAAGGCGGGCCACCGGCGCATAAGTCGTCGACAGGGCCGATCGTCGGCACCATTATTATTGTCGTGCTTCTCGTAGTCGGCGCATTATATTTTTGGGGCGCGCAATTGAATCAGCGGGATGCCGAGGACCAGCTACCGCTCATCCCTGGGAACGATTCGTCCACAACCATCCAGTAGAAGTCCGACCTTGGGGCTCGAATTGTTTTCTGCTACACTCGCGCAATGTCGAGTAATCTGACGAACGTGAAAGTCTCGCGCGACGAGGAGAAATGGGAAGTCGAAGTGAAGGCTGAGATTCCTGCCGAAGTCCTTTCTCGATATCGCACTGATGCGTTGAAAGAAATAAAAAAGACCGCGAAACTCGACGGCTTCCGTCAAGGCCACGCGCCCGAAGAGCGCATCATTCAAGTGTACGGAGAAAGTGCCGTCCTGCGTGAAGCGGTACAGCATGCGATAGAGCACGAATTGCCGGAGCTTCTTGCATCGGAAAAGCTTCTCATAATCGAGTCCCCACGCGTTACGACCGACACTCCTGAAGCTGGCAAATCGCTCGTATTTACGGCTCGCGCGGCACTTGCTCCTTCGGTTGAGTTGCCAGATTACAAAAAGATCGCGGACAAACATACTTCACAAAAAGAGGAGGTGTCCGTTTCTGATGAAGAACACGCGCAGGCTCTCACGCATCTGCGCCGCGAGCGTGCGCGTATCGACAAAATAGAAAGCGGCACCGAAGCACAAAAAGCGGCGGAAGAATCGCGCGCCACCAAAGAAGAAGAGCTCCCTCTACTCGACGACGCGTTCGTGCAGTCGCTCGGATACGAAAGTGCGGAGAAATTCAGAGACGCACTCCGTATAAACATCAAGACCGAAAAAGAAATGCAGGCTACCGAGAAACGTCGCGCCGCTATGCTCGACGATCTGGTGAGGGATTCCAAGATTTTCTATCCCGCGGCACTACGCGAATATGAACTCGACGACATGGAGGCGCGCCTCAAAGACGACCTCTCTCGCATGGGAACTACGCTCGACGCACATCTCACGCAAACAAAGAAAACCCGCGAGGGTATACGTGCCGAGTGGAAAGACGCCGCCGACAAGCGCGCAAAAGTCCGTCTTATCTTGACCGAGATCGCACGCAAGGAGAGTATCGAGCCCGAAGAGAAAGCGCTCGAAAAAGAAGTCGCCCATGCCCGCGAGCACTACAAACAAGCCGACCCGCAGGCGCTTCGCGCACACATCGCCCACGCTCTCCGCAATAATGCGGTGTTAAAATTCCTCGAGAAAACCGAGTGAGGTAAGAATGCCATGAAAAATCCGTCAGAGCATGAGGGAGAGAAGGCGTTCCTTGCCGCATATGATGCATATGGGGATACGATCTTCCGCTTCCTTTGCATGAAGATTGCCGACCGGGAAACGGCGCGCGACCTCACCCAAGAAACGTTCACGCGCGCGTGGGATTACTGCCGAGAAGGCGGAGTCATCAGGGAGTGGAAACCGTTCTTATATCGCACGGCCTACAACCTCGTCGTCGATACGTATCGGAAGAAGAAAGCGGTCTCGCTTGACGCGCTCATTGAGGACGATGGTTTTGCGGTCACGGACGATAGCGTGGGCGAAAAGAGCACGGTCGCACGAGCAGAAATGTCGCGGGTGCGAATAGCCATCGATGCGCTTGATGAAACGTATCGCGACATCATCCTCATGCGATACACCGAAGACCTGCCGCCAAAAGAAATCGCGCGGATAACGGGACTTTCGGAAAATGTAGTCTCGGTCCGGATACATCGCGGTGTGGAGAAACTTCGCATCCTCCTTGGGCCAAACACAAAAAATATATGAAATTCAGCGACTTTTTCAAACAGAATAATGACCGCCGTTTAGCGGCGCAGATAAAAGCTGCGACGTATCTCAAAATGGACGACACCTCCCGTGAGCGCATGCGCGCACACCTTTTTGAATATGCGAAGCTCCGACCAATTCGGATAGATAGTCATTCGGTACAACAGAAGACCCCACAAAACAGGCTCTTGTGGCTTATTACCTCGCATATTCGCCCGATGCCCGTTATTGCGGCAATACTCGTCGTCGCAGTAAGTGGCGGGGGGGTCGCCGCCGCGGAGACTTCGCTCCCCGGAGATATCCTCTACCCTATCAAAGTGCATGTCACCGAGGAAGTGCGGGCAACCCTTGCCACGACACCGAAGGCAAAGGCCGATTGGGAAATGGACCGTGCGGAACGCCGGCTCGAAGAGGCGGCAACTCTTGTCTTGAGCGGGAAGCTCGATGAGGAGGCGCGCGCAGAGCTCGACACGAATCTCGACGAACACATCAGAACTGCGGGAAGAAATCGTCAGCAACTCGAGAACGAGAACAGCTCTGACGCTTCGGGGATTGGGACGAATATCGGCGCTGTATTACTCGCGCGCGAAAATATCCTCGGCAAAAAGCGTATAGGGAATGCGGTGGCGGTCGCGCTGCGAGCGGAAACGGCAAGCAATACCGTGCGCACGATTGGTGCATCTGCGGCACATATGGCAGAGAGCATCGAGGCGAAAAAGGTTGACGATGACTCCGAAACGGTCAGCAAGGGTCTCAGGACTGCCGCTAAGGCGCGCATCAAAGCCGCCAAGAAATTCCTCGACCGCTCTCCTCCTAGTCTTCCCGAGGGCGCACGTGAGCAGGCAAAGGAACGCTTGGAAATTGCAACAGAGGCGTTTTCCACGGGAGACGACGACGACGCGCGCGGCAATAAAGAGGAGGCGTCCTCGAATTTCAATTCGGCGCTCGAGGCCGCAACAGAAATAGAGGCGCTCATATCCGACTCGAGCGACTCGGACAAGCGTGATTCGCAAGATGAAGATAATAATGGTCCAAAAGAGGAGAAATCAGGACAATAATAAAAAACGTGGCACATCCCCCTCGGACGACTAACGAACCGAACCTGTTTTCGCCTACTCTGTGAGATGTAACCGACCAAAAACCCTTAGAGTCGCTATTCGAATAGATACGAGTGGCTTCCAATATCGATGAGAACAAGCACGAGCTTGTCGTCGTGACGTTCGTAGACGAGCAGTAGATCGCTCCTGATATGACATTCCCGATACCTGTCGAGGTCTCCGGTGAGTTGGTGGTCAGAATATGAAGCGGGTAAGGACTTGCCTTCAGCAAGTAGAATAATCGTGGCATCTATTTCAGCCCTCAATATGTCTTTGAGAAGCCCGGATTTCCTGAGCTTCCGGAATGAACGTTCAAACCGTCGTGTTCTAACGACTCTATGCATTCGGGAATTATAGCCCTTTCAGAGCATCCCGCGCATCATACACCTTCCCTTTCTTCAGAGCTTCAGCGACCTCTTTGTCCCACTTCGCTCGAAGCGCTGCGGGGTTTTTGGTGGGGGTGAACGGTAGTCCCTGCTCCGTCACAACCTGATGCAAAAAAAGTTTGACGCCCGTAGACAAATCAAGGCCTATACCCGCAAGCGCCTTGCTTGCGGCAGCCTTGGTCTTTTTTTCGATTCTTACGTTCAATGTAGTCATATAAAGAAGTATATACATCGTGCGCACGTTGTCAATACCATTTCATTACACGACGGGTTTATTCGCGTGCGGTCAACTTCTGATACATTTCAAACAAAAACTCCAGCCGCTCGGGCTCGGATTTGAAAATCTTTTTGCTGTGCCCTTCCGAAGCCTCGCGCGAAGGAGGGCCATAACAGACGTCGAGAATCAGCTTCATCATATCTTTGAGAAGCCCGTATCTTTCCCTATGGGTTGTAATTTTTCCTGTCCAACCATTGCTACACCAATTGTTAAACTGTTTATGAAATTTACATACCGTTCGTCACCGGGTACCTGAGAAGGTATTATTAATTTATGCTTCTCAGTAAACGTCAACTTATTTTCATCGGTAAATTTCTGAACATCAAAGTATTCGTATTCAAATAGCTGTGCAATTCCTTTCCGGGCTTGGCTCCTGAAATTTCTGTTTTCTGTACTTTTAACCTCGCACAAAAAAGATTTTCTTTCGTTGTAAGCAAAAAGGTCAATTGTTTTACGCCCGAAACGGGTCTCGTATCCCCTGCTTCGAAATAAATGTATCAATTGTTGTAGCACAGTTGTGTGGGCTGAATTTGCACGTTCGAGCGTTTCATTATCGCGAATATATTCAGAGGTTGGTTCACGTATGGTTCTACCCTTAACGACGTCAAATATTTGGAGCGTGTCTGCATATCGCAACGCCTCGTCAGCATTTTTAACTTCCAAAAGCTGGTCGTTATCTTTCTCTTTCAGGGTGATAACTTCGAGAGGAGTATCTGCCACTTCACCAGCCGTATATATATAAAGCGGGCGTTTGTCGGACAAAATTCTGTCCGAGACCTTACTGCTAACACTTGAAAAACTGCCCATAGCCGGGAAGCCTGGGACTTCCCGTATGGGAATTCGATTGGCAATCAATGTATCAATGAGATTCTTTGTTAATGACTGATTTTTTGTGTTTGGAGCTTCCCAAGTGTCTATAGGGGGAAGTTCACTAAAGAGATAAATTTCTGAAAGCGGGATGAGTAGAGGCCAAGTATTAGAATTATCTATTAGCTCTTTAAGCCATAAGGGTCCCTGCTTTTGTGTCAGGTTCGGTCCAATTACCCCAAGACCGATGATTCCTGATTGTGCATTGGGAAATAAGGATTCTCTTGTACTGTGAATAAAAAAGATGTCACCTGGTTGGATATCCCGCCATCTCTTAAGATGATGCTTCTGTAGTCCCCACGTCATGTATTTAACTGCCGTCAGCCAGTGTTCCGGCGGTCCGGTAAACCGGAAAAAATTCTTCGCTTTTAGTACAGCATCTAAATTCATACGATTGGCCTAAAAATATCGGGGCATTTTGAAGCAAAGCTGAAATAAGAATTAGACGCAACTATTACGTGATCGATGACAGGGATACCCAAAATCTTACCGGCATCAACTAATTGTCGCGTAACTACCTCATCCTCTTCGCTTGGTTCCGGATTACCGGCAGGGTGATTATGCGCCAATACAACCTGAGTAGCAGAATTTCTTATCGCAGGCTCGAATACTTCTCTGGGATGGACAAGGCTTGCATTAAGTGTGCCCACAGATATATTGCTGATTTTAATAAGATTGTTACGGGTGTCTAGAGACAGCAAAACAAAGTTCTCTTTCTTTTCTCGGCCTATCGATTTTTGCAAATAGTTGTATATGGCCTTAGGAGAATCGAGAATAACCTTCTCGAATATTTGTTCTTTGGCGTGCCGCTCAGATACTGCCTGAAATAGTTTGAGTCCAAATGCATTACTGGGACCAATACCTTTTACCTCTTGCAGTTCTTCAAAAGACGCGTCAAGTACGGCCCGTAATCCGCGAAATTTCTTGATAGCCTCCTTCGCCATAGGTTTACAATCCTTTCGAGGAGTTCCTAAGGTCAGGAGCAATTCCACAATCTCATAATCAAGAAAGGAATTGAGACCGCCCTGTAAAAATCTTTCCCGTAATCGCCCTCGATGGCCGACACTCTTGTGCTCTTCTACCCTTTGTATGTATGGGGAAGATTTCGATTTCATAACTCCGTATATTTTGTATGTTTGCCTCTGGATTTTTTCACAGGATATTTCTTTTCGTTCTTTTTCATCTTCTCCTCAAATGCTTTAAATAGATCAATCTTCAGGTCATTGCTCATTGTTGCAATCCAAAAGAGAACATCAGCGAGTTCGTCGGCAATCTCTCCTTTGTGCTCACGAACATACTTGTCCAGCTCCTTGCCATTTTTCCATTGAAAGTGTTCCATGACCTCAGTCGCTTCCAAGACGAGAGATAACGCCATATCCTTCGGATTATGAAACTGTTTCCAGTTTCTGGCATCTCGGAATCCTACTGCCTTCTTCTGAATGTCTCGCCAATTCACCATGCGGGCATTATGGCTCATTTTGCGGTGCAGGAGAAATCTGTTAGGATGCCTGCATGAAAACAGAAACAGCACCCCGTTCACAAATGCTCGTGCCGATGGTTATCGAGAAAACCTCGATGGGCGAACGCGCGTATGATATTTACTCGCGTCTCTTGAAAGAGCGTATCGTCTTTCTGGGAGGATCAATAGACAGTGATGTTGCAAATCTCGTAGTCGCGCAGTTCCTCTTTCTCGCGTCTGAAGATCCGAAAAAAGATATTTCGTTCTATATCAACTCCCCCGGCGGGCAGGTCTCGGCTGGCCTCGCCATTTTGGACACGATGAACCACATCCAGCCCAATGTTTCGACGGTCTGTGTCGGCATGGCGGCCTCGATGGCGGCGGTGCTGCTCTCGGCCGGAGAAAAAGGCAAACGCTTTGCTCTACCGAATGCCGAAGTGATGATCCACCAGCCGCACGGCGGCGCCGAAGGGCAAGCGGCGGACATCGCGATAACTGCAAAACAGATCTTGAAACTGCGTGAGCGTCTCAACAAAATCCTCGCAAAAAATACCGGCCAGAAGCTCGAAAAAATCGCCACCGACGTGGATCGTGACTTCTTCATGGACGCGCAGGAGTCCGTCAAATACGGCATTGTAGACAAGGTGTTGAGCTGAAAAAGCCCATAAAGACGGGATCTTCTCCCCTAGTGGCGGCTTTTCGATCGTCGTGATACACTCCCACATGTACCTATTAGTATGTTCAAGAAATTCAATTTTGTTTCCGCCGGTGAGCCGATGGAGCGCTCCAAGTACTTACTCATGAGTTCTCAATTCTCAAGTTTGGTTTGACGCGCACATAAAGACTCACGCGGGATAATCCGCGTATGTCATTAAAAATCATTATCCTCCTCCTCGCCCTTTCGGGTGCGATTGGTATTGCGCTCGGATATTTCCTTCGGCTTATTATTTCTTTGGGTAAACGCGGCTCGATGGAACTCGAGATCCGTAAGATGAAGCTTGATGCCGAGGAGCGTGCAAAGAAAATAACCACAGAGGCCGAGGCGCGGGCAAAAGAAAAAGAAGCGCACGCGACCGACGAACTCAAAGGGCGTGCGAGCGATCTGAAGCAGGTCGAGGAACGTTTGGTGCGCAAAGAAGAGCTTTTGGATAAGCGACAGACCAATCTCGACCTCGAACAGGAAACCCTTTCAAGAAAGAATGAAGAGGTTGTCGCCGCAAAGATCGAAGCCGAGCACATGGCGCGTACACAGCAGGAGAAGTTGGAGAAAATAGCGGGACTTTCCGCAGAGGAAGCCAAGAACGACCTCTTGAAGTCGGTCGAGAAACAGGCCGAAGGCGACATAGAGAGCCGCATGAGGAAGCTTGAGATATCCGGCAATGAGACCTTGGAGAGGCGCGCGAACGAGATTCTCGTGACTGCGGTACACCGCCTCGGCAATTCGGTCGTCTCAGACGTTCTCGCGACCACAATTTCGCTTCCAAACGACGAGATAAAAGGCAAGATCATTGGCAAAGAAGGCCGCAATATTCGCGCATTTGAGCGCGCCACCGGCGTCGACGTCATTGTCGACGATACGCCGGGCACCATCACGCTTTCTTCTTACGACCCGATACGCCGTCAGATAGCGCGTATCGCACTCGAGAACCTCATACTCGACGGACGCATTCAGCCGGCAAAAATAGAAGAGTCTGTGCAGAAAGCCGAAGCGGAGATCAACAACATCATAAAGAAAAAGGGCGCAGAAGCAGCCTTCAACGCGAAAGTTCCGAATATCGATCCGAAGCTCTTGATGATACTCGGCCGCCTCTATTTCCGCTCGAGCTACGGACAAAACGTGCTCGACCACTCGGTCGAGGTCGCTCATTTGGCAGCTATGCTCGCCGAAGAACTGGGGGCCGATCCTGCTATCGCGCGCGCCGGCGCACTCTTCCACGACATCGGTAAAGCGGTAGACCACGAGGTCCCCGGCACGCATGTGGAAATCGGACGGAGGATTTTGCAGAAATTCGGTGTCGGTGAAGAGGTCGTCAAAGCAATGCAGGCGCACCACGAGGAATATCCATACGAAACTCCCGAGAGTATGATCGTACAGGTCGCCGACGCCATTTCCGGCGGCAGGCCCGGCGCACGGCGCGATTCGGCGGAGAATTACATCAAACGTCTCACTGAGCTAGAAGCTATCGCCAACTCACAGCCCGGGGTCGAAAAGAGCTACGCTATCGCCGCAGGACGCGAAGTACGCGTCATTGTGAAGCCAACAGAGATCAGCGACCTCGAAGCGCGCAAGCTCGCGCGCGACATCGCCGACAAGATAGAGAAGGACATGCAGTACCCGGGCGAAATAAAAATCAGCGTGATTCGAGAGACGAGGGTTATCGAGTTCGCGAGATAAAGCCCTTGTTGAGCCATATTTTGAGCCTCTTATTATGCGGCTTAAAAGCTGTGGATTGTGGACGTTTGTCAATTGACAGCCGGAAAATACGGCTCAAAATGGTTCCACAGATAGGTCGAGTGCGTATGCTTAGTCATTTAATAACCACGTAATTAAACACGTATGGCAAATAAAATGGATTTGGTTGAGAAGGTAGCCGCCACGATTGGTTGCACGAAGGCCGACGGGGAGCGCGCGGTTGAGGCCATAATCGCGATGATCACCGACACCTTGAAACGGGGCGAGGAGGTCTCGATCGCAGGTCTTGGAATCTTCCAAGCGAAGATGCGCGCTGGTCGCACGGGGCGAAACCCGCGCACAGGCGCTTCGATACAGATAAAGGCGATGAAAGTGCCGAAGTTCCGCGCTTCCAAAACCTTGAAGGACGCGGTTAAGTAATTATTTGCAGCGCTGCAAACACAAAAACCCGCCTATGGCGGGTTTTTGTGTTGTGGAAAGATTCGTGTAAAGTTACGAACGAGGCGGGATTAGTTTAATGGCAAAATAACAGTTTTCCAAACTGTGGTCGGGGGTTCGATTCCCCCATCCCGCAACGACATCAAAAACTTGAAAGAAAGCCGCATAGAACGTATATTCACGGGTATGTCTCCTCGCCTTCAATCTCTCCTTGCGCATTTCGGCGCGTTTGTACTCATCGCGGCGGGATTCCTATTTGTGTTGAACCGCTGGCCCGCTATAGCGACGCCGGTAGCCCAAAAGGGCGCGAGTATAAGCACGCAAACAGCTCTTGTGAACGTTGGCCTCGAAGCTTCGACCACGCCAATAGCGACCACGACTCCCACAAAACCGGTGACGAGCATTGTTAGAGACTCTACAAAACCGCCAGTCCAAAAGCCTGTAGTACAAAAACAGACCGACAATCAAGCCGTACGCATCGAAAATCCGTATCCGTTCCCGCCTCAATCATTCCCCGACATCAACGACGAGACTCGAGCGGCACTTGTGAATATCCTCTGCATGCCGCGCGGCGGTGGCTCGTTTCAGCCCACTTCGGGCTCCGGCGTTATCATAGACCCGCGTGGAGTCATTCTTACCAACGCACACGTCGCACAATACGTGCTTCTCTCGCAGGACCCGCGTATCGACCTATCGTGTGTTATCCGTAGCGGTACCCCAGCAACACCGCGCTGGAGCGCCGAAATCCTCTACATACCGCCCGTATGGGTCGAGGCGCATGCGCGTGAGATAAAAGCAACACATCCCACCGGCACCGGCGAGCACGACTACGCGCTCCTCCGAATCACAGGGGCTCTCGATGGCTCCACTACTTCAGCATATCCCTATCTTCCGTTCGACACTCGTGAAGCGATAGGATTTGAGGGTGATCAGGTCTTGGTTGCAAGCTACCCTGCGGAATTCGTGGGCGGCATCGCCGCGCAGTTGAATTTGTACGGTGCTTCATCTGTAACGACGATAGGTCAGCTCATGACCTTCTTTATGAAATCCGTCGACCTTATTTCACTCGGAGGCATAATCGGAGCGCAAAGCGGTTCCTCGGGAGGGGCCGTCGTGAATGTGTGGGGCCGCCTCATTGCTCTCATCGCAACGACGAGTGAAGGCGCCACAACCGCCGACCGCGATTTGCGCGCTATCACCTTGAGCTACATCAGTCGCGACCTCGCCGAGCAGACACAATTCGACCTCCCGACGATTCTCGGCGGCGACGTCTCTGCACAGGCACAGGATTTCAAAATACGCCTCTTTCCCCGTCTGGTAGATATGTATATAGCAGAGCTCGCGAAGTGATTTTCTTTCTATCCGACAGCGCGAAAGAGTGTGCCGAGTGTGAAGAGCGTCCTCATAGATACGCCGCATCGCAGGCAAGAGCGCACTCGCCAGCGCAAAAGTAAGCCACATGGTCGGGGCGCCGAGAATCGGACTCGGTCTACCTGCTCCCAAAGCAGGCGTACTACCGGTATACTACGCCCCGAGAACAGTGCATATTATCATAGATTATAAAGGACATCCTATCGGACATCCGTCAGTTGGTGAACGTCCTTTATAGATTGCCCTCCAATGCTTGCTCAAATAACCTACAGCGGGCTGTTCTTGTCGCCTTGTTCAAAATAACTCCAACAACGTCAATCTGATATTCACGCCTATCTTTTGTAGTCTCCATATACAAGGCCGCTGTTCGGGAGACCTTGCGAAGCTTTCTCGCGTCCACGAGTTCCTCTGGCCGGTAATCAGGGCTTTCACGTGAAACTGCCTTTACTTCGACAAATCGGACGACATTCCCCTTCTCGGCGATTATGTCGATCTCCCCCCACGGCTTTCGGTAATTTCTAGTAATAACCCTGAAACCTTTCCGTTGGAGAAATTGGGCTGCAATATCTTCCCCGATGCGACCGACTTCCTTCCTCAAAGGGTCATTGATCATATACTTCATAGTATAAGGCATATAAAGGCCTACTTTCAGCCTGTTAGAAGCTATAAATCTATGCGAAGGTGCAAAAGCCTTCATAAAGTGAGGCCCTTCCTCGCGCATCCAATGGGGTTCACGCGAAACGTGCACGATATGTTTCTTAAGTAACATATACTCTCAGACGCCGTCCGTTACTGTTCGAAGCTTAAAAGTTTGGAGTATGGCCCAAAAGCTTGATATCGGAACTTCGAACGGACAAAAGCTCCTCCTATATTATGTCCTTTATCCACATGTCCACAGAGTTGTCCACAGTTCTCACCGAAAAATACCTTTACTCTAATTCGTATTTCCAAGACTGAATTCTGAAAAGCAAAAGGACATTGTGGATGTGTGCACATGTCCTTTAGAGTTTGCATGAGATTTCATTCACAAAAAATATTCTTTACAACACAGATTATCCTTGACGCAAAGGTCGTTCGTATACTACCTTTCCCACCATATGGGACAAGTTGCTCAGATTGCGTATCACGATAGGTTGAATCAGTTGCTCCTTTTCGTACTCGTGGCAAGTGCTCTCCTCGTTTCGTTCAGCGTCTTTCCAATCAGAGCATCGGCAGACACTATCTCTGTCCAGACAGCACAGGTTTTGCCACCTGGCAGTAATACCTGCGCTCCTATATCTGCCACTGCTTTTACGCCCTATATTTACGACGGTTCTCTCCATTCATTTGAGTTCACGCTTTCAGACTCATCGTATGTAGCACTTCTAGGATCAGTAGGGAATACGTCCATACCGTTCAACCTTATAACACGCCAGGCGGCCCCTGCAGGCAGTGTCCGTATCCACGTAGACATCCCGACGACACGCATCTTGGGTACCGTGCCCCTTAAAGTAACTCTGCTTTCTGCACGTACCGGACAACCAGTGTGTGTGGGTATTGTCTCCACGAGCGTTGGGTCAGGGCCAGTCGTTGTGCAGAATGTTCCTACACAGACCGCACCATCGACTCCGACGAAGCCAGTAGAGGCTCCTACAGCGTCGACACCTCCTTTCAATCCCACGCCTGTGATAACACCTGTTCAGCCGATTCAGCCTATTGCCGCTACGAGCGCTACGGGTTCGGTCGTTGGCACGATGCAGAGCAATCTCCAAAATCTGTGCGCATCAGAAACGAGTGCCTACCGTCTCTGGGTCATTCTCCTTGTCCTTTATGCACTCGTCGTGGGCGCGGCGCTCTGGGCCGAATTCCCGATGTCAGCCTCGTGGGCGCGCACGCCGGAACGTATCGCAACCGCCATTCTCGCTCTCTTGCTTCTTCTGCTCGCGTTCTGGTATCTATCTGCCTCGTGCCGTGCGGCGCTCTGGATGCCTCTCGTCGCTTTCCTCATCGCTGTCCTTGGACTGCTCGCGGCCTTCTGGAATCATCCGCGTGTGACCCAGCTTCTTCTTATTCAGCAAGACCCGGTGAAAAAGATTTAGCCGTCCTCGTTGCTACAGAAGTCCGATATTGTATAATCCACAAACTGCTTTTGTTGATGGCGACGCCCGCTTCAACGGGGCGTATGCGGGCATGGTTTAATGGTAGAACGCGTCCTTGCCAAGGACGAGATCGGAGTTCGATTCTCCGTACCCGCACTAGGAACGAGCGAAAATAAAAATCTTGCTTTTACTTTTCCGAGAGACGACGCGCGATCGAGCGAGGCGTTACCCCGCACAGATGTATGTGGTCACATGATAATCCAATCGCCGACGCGATTGAATTTCCGCGACCCCGGCTCGCGGCCTCGCTTGCTAGCGAGTCATCGCTCCGCCCAGCACAAGTGTGCAGAAAAGCGAAGCAGTTCGCTTTTCTGTCCTTGTGCTCCCGCCAGGATTCGAACCTGGAACGTCAGTTCCGAAGACTGATGTGATATCCGTTTCACCACGGGAGCGTGGGTCTATAATGCACTACAATGCAGGATATGAAAACAGTCCAACTTAAAGTCCCCGAGGAGGTGCAGAATGTGTTCGCGACACTGCATACTGCGGGCTTTGAGGCGTATCTAGTAGGCGGATGCGTACGCGACCTCATCTTGGATCGAGAACCGAAAGATTGGGACATTACGACCAACGCGAAGCCCGAACAAATACAATCCTTGTTCGAGGAAACATTCTATGAGAACGCGTATGGGACCGTGGGTGTTGTTACTAAATCGGAAAACCCGCGATTGAAGGTCATCGAGGTGACGCCGTACCGTGTCGAGGGAAAGTACTCGAACGCGCGGCATCCCGACGAGGTCCGTTTCAGCGAAAATCTCTCCGAAGACCTGAAGCGCAGGGATTTCACTATCAATGCACTGGCGTATGATCCTGTGCAGGCAAAACTCATCGACGAACATGGTGGAAAAGAAGACCTCGCCGCTAAGCGCGTAAAGACGGTAGGTAACCCGCATGAGCGATTTGAGGAGGATGCATTGCGTATGCTCCGTGCAGTGCGCATCGCGGCCGAGCTCGATTTTGTGATAGAGGCGCACACAGCAGAGGGTATCGCGGCACAAGCGAGACAACTCGAAAAAATCTCCCGCGAGCGTGTACGCGACGAACTTGTGCGCATTCTCGAAAGTGATCGGCCTATGCAAGCCATTTATGTCGCCCAAAAACTTGGGTTAGTGAAGTACGTCATCTCGGAATTGGAAGAGGGGATCGGCTGCGCGCAGAATCAGGCACACTCGTTCGATGTATTCGAACATTTAATGCGGAGCCTACAGCACGCGGCAGACAAAAAATGGCCGCTCGACGTGCGGCTCGCCGCACTGCTCCACGATGTGGGCAAGCCTGCAACGCGTGTATGGTCCGATGAGAAAAAAGATTGGACATTCCACGGGCACGATGTGGTCTCTGCGCGTATGGCAAAAAGAATTCTTGCTAATCTCAAATTTCCCAAGGAAACGATAGATAAAGTTGCAACACTTGTGCGTACGCACATGTTCTTCTCCGATCCGGAAGTCGTTACCCTCTCGGCAGTGAGAAGAGTTATCGCGCGCGTGGGAAAAGAAAACATCAACGACCTTTTGAATTTGCGTGTGTGCGACCGCATCGGCACCGGTCGGCCCAAAGCGCATCCGTTCCGTCTCCGCAAATACATGTCGATGGTGGATGAGGCGATGCGCGATGCAGTTTCTGTCGGCATGCTCAAAATCGACGGCTCGAAGATGATTAAATTTGGTGAAAAGCCGGGGCCTCGTATCGGCTGGATATTGCATGCGCTCCTAGAGGAAGTGCTCGATGAGCCCCAAAAAAACACTGAAGAATACCTTGAAGAGAGAGCGGCGGAACTCATGAAATTTGATGATGCTGAACTACGCAAGCTCGGCGAGGCGGGGAAAGACCGACGCGAAGAAGAGGATGAAGCCGCCATTCAGAAACTGCGAGAGAAACACCACGTATCGTAAAAAGGTGTCACAAAAAGAAAAAGCCGCCTCACCAGGCGACCCAGTTTCTATTTTGTGGATCGCCGCCGTGAAGCGGCTTTTAGTGCGTCTCCCAGTTCCTCCAAAAGAACTTGAGAAAATCTTGGACAAGTACGTAGGCATCCAATCGGCCGCAGAGGCAACCGTAATTTTAGTTTGCGAGAGTACTTATACCGCTATTTACTCGTTGATTAGAGTTACGAGAGACAGTAAAGAGCGGCCACGGGTAAGCATAGCGCCGTATCGGACACTGTAAAGGACATCCTGTGGATATCGCTACGTCTTTTATCCGCCAGCTGACGGATGGCTATAAATCAAGCTCTAACGAGACAGGGCAGTGGTCGGATCCGTATGCTTCGGGATAGATCTTGGCAGAGCGGACCTTTGAAGCCAACGTTTTGCTTACGAAGAAATAATCTATTCTCCAGCCCACGTTCCTGTCCCGTGCGTTCCCAAAGTGGCTCCACCATGTGTAATGCCCGTTGCCCTTCGTGAAAATACGGAATGTATCCACGAATCCAGCCTTGATGACTGTATCAACGCCTTCGCGCTCTTCTTTGGTGAAACCATGTTTGCCCTCATTGGCCTTCGGATTGGCTAAATCATCTGGGATGTGCGCCACATTTAGGTCGCCGCAGAAAATAACGGGCTTTTTCCTCTCTAATTGTTTACAGAACGCCAGAAATGCAGGGTCCCAGTGTTTATGCCGGAGTGTAAGGCGACTCAAGTCTGGTTTTGAGTTGGGCGTATACACATTCACTACATAAAAGTCCTCGTATTCTGCCGTGATTACCCGCCCTTCCTCATTTGGGTCCCCGTAACCATCTTTGAGCTTGTACTTCTTGAGGATTTCTTCGGGAAAGCCGGAAATAAGGCTCAAAGGCTTGGTTTTCGAGAAAATCGCCGTACCGGCATAGCCTTTGCGGCCTTTCGAAGAATTCCAGTATTCGTCATATTCCGGCAGGTCCACCTCCGACTGATGCTCCTCTGCCTTGGTCTCTTGGAAGCACGCGATATCCGGTTTCACTTGCTGGAGGAATGGCACGAGTGCATTTTTGCGATGGACGCTTCGAATGCCATTTACATTCCATGACACGAGTTTCATACGTGAACGATAGCACAGGAGCTAATGAGGTTTCATACAAACATCATGGCACTTAGTAGATGATGTAATGGCAAAGGGAAGTAATCGTCTTATTAATCAGCGAAGGGTGCGTAACTTCCCGTCGCATAACAAACAAAACTATGAAAAATCAAGCCTCAGAAAACCAGATGCCCCTCTTCTCAACACCGAGCGAACGTGGGTCTCGAGAGTGGAGCACATTCAATGTCGTGCGATATGACCAAGCCGGGGCATATCGTGTGCTCACGCCTCGCAAACACGAAACACCCCGCTATACCAACATCCTCCACATCAACCGCCTGCCTGCGCAGACAGGATATCCGCGCCACATCACTCCGACCTTCGTCCGCCAGTAGTGGAATATTACTTCCTGCGTTTACCGTGGAAGGCTTGGTGCACTTCACGCAAGTGTTTGTCGGTTACGTGTGTGTAGACTTGCGTCGTTGCGATGTTGGCGTGGCCAAGAAGCGCCTGTACGGAGCGTAGGTCTGCGCCGTTCTCAAGTAGGTCGGTTGCGAAGCTGTGGCGGATGACGTGCGGCGTAACTTTGCGCGTGATGCCGGCTTTGATTGCGTATTGCTTCACCATTCGCTCGACGGAGCGGGGAGTGATGCGCGGCAAATCTTTTCCTTTATTCGCGCTCCCTTTCCCATAGCTCACAAAAAGCGCTTCGCTCATGTCGCCTCGCTTCTTGATATATTCTGCAACTGCCGTTTTTGCAGAATGGGAGAGGAACACGACGCGGACCTTCTCGCCTTTGCCACGCACCGAAAATTCGTCGCGTGAGAGGTCCAGATCTTGATTGAGCCCGCACAATTCGGAGACGCGCAGACCCGTAGAAAAGAAAAGTTCCAAAATTGCGCGGTCGCGCAGAGCCGGAAGCTCATCGCCCGCCGGTGCTTTCATGATTCTGTTGAGTTCGTCCGCGGTGATGAGGTCTAAATCGCGGCCACCTACCTTCGCGAGTTCGATGCGCTCTGGGTTGAGACTATCGACATCGCGCTTGCGGAGAAATTTGAGAAATGCACGCAGAGCGATGAGATGGTAATTCTGGGTGTTCTTCTTCATCGTGCCAGAAACTCCACTCGAGCGATTCAAAGTGATACGAAATTCGCGCACCATCGCTTCGGTTATCTGGGCAGTAGACTTCGCTTTGGCAAACGTGAAAAATCGGTTGAGATAGCGATCGTAATTCTCCACCGTTTTCACACTACGGCCTTTTTCTATCTCGATGTATTCGAGGAATTGTGTCTTAAGTCCCTTCAAGTCTGAGGCCATACGCTGTGCCCTCCGAAGCTTTAGCGGAGGATGGGTCGCACAATAATTGTACCATTGGATGTCGCGGCTTCAGGTGGTATTTTGAGAGAACCCCTATGGCGCTCATCATAGACAAAAGACTTCCCGCGTTCGCGTTTCTTAAGCGCGAACAAGTGTTTGAGATCTCCACCGAGCGCGCAGAGAAACAAGACATCCGCCCCTTAGAGATCGGAATACTGAATCTCATGCCGAGCGCGGCCGTGGAGCGCACCGAGGTACAGCTCTTGCGCCTGCTTGGAAACTCGCCACTCCAGATCCGTCCCACGTTCCTCTATTTCGACACGCATAAATCGCGCTCGAAGCAGGGCCACTTCGACGCGTTCTATCGCACCATTCACGAAGTGAAGGAGCGCGGCCTTGATGGGCTTATCATCACGGGCGCAAATCTTGAAGAACAGGCATTCGAGGATGTGCACTACTGGAAAGAACTCACGAAATTCTTCGACTGGGCGCGCGAGCGTATTACCTCCACCATCTTCAGCTGTTGGGCATCACAAGCAAAGCTGTATTATCAGTACGCTATCGCTCCTCACAAATACAAAACAAAACAGTTTGGCATTTTCCTGCATCAAGTGCACCATGAGTCCAACTCACCATTTGTGGCGGGGATGGACGATGAGGTATTTATTCCGCATTCACGGTGGCGCGGGGTCGAGCTCAAAGATATCGCCGCACACAAAGACTTTGAGATTCTTATCGAAAGCAAGAAGGTCGGGCCCCATCTTATCGTCGGCCGCTCGGGACGCGAGATATACGTACAGGGACATCCAGAATATTATCGCAATGATATCGCGGAAGAGTATTTCCGCGACAAGGCGGGAGGTATCGCTATTAATCGCCCGACAAATTATTTTCCGGAAGGCGACGAGACCAAAACCCCGCTCAAGAATTGGGGAGCGAACGGGCAGGTATTTTATGCCAACTGGATAAACTGGGTCTACCAAACGACCAACGTGGATGTGAAGAAGCCCTTGATGGACTAAGACTTTGGCGAGCTTGATAATCTCCCAACAAGTGGCATAATGCTGCTACGCAAAGAATCATTCTTTGCCTGCACGCAAACGAGGAAGCCCATGGTCCAAAAGACCACCAAGCCCCCCGAAGACAAGTCCTGCGATCCCGTTGATCTGGGGCCACCGCACTTCCGGGTCGTCACCCCAGGCGAGGCGAGTAATGTGCTCGCTCAACCCGTCTTCGACGCCGAACAAGTTCCGCCGAAGCCTGTGAAAATCGACTGGCACAGCGCCAGCACGAAGTAGGCTCGGCCGCCGAAATCGCGATTCGCCCCAGTTCGTGGGCGAATCGCGTTTGTTTTTTTATTTCAAATACTTTTTCCCTGCCTACCGGCAGGCAGGTTTTTTAGTTTGTCAGACTATTTGAGATATCTCTTTTTCTTAAGTTTCTCCGGCAGATAGGATTCTTGGTCGTACATCTTGTAGCCTTTGTGATAGCCGAGTTCTTTCATAAGCTTCGTCGGGGCATTGCGTACACGCATCGGTATCGGCAGGTTGCCGAATTTTTTCACATCGTCGAGCGCTTCAAAGACCGCGTCGTATGAGCGGCGGTCTTTTTTGCACTGCGCGAGGTACGCGACGCCGTGCGCGAGATTTATCGTCGCTTCGGGATATCCGATCTTATTGACAGCTTCGAAAACCGCGTTGGCAACGACGAGCGCGGTTGGTTGTGCCAAGCCGATGTCTTCGCTCGCAAAAATAACCATGCGCCGCGCGATGAATTTGGGGTCCTCTCCTGCATCCACCATGCGCGCCAGATAGTAGAGTGCGGCATCCGGTTGCGATGCACGCATGCTCTTAATGAACGCCGAGATGGTGTTGTAGTGTTCCTCTCCTTTTTTGTCGTAGCGGAGATGTTTAGATTGAATTGCTTCTTTGAGCGTATCGAGTGTAATCTTGCCGTAGAGTTTTTCTGCAGTTTCGAGTGTCGTGATGGCTTGCCGTGCATCGCCTCCAGCCATCCTGATGAGCCAATCGAGCGCATCTTTTGGAACTTTCATCTTTGTGCGCGTAATAATCTTTTCCATCTCTTTCTCCGAATGTTCATTCAACACGAACACGCGGCAGCGCGAGAGGAGTGGGGAAATTATCTCGAAACTCGGGTTCTCGGTCGTCGCACCAATGAGCGTGAGCTCGCCGCGCTCGACGAACGGTAGAAGAAAATCCTGCTGTGCTTTGTTGAAACGGTGGATTTCGTCGACGAATAAGATTTTCGGTTTGCCGCCGAGTTTCAACTGTCGGCCGCCGATTATTTTCTTGATATCGTCTTTGCCCGAGTCGACTGCCGAGAGTTCGTAGAAATCCGCGCCGACCGCATTTGCGTAGATACGCGCGAGCGTCGTCTTGCCCGAGCCGGGCGGGCCCCATAAAATAAATGAGAACAATTCTTTCTTCGCTATCGCAACGCGGAGAGGCTTCCCCGCGCCTGTGAGGTGAACCTGCCCGACGAATTCGTCCACATTTTTCGGCCTTATTTTGGAGGCTAATGGTTCCATAGATTTCAGTATACTCTTCTTGAATTTTGTCCCCAACCCCAAAGGGACTGCGATTTGTTGCCGCGCTTCGCGCGGACAAATCGGGAGCTTGCAAAAAATACTGTGTGCCTGTATCGTGGCGCGATATGAACACAAAACCAATGGTTATCGGGTTCGTCGTCATTATTGTCATTCTTATCGGCGGATATTTTATCTTCAAATTCATGGGCAATAACACTCCCGCAGGAACTCAGGCAGCTTCGGCAGCAGGAGCAACCGATCAAGTGCAAGGACAGGACGTGAAAGTCGGCACTGGCAGGGAAGCGAAGCCCGGCGACACCGTCTCCGTCCTCTATGTGGGCAAATTTTCCGATGGTACTGTATTTGACAGCTCTGCCGCACACAACAATGAGCCGCTCAAATTCACTCTGGGCGCGGGGGGTCTCATCGCCGGCTTCCAGATAGGAGTTAATGGCATGAAAGAAGGTGGCCAGCGCGTGCTCTCTATTCCCCCGAGCTTCGGCTATGGGGCGCAAGACGTGAAAGACGCTTCAGGAAAAGTGATAATCCCCGCCAACTCGACACTCATTTTCGAGATTCAACTGGAGAAGGTTGAGGATACGCCGGCCGCAGCGGATACCACGACGCCCAAAACGCAATAAGAAGGGGCAGGGAGCCCTAAAGGACTGCAATTTGTAGCCAAACGTGAGGCGTTTGGACAAATTGGGAGCTTGCGTTGAGCCACGGAATGTGATATTGTTCTACCATGCTTACGAAGCGTAAGAAAGCAAACGAGATTGCTAAATCGCGCCGGCACGACACGGACACTGGCTCTCCGGAGGTGCAAGTTGCCGTTTTGACGCGCCGAATTGAGGAACTTTCTGTGCATTTGGATAAGAATCGCAAGGACAAACATGGTCGTCGCGGTCTTTTGGGTCTCGTCGCAGACCGCCGCAAGCATTTGAAGTACTTGGAGGCTACAAATCGTCGCGCATACGGTACTTTGGTTAGAAAGCTTGGTTTGAAGAAATAATTCCTCCTTTTCGTTTTGTAAGCTATACTCTATCTAGTGGATATTTTAATAAATGTATTTCACTAGTGGCTAGACCCTAGTGACTAATTACTGAAAACAGGTCGCGTAACAATGGACGCAACGCACATGCGAATCAGTAGATTCGAGACTTGGTAATTTCGCAAAATCATATGGCTATCATTAAACATCCAGAACAACGCGTCGGTGTATTCATCGACACGCAAAACCTTTATCACAGCGCGAAGAATATCTACCACGCGCGCGTGAATTTCGGCAACGTATTAAAAGACTCCCTCGGTGGGCGCCGCCTCATCCGCGCTCGCGCCTATGTCGTGACGACAGAGAGTGGCGAGGAGAAGGGTTTTTTCGAAGCACTCGAGAAGATTGGCATCGAAACGACGACGAAAGACCTCCAAATATTCTTCGGCGGCGCCAAGAAGGCAGATTGGGACGTCGGCATGGCGGTAGACGCCATCACGATGTCACCCAAACTCGACACGGTGATACTTTTCACCGGCGACGGTGATTTCATTCCGCTCGTCAAATACCTTCAGGTGCACGGCGGCTGTCAGGTGGAGATAGCCTCTTTCGGTCGCTCGACCTCCGGCAAGCTCAAAGAAGCAGCCGATCACTTTCTCGACCTCGACGAAGACCCGCGCCGCTATCTAATGAACTATCGCCCCACGCGTTCTTCGCGTGGCGGCCGCACACGTGATGGTGGCGATGTGCAAGTCTCCGCGCCGGAGGATTCCATCGCGCCGCAAAATGAGCAGGACATCTCAGAGATAGGAAAGATCACGGGTGTGGAATAAGAAATATTAAAAAGTTTGCCCGCGCGGATTTCTCCGCGCGGGGTATTGTGTCGAGGTTCACAACGTATCGATGCGATAGATGTAGTACGTGTTCCACACCTCGCTACCGTTTTCGATGGGCATTTCGCCCTCCGAAAGCACGGTCAACTTCCTGCCGTACCGATCAGCGATTTCGTTGATGCAATCGACTTCCGCCATATCCGAAGACCCGAGCAGCTGCGCTCCTCGACCTGTGAGATGGCTCTTGCCATGAAGCATGTAGCGCTCCAAGTCACGATAATCGGGATCGATTCCCGCCCGCATCAACATGTCGGGTACCTGCCCGTTCCAACTATTGAACGGGTGGTTCCAGAACATGTAGTCATATTTCTCGAACGAGAACAGCGGCGCAAACATATCGCCATGGCGCACGGAAATCGGAAGGCTCGCCTTTCTCGCGTTACGGATGGTGTTCGTGACCGCCCTCTGATTGATGTCAGTCGCCGTCACCGTGGCGCCTGCAGCCGCGCAGTAGAGTGCCGCGATACCGGTTCCAGTTCCGATTTCGAGGAAGCTCGCACTCTTCACGATTGCAGGCAGCCGCTCTGCGAACCACAGACTGTCCGTGAAGTACTTCGGCGAAAAGACGTTCGGAAGTACCAAGATGTCGAATTTACCGACGGTCATCTCGTATGGCTCGGTATGTCGCCGAACTTTGTCGAAACTTTCGTAGAGACCGACTTTCCATTCATCGGGACTAACTCGAGAATGCTGCATGGAATCCTCCAATTGGTTGATTTGGGTGTAGTCACAGCAAAGATGGGGTGTACCGCCGCATCTTTGCTACGACCACTTCCCAAATATTTTCAAAGAACTTTCCTTTAAGAGAGTTCGACTTTCACAAACTCTCTAATAAGGGGAGAGGGGCCGTAGTCCCTCTCCAAGTCTTCAATCCCTAGAAGGCCAGGGAAGCGACCGGAACCACCACAACAGAGGCGGGCCCAGAAGATTCGACCACTAAGAATTGCTCGTGGTCCGCGAGTCCGAGAAAGATGAACTTCTCGTTCTCCGGGTGGAAGACATTCAGCATGTCTTCCAGCAACTCGGCCCTTTCGTGCCAAGAAGCGGGGACTTCGTCACCTTTGCTAAAGGCGAAGAAGGAATCAATCCCGAATTTCTCGAGAGTTTGTACTCCCGACGGGATCAGATCCTCATCTCCCTTCTTCTTGGCTAGGCCGCACTGTTTAGCGACCCAGGCCCGGGCTTCGAAAAGCCCGATTGTGCCAGACATTCAAATCACCTCCTCTCGATGTCGGCGTGGATTGAATACTGCAGTCAATTTGAGTTAATGAGCTTCGATTTCCTGCATAACTATACCACGTCTGACCCTATTGTCAATCTTTATTGATGATACTATTATGATAAAATAGCTTCTAAATAGGGTACTTCCTTCTTATATGTCAAAAAATACTGATGAAAATACTGTGATTGAAACCAGGCTTGCTGGATTGGGGCTATCGGAAAAAGAAAGCCGCGTGTACCTATCGCTCTTGCCCTACCGGGACATCGGCACGTCGAAAATCATTAGAATGACTGGTCTTCACGGACAATTTGTGTATGACGCGCTTGCAAAGCTCGAGGAAAAAGGCCTTGCACGGCATGTGGTTCAAAATGGCCGTAAAAAGTTCAGCGCTAACACGCCCAATCGCCTGCTCTCGCTCATCGAGGAGAAGAAGCTTGCCGCAAACGCACTGGCGAAAGAGCTTCAGAGCCGATACGCGGGAGAGCGCGAGCAAGATGTGGAGATTTTTCAGGGTGACAGCTCTTTCGTCGCACAACAATTCGAATTGCTCAAGCGACAACCAAATGACACTGTTATCGACGTAATCGCAAGCGAAACTGAACGATACCAAACAACTCTCGAAGCCGAGGGGGCATGGGACGAATATCTCCGAATCTCGAGAGAGAAAAATATTAAGACGCGTTATCTCGGAGGAGAGGCTCAACACGAGCGTCTACAGATGCTCGAGAAAACGGGGCACTGGTCGTTTCGAATACTCCCCGGTCACGCCACCGGGCTTATGAACACCGATATTTGGCACGACAACATCACGCTCAATATTTTCGGTGATCCTGTACTTTGCATAACCGTCACTGGAAAAACGATTGCCGACGGCTATCGCGAATTCTTCAACGCCTTGTGGAATCTTTCCAAAAAATAATCACTCAAGTGGGCGTACCTCGAACGTAAAGAGTGAATCTCCGAGGTAACTCCACGCGAGTCCGAACCACGCGGCGACGACGCGCGCGACAATATAGTAAAGGCCGAAATACTCGACGCCAAGATAGGTAAGGCCCGTGACAATACCGAGCGTAGTTACCGCCACGAGCACCGCATAGATGGCGCGGAGCGGGTGTACATTCTTTCCGAACGTCCATGTTCGGTTCGCAAAAAAGAGCGCGACGGTCGTCGTGGTAAAACCTATGACGACCGAGGCGACATAGTAGGCGTGGAAAAATCCAGTCAGCACGAACACTACGAGAAGATCGAGGACGAAAAAGGTGATACTCGCGACAGCGTATCGGAACATCCGGCGAATAACGATGTTCATGGTGACAAGTATAGCCTTTATGCTATAGTTGTTCACGTTATCAGCGATCCTTGGATAGGTAGTTCTCAAACTCGGTTTGAGACCTAAAATCCGAGGGTCATTAGAAGACCTTTGTACATGCAGAAAAAAGAATATTCCGTCGAGATCGGCGGGAAGACAATGACCGCCGAGTTCAACGACTGGGCGGACCAGGCGAACGGATCGGTATTGGTGCGCTATGGTAACAGCGCGGTTTTGGCAACCGCCGTCATGGGCAAGGAATCGGACAAAGATTATTTCCCGCTCTCTGTCGAATACGAGGAGAAGTTTTACGCCGCGGGAGCGATCCTCGGCTCACGATTCATGCGCCGCGAAGGGCGACCTTCCGACGAGGCGGTGCTCTCGGGTCGCATGGTTGACCGCACTATCCGCCCCTTGTTCCCCAAGGGCCTGAAGCGCGAAGTGCAGGTCATCATTACCGTCCTTTCTATCGAGGAATACGACACCGACATACTCGCCATCAACGCAGCGTCTCTTGCGCTCGCAACATCCGATATTCCGTGGAACGGGCCTGTCTCATCGCTACGCATCGGGCTCGAAGAGGGAAATGATGCTCTCATTGTAAATCCCACGTATAAGCAACGGGAAGAAGAGCTCCCCCCAAAGGCGCTCATGGACCTCACGGTCTGCGGCAAAGACGGCCTTATCAACATGATAGAGGTCGGCGCGCGTGAAATAGACGAGTCTGTTCTTGAAAAAGCGCTTACGCGCGCGAGTGAGGAGATAGAAAAGATGCAAACGTGGCAGAAAATGATTATTGCCGAGCGTGGAAGGGAAAAACAGGCATTCAAAGTGCCCGAGACGACGCCCGAACTGGAGGCGGCGTTCGCGGAGCTCGTCGCACCCAAACTCAATGCTTCAGCGGGGAAGCTCATTAAACAGGAGTTAGGCCCGATGAAATCTGAATGGATGAAGATGGCTACGGAAAAACTCCCGGATATGCATTCAGGACAGATCGATTCATACTACGAAGAGCGTCTTGATGCATTCGTACACAAGCTCGCAATAGAAGAAGGGAAGCGCGTTGACGGCCGCGCACTCGATGAGATACGTACTCTCTTTGCACAAGCCGGCGGGGTCTCGCCCGTCATCCACGGAACCGGCATTTTCTACCGTGGAGAAACACACGTCTTGGCTGCGCTCACTCTTGGCGGCCCCGGCGACGCCCAGCTCCTCGATACGATCGAGAACCAGGATACGAAAAAGTCGTTCATGCTCCACTACAATTTCCCGCCGTTTTCTGTGGGCGAGACAGGTCGGGTCGGCGGCATGAACCGCCGCATGACGGGGCACGGCGCACTCGCGGAAAAAGCACTGCGCGTCATGATGCCTCCGAAAGATGTGTTCCCGTACACGGTCCGCATCGTTTCCGAATGTCTGGCGTCTAACGGCTCGACATCGATGGCGACCGTCTGTGCGGGCACAATCGCGCTCATGGACGCAGGAGTCCCCATTGCACGCCCTGTCGCGGGGATAGCGATGGGCTTGATGAGCGACGCAAAAGAAGGGAAATATAAAGTGCTTACCGACATTCAAGGACCGGAAGACCATCATGGCGATATGGATTTCAAAGTGGCCGGTACCTCTCTGGGCGTAACAGCGGTGCAAATGGATGTGAAGGTTGATGGTGTGCCGCTCAAAGTATTGGCTGAGGCGTTCGCGCAGGCCAAAATCGCGCGCATGCAGATACTCGAAGTGATAACAAAAGAAATTTCTGCGGCGCGCGCCGACATCTCTCCACGCGCGCCCAAGATACTCACGACCGTGGTCAAGAAGGACCAGATAGGTCTCGTCATCGGTCCTGGGGGAAAGACCATCAACGGCATCCGCGAGCGCACACTGTGCGACGACATCACCATCGAGGAAGACGGGACTATCTTCGTGACGGGTCGCAATGGCACCGCCGAGGCCGCGCTCAAAGAGATAGTAGACCTCACGCGCGAATATATGGTGGGGGATAAGTTCGAAGGTCCCGTCGTGCGGCTCATGGATTTCGGCGCTTTCGTAAAAATCGGCCCCAACAACGACGGGTTAGTACACGTATCCGAGGTCGCCCCGTTCCGAATCAATAAGATATCGGATGCACTAGCGCTCGGCGACATCGTCCCCGTCGTTTTGAAAGAGATCGACGAGAAAGGGCGCTATAATCTCTCTATCAAAGCAGCCGATCCGGAGTGGGCCGCACGCAAAGGGCTCAAGCCGGCTGAAGGCGGTGGAGATTCCCATGGCAGACGAGATTCAAAAGGACCCCCTAGACACCGCATCTAATGCGGTGTCGGGCGAACATTCTGCCAAACAGAATGTTTTAGCCGCAGACGCATCTAAACTACAGCCGAGCACACCGGTCGCCCTCAACACTGCTACCACAGCAGCGCCTAATCTACTGCAGGACGCGCCTGAACCCAAAATCCTCGAGGAGGTGGTCATCCCGCACGAAAAGAAAGTGGTATCTCCGCCTGTTCCTACAGTGCCTCCGGCCGTGCCTAAAGTAGTACCTCCTCCAACCCCCGCACCGGCTCCGCAACCGAAACCACGTCCACCGGTAACTTCCGCCGTTCCACCAGTATCGATGACCCTCCCTGTGTCTGCGGCAAAACCAGAACCAAAAACTATCCGCGCCGATATCACAAAAATACTCGATGAGGTGAAACTGCCCGAGCGCCGAGCGCCCGCGCAGACAGGCGATCAGAATGGAGCCGCGGACGCAAAAGTTGTTTCTCCTATCTCGCCACAAGCGCCCTCGCTCAAAGAGAGCATCGCGGATCCGACACAAATTTCCAAGGACGTCCCCGCGCAGAGTGCAAAGCGAGAAGCGGGAAGCGTCGCCGCGGTACACACACTCAAGGACGACCTGCAGGGTGTCGTACGGGACAAAAAAATATCGGTCGTGCGTGCGGTGTCGCTCGAGGAAGATCGTCGCGTCCGAAAAGCCGCGGAAAAAGTGGAGGCTCCCGCGACGACGCAGAGGTCGAAACGGACCTTCGGGGTCATTTTCAGTATCGTGCTTTTGATGCTACTCGGCGCAGGAGCGCTTTTCGGCGTGTACACCGTCATGCAACAACGTACAGGCACTCCACCTCCTCCGATAAACGCCTCATCAATTCTCTTCGCCGAACAAAGCGTGCCTCTTTCCCTCGATGATACCGCGCAGGGTGACCTCAAGCGTATGCTCGCTTCCGCGCGTGTTGCACAAAACGGGTCGCTCGGTTCCATCACGAGAATAATCCCAGTAAAGACAGTCGGGACGGACGGTGGTTCGGAGCAAGTCCCCGCGACCTTCGCCGAATTTATGCAGGCACTCGGCGTGCACGCTCCCGAAGACCTCATACGCGCCCTGGGCAATGATTTCTTTTTCGGTATACATACCGTGGATAAAAATGCGCCGCTCTTTGTGATACCGGTCACTTCCCACGATCACGCGTTCGCGGGAATGCTCGAATGGGAATCTTCCCTAAATGCCGACCTCGCCCCTGTATTTACCTCAGTGCCCGTACTCGCAACTGACGGTAATGGGCTTCCCATCAAGAGAGTGTTCCAAGACCTTGTGATGCGCAACTATGATGTGCGCGCACTCAAAGATGACTCCGGTACTACACAACTTTATTATTCGTTCCCGACGCAGAACATCCTTATTATCGCTGAAAGTCCGTATTCATTCACTGAGATATTAAGCCGCCTGCAGGCAAGCCGCAAGTTGTGATATTGGTATCATTGCTTTATTTTTGCTACCATCTCGCCTATGGTACACATCACTGGAAATCAACTGGAAGAGCTGCGTGGAGCGCTCGAGGCCGAGCGTGATTCTCTGGAAGAGGAGCTCGCGGGCCACGGTCGCGTCCAGAATGAGAGCGGCAACTGGCAGGGAAATTCGAGCGGACTGCAGGGCACCGAGGCTGATCCCACGGACGCAGCCGACCAAATCGAAGAACTGGTGACCAATGTGCCGCTGGTGGAGGAGCTTGAAAAACGTCATAAAGACATTGTAGCTGCCCTCGAAAAAATGGAAGACGAGAACTATGGGCTCTGCGAGATTGGCAAAGAACCGATCTCGCTTGACCGCCTCGAAGCGAATCCGGCGGCACGCACGTGCATAGCGCACGCCTAAGTACAAAAACGCTTGGTACAATGGCGCGGTGAGTACAAAACAAAAAATCGCTTCGGGATTCGCGAGAGTCTTCGGGGCTCAGCCGATGCTGCCGAAAGGCGCGGTGGTTTCCGTCGAGTGTGACATCGTGAAAGGTCTGCATGCTTTTACCATCGTCGGGTTACCGGACAAATCGGTGGAGGAAGCGAAGGATCGCATCGCCGCAGCGATAAAAAATACGGATGAGCTCGAGTCGCCCAAGCGCAGTAACAAAAAAATCGTGCTCTCGCTCGCGCCCGCTGCGCTGAAAAAAGAGGGCGCGGTTTTCGATCTGCCGCTCGCACTATCATTCCTGCTGGCCTCCGAGCAGATACACTTCGACCCTGCCGGAAAAATGTTTGCGGGCGAGCTTTCGCTCGACGGCACACTCTCCCCCATCCTCGGATGTCTTTCGATAGCCGCCGCCGCGCGCGACGCAGGATTCGCCTCCATCTATGTGCCTGAAGACAACGTCGCAGAGGCTTCTCTGATTTCAGAATTGTGTGTGCGTCCAGTTTCGTCCCTCGCGGACGCGCTTGAGCAATTGCAAAATCCCGACGCGAAGCCGCGAGATATGCCGGCACGCCAAAAGTTGGCGCGAGAGGACGACATTGCCGCGCTCGACGAGATCCGCGGGCAGGAAAGCGCCAAGCGCGGGCTCATCATCGCCGCCGCTGGCGGGCACAACATCGCGCTGTATGGCCCTCCCGGCACAGGAAAAACTTTGCTTGCCCGTGCGGCCGCTTCGATACTTCCAGATCTTTCCGAAGAAGAGATGATAGAGGTGACGACAATTCATTCGCTCGCGGGAACACTCCGCGGGAATGCAATGTTCCGCCCACCCTTCCGCGCTCCACATCACACATCATCGTATGCAGCGCTCATCGGCGGTGGCTCAAGTGGAATTCGCCCCGGCGAGGCAACGCTCGCGCATCGCGGCGTCCTTTTTGCTGATGAATTCCCAGAGTTCCACCGTGATGTAATCAATGCGCTACGCCAGCCACTTGAAGATCGGGTGGTCTCTATTGCGCGCGCAAAAGGCTCAGTGATATTTCCCGCTAATTTCATGCTCATAGCCGCGCTCAATCCGTGCCCTTGTGGATTTTGGGGCACTCAGCGGTGCAAATGTATGCCGCACCTCGTCGAGAAATATCGCAGAAAGCTCTCGGGACCGATAGCCGATCGCATCGACATGTGGGTTTCTGTGGGCGAGATGCCGCCGGAATCACTCTCGATGAAAGCAAAGCGGGCTTCGGGCGAGACGGCCCGCGCGCGCGAGCTCATCGCTCGCGCTCGTGCGCGCCAAAGCGAGCGATTCAAAGAGGCGAAAGGGATCTCGACGAACTCGGATATGGGGCCAAAAGAGATAGAGTCGTTCGCGGTGCTTACGCCGAAAGCGGAGGAAACGCTCCAAGGCGCCGCTCGCTCGATGAAACTTTCCCCGCGCGGGTATCATCGCACCATCAAACTCGCGCGCACCATCGCCGACCTCGCAGAAAACGAAACAATAGAACCGGGACATATGTTGGAGGCATTACAGTATCGAGCCAGAGAGATGTGAAATGGCCTGAGCAGTTCCTCAAATCGTCTCCTTGCTATCCGAAAAATACACTTTGTTTTTTGCGATACCGAATGATTTGAGGCGCTTGAGGATGAAATCCTGCATCGCTTTTTCGCTTTTGAACGACACAACTTTATTTTTATCTATCACCGCCCACTCTCCCACCGCGCGCAAGACGTCGGTCTTGCTGAAGACAATGTGCGTGACTCCGTTCATCCGAATAGCACGTTCAAGGGTTTGCATGTTCATCCAATTGGTCTGGCGGCGGCGGCCGGTTGTCGAGCCAAATTCCTCCCCAAGCTCGGCTATTTTTTTGAACACTTCACCTTTCGGCTGGAATTTCTTACTGCCGACGTATGTCTCATAGATTTTTGCAACGCCCCACACATCACGAATTGCGCTCGCCGGAAGTCCATTCAAAAGTGCGCCGGCTGCTGTGCAGTGGCTCGAAGTAACGAATGGATAATCGCCCCAATCAATATCGAGACCGAATCCCTGCGCACCCTCCGCGAGGATATGCACATCTTTTTTATTCTCATACCATTCCTTGTAGAGATTGATTAGGTAAGGCCTAAGTTTCGGAATCTCAAGCGCGCGGACGCCCGTGCGGCCGTACTTGTCGCGATACGCGGGGCCGTTGCCACGACCCGTCGTACCTATCTTGCCGCCTTTCTGCTTGTCTTCATTCTTGTGCGCATCCGTGATGACGTGCGTATTATCGGCAATGAATATCTTTCCTTTTGTGCGTACGCCGCCTTTTTCGAGCATAACTATCTCTCGGAAGAATTGGTCGGGGTCGAGCACGCATCCGGAGCCGATGATGGACTTCACGCCAAAAAAAACGCCCGCCGGAATGTGGTGGGTGACGAATTTCTTTCCCTTATGGAAAATGGTGTGTCCCGCGTTGCAACCGCCGTTGTAACGGAGCACGTGCGTATAGGAGTATTTGTGGCTTAAATAGTGGGCAACTTTGCCTTTCCCGCAATCTCCATACTGGAGATCAACTATGACATCCATCGTTAACACAGCTACCCTAAAGTAGCATTTCTTCCCGTCTCGCGCAAGTAAAATCGGCTGTTCCTACACAAGGAAACGGATGAGGTAACTGAGCGTTATGAGTAGGTTGTTCATAGCGATGTATTAGAACGGATTTTTAATCCCGTCACGTATCTCGAAGTGAACGTGTGGCCCCGTCGCCTTACCGCTCCTCCCTACCGCTCCGATGACTACGCCTCGATTTACATGTTGACCTACAGAGACACCGACCTTGGATGCGTGGCTGTAGAGCGTCTGAGTCCCATTGTTATGTTGGATAACAATGTAGCTTCCGTAACCACCGTTCCATCCCGTCTCTTTCGCGATAATGACGTTGCCATCCGCAGAAGCGAGAATCGGCGTGCCTATTGGGGCGGCGAGGTCAACGCCGTTGTATCCGTGAATACCTTGCGTCCTCGTACCCCCAACGATGGGCCGCAGGTAGTACCCAATCTGTGTGGGTGTGCCTTTCGGAGTCGCAATCCCGGCTGATACCTTTGTTGCAGGAGCCGCCGCAATCTCACCATCCGGTATCAAGATGTTGGTTCCGACAGCAAGTGGACCATCGAGGCCGTTAAAACTCGCAATTTCATTCGCATTGCCTCCGTATTGCTTGGCAATCGATGCCAGGGTGTCTCCTTTCTTGACTGTGTGTTTGACCCCCGTGACGGGAAGGATGGTGAGCTCCTGACCCACTTGTATGACAGACCCTCGTGGCAAATCGTTCGCCCAGAGGATGGTATTGGGCGAGACGCCGAAAAGTTTCCCTATCGAAGAGAGCGCGTCTCCTTCGCGCACAACGTAGAGACTGATCTTGGAGTTCTTCGGTCTTTCATATTCGACGGGCGTCCCGGAAGGTCCCTCATCGGGAACGAGCGCGCTGTCGTCAACAATCTTGATGTCGCCACCGCCCTTGCCGGCCATCGGGTCAGCATTCATCGCGGGCTTGGGTAGCGGCATTGTCTGAACATTGCCTCCGCCAGAAACAGAGTTGGTCTGCTTCTCCGGATTTCGCATGACAGAAGCCACAAAGTCGCTCAAAACGCTTGCCCGAGCGGCCACCGGCATGAGTGTTCCAAGTACGAGAAGGAGGGATATGAGAGTGGCCGCCGAGCGAACGGATTTTAACGATCGATATTTCACCGCTCGCGGAATTGCAAAATCCGCGCGAGGATCACTTTGTTTCTCTGATATAAGCCGATTTCATCGGCTTTTCATCATCGCTGGCAAGGTACATACAGAAGCAAGCCTCTTGTCTTCCCTCGCTGCGCTAGATAATAAGCCTAATTTGAGCCACGGCACGTGCGGATGTCTGGAAATTTGGCTCTAAATCTCACTCTTTTAAGATGAGCCGGAAGGTCAGTTGGTGCCGCTCGGTCCACTCTACCTTTACAGGGGTTCACAGTCAATTCATATTCGATAACAACGGTGGATAACGTGTTAGCAGCCATTTATAGTCTTATTTCAAGCCATTCTCTAAACAGGGGCGCCGTCACGTGCTATAGTCCGCGCATGTTCCCACCAGAATCTTCTCGTTTCAACTCTCCGAATGACACTCTTACCTTTCCCCCAAGATTTTATGGTTTCTAGCGAGGTTTCGTATCTCAAAGGCTTGAACGACCGACAAAAAGCTGCTGTTTTACACATCGATGGCCCGCTTTTGATAGTGGCTGGAGCTGGAGCCGGCAAGACGAAAACTATCGTGCACCGCATCGCGCACCTAATAGAAGAAGGTGTTCCGGCCTCGTCAATACTTGCGGTCACGTTTACGAATAAGGCCGCGGGGGAAATGCGCGAAAGAGTGCAGAAATTGCTTGGTAACGCCCTTCGACAAGCTCAGGGGACACCGCTCGTCGCCACTTTCCACTCGCTTGGCGTGCGGCTCTTGCGCGAGTTCCATAAGGAAGCTGGCATTTCTCGCAGTTTTAGCATCTGGGACCGCGATGATAGCCTGCGGACCGTGAAATCCGAGCTCAAGCGGCTCGATACCGAGGAGTGGACACCGCGACAAATACTCGGGGCCATCTCGCGCGAGAAAGGCGGAGGTAAATCGCTCGAAGAGTATGGTGAGCGCGCATCGACCCGCCGCGAAAGAATGGTGGCACAAGTATGGGAGCGCTACGAGCAGGCGCTCAAAGCGGAAGATAGCCTAGACTTCGATGATCTCTTGGTGCGCACGCTTACACTCGTGCGCGAGTCCCCGAAAATACTCTCGCTTTTGCAAAATCGGTGGCGCTACCTCATCGTCGATGAGTACCAAGATACGAGCGGTGTGCAGTACGAGCTTATGAAACTTCTCTGCGGCGAGCGTGGCAATATGTGCGTTGTAGGAGATTTGGATCAATGTATCTATACGTGGCGACAAGCGGAGATCGGAAATTTGCTTTCCTTCGAGCGCGTGTTCCCTAAAGTGAAGGTCGTGCGGCTCGAGCAAAATTATCGCTCCACACGCACGATTGTCGCCGCTGCAAATGCGGTCATCGAGAAAAATACGAACAGAATTCCTAAGACACTCTTCAGCGAAAATGAAACTGGAGACCCGATTACCATGTATGGAGCTCTTGATGAGCGGTACGAAGCGTGGTTCGTCGTAGAACAAGCCGCTACCCTTATCGACAAGGGCGTGCCTGCGCATGAGATCGCGGTGCTCTATCGCGAAAATGCACAATCGCGCGTACTAGAAGAGGCTCTTTTGCATGCAGGACTTCCGTACCGTGTCTTGGGCACTCGATTCTTCGAGCGAAAAGAGGTGAAAGATGTTCTTTCGTATCTGCGCGTGGCGCTTAATCCGAAAGCTAAGAGCGATTTTGTGCGCATTGTCGGAGTGCCGCCACGCGGTATTGGGAAGGTGACGCTCGATAAAATGCTCTCGGGGCAACCGCTCGGAGCAACGAGCACAAAAGTTGCGGCCTTCAAAGAAACACTGGCGGTAATTAGGCACGCGCTGAATACATTGCCCACATCAGAGGCTGTACGCTTCTGTATTGAAGCGAGCGGGATACAAAAAATGTATGGAGGGAATACCGAGGAAGATGCGGAGCACCTCGGCAACGTGCGCGAGCTTGCGAATCTCGCCTCAAAATACGAGAGCGACGAGCCGCCTCTCGGTATCGAGCGGCTTTTGGAAGAAGCGGCTCTGCAGAGCGAGCAAGATGAGCTCGATATGAATCGCGACAAAGGTGCGATATCGCTCATGACAGTACATGCCGCGAAAGGATTAGAATTTGACGCGGTCTTTGTGGTCGGTCTCGAGCAAGGACTCTTTCCTTCGATACGCAATGAGGAAGCGCTCGATCCGGAAGAAGAGCGCCGACTTTTCTATGTCGCGCTCACGCGGGCGCGCAAATATTTATTCTTGAGCTATGCCTGTGAGCGCTCAAAATATGGCACACGCGAACGTGCGCTTCCTTCTGAATTTCTATCCGACATTGACGCGCGGCTACTCGCCGACGTGACGAGCACGCCCGCGCAGAAAAAAAGCGGACTTCTCGATGACTTCTATGAAATCCGCTAGAAAAAAGAAAGGGGTGCGGCTCGGGCAGCACTTTTTGACGGGGCCCTGGGCCGCGCGAAAACTCTCGGAAGCCGTCTGTGTGCAGCCAGATGAAAAGATTCTTGAGATAGGCCCGGGAAAGGGCGCGCTCACCAAGGAGCTCCTGGCGACGGGATCGAACGTTGTCGCGATCGAGAAAGACGAGAAGCTCGTCGAGCAACTACAAAGGACATTTTCCGAAAAAATACGCGCGGGTAAGCTGAAAGTCGTTCTCGAAGACATTCGTGACGTCACGGCGGAAACGTTGGGTTTGAAAAAATATGTCGTGGCCGCGAACATTCCGTACTACATTACAGGAGAAATAATCAGGCAGTTTCTCGAAGCCAAGGTGCAGCCGCGCGCGATGGCACTTCTCGTGCAAAAAGAGGTCGCCGAGCGCATCATCGCTCGAAACGGCAAAGAAAGTATTCTTTCACTTTCTGTCAAAGCGTATGGCACGCCAAAGGTCGTCGCAAAAGTGTCGCGGGGCAACTTTTCTCCGCCACCCTCGGTCGATTCCGCAATACTGCTCGTCGACAATATATCAAAAGTATTTTTCTTAAATGTAAGCGAAAAGGTGTTTTTCAAGGTGGTACGGGCGGGGTTCGCATCGAAACGAAAGTTTCTTGCGAATAATCTTGCCGCTGTATTCGGAAAAGAGGAGGCACGTGCAGCACTCGCCCTCTCCGGCATGGGTGAAAAAGCACGCGCTGAAGATGTGCCCCTTGAAAAGTGGGGCAAGATTGCACAAGAGTTACTGTGAACGTCGCAGGTTTCTGCTTGCCGTATGCCGTATAATACATGTATGCGCGTCGTGTGTGCCGTCTCAGGTATTCTTGCGCTTCTCTTCCCAGCATGGGCGCTCGCATTTCCTTTTGGAGGACAGGCAAGCATGGTCATCCCCTGCTACAACCAAGCGATTTACGCAAATCTCGGGCCCCCGCGCGGCGGACCCTATATCTGGACACCGTCTACAAAGACCTATCAATTCGGTCCACCAACCCATGGGGGCCAATGGCTCTTGGGACTTGCGGGTGCTCCCTACTATTGCATTGTCTCGATTCAGCCGGTCATCGTCTGGCCTGGGACCTACATAACTATGATGGGGAGTAGTCAGTAATATGGACTGGACCCGCACGCATCCGTATGTTTCCGCGCTCTGCGGAGCAGGAATATTGCTCGTCGTCGGCGCATTCATTGTTGAGAGACAAAAAGTTGCGCTCCCCGCAACACAAATAACCGCATGGGGGGGAGCTGGAAACGCGTATCTTGACCCCGCCTCCTACGTACCAACTTCTGGCGCATCTCCGTATGCTGAGGACATCATGCAACGGGTTAAGAGCGGTCCGCCCTACACATACACACCGCCCCTAAACGCTCCGCGAAGCGGAGCATCGGGCGAACATTCTGCTTCGCAGAATGTTTTAGCCAGTGATTCATTTAATTTTGATGATTTCGTTGCGATGCTCGTCCGCGAAGGAGCGAGGCTGAACACGGCTCCGGCAAGCGGGGACATCCCGAGCGCATACGCATTCATACCGAGCGGTCTTGTGAGTACTACAACATCGACTTCTGCGCGGACCGATCTTCAGCAGGAGCTCTACAGCTACGGCAACGACATTGGCTCAAGCATCGAATCGTTCGAACAACAGCACTCAAATATGATGCAAATACTCAAGGGGCAGGTCGAGGACCGCACCGATCAGGGCAAAGCCGAGGCGGTGGTAAATCTCGCCCATTCTTTCCAAAATCTGGGCAATAATCTCGCCGGCATGGACAACGTGCCGCTTAAAGTGGCAGGAACGCACAAGGCGCTTACACAAAGTTACATCGAGATCGGGACGAATCTTGCGCTTGTTCCCAAAGCGGAGCGCGATAGCGATTTTATTCATGCGATAGAAAAATACAACGCTTCGGCCGATACTTTCACCAAGAACTACATCGCGCTCGCTTCGCTTTTCGGCGCCTACGGCGTCGCCTTTTCTTCGAGTGACGCGGGTAGTGTCTTCACGTTTACTCCGATGGGTCTCTAATCCTGCTCGACATAGGAATTTTCCCCTAAAAATGCTATCCGGGGAGCTAAGAGCCCTCTTTCTTGCGCTATACTTATCGTGTGGAAAAAGAGCGCGCAAACAGCAGCGTGAGTTTTTTGGCGTATACCAACGAGTATGGGTTTTCAGCAATTTTCGTTACCGCCGCAGTTTCGGCTCTGCTTTTCGTCACTGCTTTAGGGTGGCAAGCGTACAACGCGATAGAAGCCAAGCGCGCAGCAACATCGTTCGTTGCTTCCACGGACCCTGTATCTGCACACAAAGTTGATACTTACGAAGCTGGGGCGCAACTCGCCACGTCATCGGATGATGGGAGCTCTCCAATTGGCTCGGCGATACTGGGTGGTCTCGTGAACACATACGCAGCGCTACAAGAACAGGGGCTCTATACCCCCGAGGTTGGTCAGAAAATTGCGGAAAGAATGGCGGTGAACCTGCAGGTGCCCATATCGCATAAGACGTACACGCTTACTGACGTCAAGACGGACCTTGATACCTCATATGCGCGCATGCTCGTCTATCGCGAGAGCATGCAAGATGCACTTGCTCCTCTCCTCAAGAATACCGAGCTTGAATTCGAGACTTTCGCGCGCTACACAGATACAAAAGACCCTGTGTATCTCGAAAAATTAAAGGGTGCCGCGAAAAACTATTTCGCATCGGCAGATGCTGGAGCAAAAATAATCGTGCCGACTGACGCCGCATCGCGCCACATCGCCATTCTGAACGCATTGCAGGAATTCGGTACGGTATTGACGATGCTTGCAGACAATGCAAACGATCCATTCGCCTCCGTTGCGCTTCTGCGCTCATACAATCAGGCTGAATCCGATGTGCTCGCATCCTTCCAAGCGCTTGTGACGTACCAGAAGCAGAAAAAGTCATGAGAAAACTCCTCTTCATTCTCGTGTTCGCACTTTTACCCCTACCGGCTCTGGCGCAAACAGACCCCCCATACCAATACGCGCGGAAGGGGATTTTTGACTGCAATTTGAACGGCGCCTACGCGATGTCAATCGGTTCTATGGCAGCGACCGGCGGGGTCTACGTGCCCGTCGCTGATGCCACTGTCGAACTTAATACCGGAATCCTTGTCTACAAAGAATGCATCTTGCGCGAAGTGATTGACCGTCAACGCGAGGCGGCAACCTCCGCTTTCGGCAAGAGAGCGATTGTAGGGGTCACAACTGGTCGCGACGGGAAACCGCTCTATGTCGTTAATGAGGGACAAGAAATACTCACGGGGGCAATAGACTCGACAATGCTGGGATTTCTTCAGGGAGAAAAGCTTAAAAGTCTCAACACATCCCTTCAAGGACCAATAACACGCACGCTCGTGCGCAACTACGACGTAAGGACACGTGCCCCACAGAAAATACTTACCTGCCCATATCAGGGGAATCTTTTGCTCGTACACAGCGGACTGCTTCCGACGGGTGTAAATATATGGGATGCTGTCGCCGCTGCAGGTTCCGCTCCGTGCGATCCACTCTCCGCGTTCTACCTGTCAGAAGAACTCGCTGGCGCCAGCATCGCCCGCGCTGAGCAGTACCAGCAAGACCAGTGGACTTGGGGCCGTGGTTACTATCCCGTTACCGATAGTGAGGGCAATGTGGTCACTCCGGCGGCCACGGTGCAAGAATCGTTCCAGAGAATCCTCGACAGCCCCGTGTACCAACTTGAGAGTGCCAATGACATCGGACAGATGATAGGCGCCCTTTATGCAGGAATGACGACGCAAATCATCACCAACGACGGAGGTCTTGCGGGCATCACGCAAGGTATCGGCGGCCAGCCTTCGTATCTCGACCAAATCACACAGCAATCCTCGCAAGGACTCCGCAATGCCGTCGTCAACGCCGCACTTAATCTCCTCGCGGCAGCACGGCAGGTGGAGGCCACGTACTTACAAGCGGTCAATGCCATTGGCGCGGTCCTGACACAAACGATTGCGCAGTTGCGGAGCGCGGAGGAGCAGTGCTGGAACCTTGTCGTCCCGAGAGTGTGTGAAAATGCACCAGTCACTCGTGATAATACGTGTGTAGCAAGTGGCACGACATACGAAATCGCGACCTCGACCGAGAAATTCGCGCAGAATGTCATAGACGCGCAGATCGCGGAGCTCGCATCGACCATGATTACCAACATAGAGAAGTCCGAGAACGCTCTGCGGCTCATTGAAGAGCTCATCCAAGGCGTCACAAATACGACCTCGCCGGACGCGCAGCGCAGAGCTATCGAACAACTCGACGCACTGATTGCACGGGACCTGATTCATAAAAGACCGGACGTGGACGGCCCCACCGGCGTCCTCCAGCAACTCACCAACGTGAGAGATGTGATGAGTACGCTCGTTACCAACACTGTACAAGCGTGGGCCGACAACGCGAACCCTGCTGTCGGCTGGTGCAACGTCAATAATCCAGCTGTCATACAGGGCTGGAAAGACAAGTGGAGGAAATAAATATGTACACGCTGACAAAACATCGCACACGATTCAAGCAAGTAATAATAATTCTTGCGATATTGCTTGTGTGCGTTCCGTTGTCGATGTCATTTACAGAAACCGCCTTTACCATGCACGCCACTGTAGCATCCGCACAAACGACTCCTGCGGCAAGCGCCGCAAACCAGATCTCCTGTAGCGGATTCACGAATTACTGGTACAGCCCTGTAATATGCACCGGTAGACTGATCGGAGTCGTCATCGCAACTCTATTAATCCAACTTACCGCATGGCTTCTTGAAGTATCGGGACTTCTTTTTAACTGGATCATGAACTACACCGTCGTCGAGTTCGGTACTTTCTTTAGCGGCGGCGTCAAGCAGGGCGTTGAAATTGCGTGGACCGTATTCCGCGATATTGCCAACATCCTCATCATCGGTATATTCACCTTCATCGCGATATCCATCATCATCGGACTAAAGGAATTCGGTCAAAAAAAGATGATAGCGCGCGTGCTTATTATTGCCGTACTCATCAACTTCAGTCTTCTCTTCACGAAGATGATAATCGATGCTTCAAACTTCACCGCCAAGCAGTTGTACGAGGCCACGGGGATCGGGGGGAACACGCAGAACAGTCAGGTGGCTGCCATAGGAGCCACATTGGGAGCGGAGGATGTTTCGTACAAATTCACGAACGCGGGCGTAGCCGGTTCGTTCATCAGTCTCATGGGCGTCACAAGCGGGGCCCAGACGTTCAAGACACTCGACGCTGGCGCTGATGCACTGAACAACGGGTGGATGGCATTCTTGCACGGCATTTTCTCATCGACGCTTTTCCTAGCCGCCGCACTTGTCCTTTTGTACGGCTCTTTCCTACTCATCTCACGCGCGGTACTAATAATCTTCCTGATGATCACTGCGTCCGCAGCCTTCGCTTCGTACCTCATCCCTGCGTGGGAGACGAGTAGCTACGGGTGGAAAACGTGGTGGAGTTCGCTCCTACGGAGCGCGGTCTTCGCTCCGCTTTTGATGCTCTTCCTCTGGGTCACCGTCTCTATCGCAAAAGCCATGCGGCCGCATGGCGGAACGCTCGGCGGACTCCTGAGCGAGCCTACAAAGGCGGTCAATCTTGAATCTCTTTTCATATATCTAATGGTGCTCGGGCTACTTTTTGCTTCGTTCAAGTTCTCGAGCATCTGGGCCGGCAAAATCGGCGGATTCAATATTTCACAAATGGCAACGGCATTGCCGTTCACCATGGGCGCACGCTTCATCGCCGCACCGCTCTTGCGTCAGACCGCTGGATTCGTGGCAAGCAAGTACCGGAACACCCGCATAGGACAGGCTAAAGAGATAAACAAGCTTGCCTCGTTGAAACGCGCTCAGGAAGCGAGGGCTTTCGACGAAATGAGCCCGATGGCTGCAAAATATGGGGCAGAAGCGCGCAAACTGGAAGAATCGGCTGCTCTTAAACTCAAACAAGCAACTCGTTTCGGAATTGGGAAAATTGCGGACAGCAAGATGAATCTCATGGATACAACAGCCATGAAAGCGGCGACAAAAGCGGCTGGTATTAGCGGATTTGTGGCGGGAGAATCGACAAGAGATACAAAAGGTTACGATAGCCAAGTTAAAGCTCGTACGGAGGCTGCTGAAAAACTAGCAGCAAAAGTTGCTCCATCGGCAGATGATAACGAGAACGCACGTGAAAAGGCTCGACGAATTGAACAGCAGAAGCGTGAACTCGGACTTCAACAGCTAGAAGCAGCGCGGCGATCTGAAAAAACGAACGCGGAAAACATAAAACAGATGCAACAGCTTCCGCAGAAACTAGCCGCGGCTCAACAAAACGCTGATATTGTCAAAGATCGCGTCTCGCAAGAGAAAATAAGGATCGCAGCCAATACCAGCCTAACTCCTGACCAACAGAAGTCGCAAATGCGTGACGAAGATAATCGCATAAAAGAAGCACAGGCGAATGTAAAAATCATTGAAAATGGAGTAGCGGAGGCGGAGAGGCCTTGGAAGGAGGCGGAGAGGCAGTTGAAAGATTACGAGGAAGAAACGAAAAGGCTGGCCGAAGGAGCCGCAGAGACAATTGTTGCCGCTATGGGAAAAAGCGGTGAGAACATTGCCGAGAAGATCGGGCAAAAATCGGGCAACATATTTGAGCGAGCACTCGGCCGCGCCACCGGAGCAAACGAGGTGATCGGCCAGGAAACAAAGAAGCTCTACAAAAATAAAATAAGGACCAAAAGTTTGCGCGATGTTATGGCAGACATACAAGCCGATTCTCCGGCCGCAACTCCGCCGCCGGCCACGCCTTAATATATGGATGTAGATACCCCGCAGGACGAGTTGAACACAAAGTTGCGCGAACGCTTTAAGGAGTTGCCAAAAGTGCTACAAAACGCTATTACATCAGCGGACATACAAAAGCAGTTACGGGCACTGGCCGATACCAATAAACTTCATCTCGACCAGTGGCAACTTCTCGAGAACGAAGTCATGATGACGCTCTTGGGCTTCCAGATGCCGGAAGAACTTGCCGATAGTCTGAAAACCGACCTTGATATTTCGAAGGAAATGGCAATCTCGCTCGCTGCGGATATTTCGCGCATCGTATTCCAGCCTATACGCGAAGAGCTGGAGCGGGAGCTTGAGCATCCGGATGCAAAAGCGGCAGAGGTAAGCGGGGTCGAGGGCATGCGTACGCAAGTCTTGAGTGATGCTCCTATGCGCCCGGTGCTCGCAACCCCCGTAGTCCAGCCAGCGACCCCGCCTGCGCCGCCGCCGGAGGGGAGAATCGTGCGCGCGCCTGTCTCCGAGTCGTACAAAGCAGGCGAAACGAGTGTCGCACGCAAGTCTGTACACGACGACCCCTATCGCGAGCCGCCAGCGTGAACCCCATGAGAGAATGCGGTCAAGCTAGTCTTTGGACACACGATTTGTTCTCTCACGGGGTGAACAGTGGCGGGGGAGAGCCCCGTACACTGATATAATGGAGCCATGCAATTCCAAGTCCCGCAATTCATCGAGGTCGAGGACAAGATTTTTGGCCCTCTGACCTTCAAGCAATTTATCTACGTTATGGGTGGCTTCGGAGCCTGCTACATTTTCTGGCGTATATTACCTATCTACTTTGCCGGACCTTTGATAGCAGTGGTCGGAGGGCTTGCCGCTGGCCTTGCTTTTTTCCAGTTCAACGGCCGGCCGTTCATAGTAGGCCTTGAGAATGGCTTCTTTTTCCTTGTGCGAAGCAAGCTGTATCTCTGGAACAATACACGCAAAAAGAAGACTGCCCAGCCTGTGATTGGCAAGCTCGCGCTAGGTAGTTCGGAAATCTACGTCCCCAAGCTCTCGGGAAGCAAGCTCCATGAACTTGCGTGGAGCTTGGACATCAAAGAACGTATTGCGGCCGGAGTGGCAAACGATGAAGAAAAGCACATTGTGCGGACATCGGAGGATATTGTCGTTCCTATCCGCACCCCCCAACAGGCGATGGCTCGCCTCCCCAAAGATAATTAGACCTATGCCTACAACAGCAGACAAAGGCCCCCGCGCTTCCGCTCGCTCGACACAGGAGTTTTTGCCAGTTTCTGAAGTGCGCGACGGCGTTGTTGTACTCAAAGACGGTGGCCTGCGTGCGATCCTTCTCGCTTCTTCACTCAACTTCGCGCTCAAGAGCGAGGATGAACAAACCGCATTCATCATGCAGTTCCAAAATTTCCTCAACTCACTCGACTTCTCCGTGCAAATATTCGTGCAATCGCGCATGCTCGACATCCGCCCCTATGTCGCGACTCTTGAGGCCGCATACAAAGAACAGCTCGACGACCTCATGCGTATCCAGATCCGCGAATACATCGAGTTCGTGAAAAGCTTCACCGAGGCCGCGAACATCATGACGAAGAATTTCTTTGTCGCCGTGCCATATTCTCCCTCGATTGCCATCAATAAAAAAGGGATGCTTTCGATGTTGCCCTTCGGAAAGAAAAATGCCAGTACTGAAGACGCGAACAGAACATTCGAAGAGCAGGTTACACAGTTGGAGCAGCGCGTCGCCATAGTACAGCAGGGATTGGTACGCACCGGCGTGCGCACCGTGCAGCTCGGCACCGAAGAAGCGATAGAACTCCTCTATAAGATGTTCAACCCCGGTGAAGAAGGAAAGCCGATGCCACTGCAAAAATAATTATGGCACTCTTGGACCTGTTTAAAAAAAAGAAAGCGGAAGAAGGGCCGAACGTTCTCCCCGTACTGCCAGAAGAGATATACAAGTCGGGCGTGCTCGACCTCCAAGACGTCATCGCGCCGCATGCTCTCCGCGTCAACTCGCGCGAGCTCGATTTGGGGGAGAAGATAGCGCGTACGTTCTTCGTTATCTCGTATCCGCGCTTCCTCACGACGGGGTGGTTTGCACCTATCATCAACATGGACAAGGTCATCGATATCTCTATATTCGTTCACCCCATGGATACCAACGATATGCTCCGCAAATTCCAGAAGAAAGTTGCCGAGGTACAAAGTCAGATATCGACACGTGAACAAAAAGGTATGGTGCGCGACCCGATGCTCGACACCGCCTATTCCGACCTCGAGCAACTGCGTGATTCTCTCCAGCAAGCGCAGGAGCGCATTTTTGAGGTAGGACTCTACCTAACAATTTACGGCAATACGCGAGAAGAAATAGACAAAGTGGAGACCGAAGTGCGCTCGATCCTCGAATCGCGCTTGGTCTACATCCGGCCCGCGCTCTTCCAGCAGGAGCAGGGCTTCCGCTCCGTGCTTCCGATTGCGACCGACGAGATTAATGTGCACACCAAACTGAATTCCGCGCCGCTTTCCTCTATCTTCCCATTTATTTCCTTCGATCTTACTTCGGATCGCGGAATCCTCTATGGCATCAACAGACATAATTCCTCACTCATTCTATTCGACCGCTTTAGTTTGGAGAACTACAATTCCGTGACCTTCGCCAAATCCGGCGCCGGAAAATCATACACGACAAAATTGGAGATCCTGCGCTCACTCATGTTCGACACCGAGGTTATCGTCATCGACCCGGAGCGCGAGTATGAATACCTAGCAGAGACGGTGGGCGGCCGCTATTTCAATATCTCGCTCTCATCGGAGCACCATATAAATCCGTTCGACCTTGCCATCCCGAGAGAGGACGAGAACCCGTCTGACGTGTTGCGCAACAACATCATCACTCTGGTGGGGCTCTTTCGCATCATGCTTGGCGGGCTCACCCCGGAGGAGGACGCCGTCATCGACAGGGCAATCACCGAGACTTACGCCTTGAAAGACATCACAGCAGATGCCAACTTTGCTCTGGTTGAACCACCACTTCTCTCCGACTTCGAGCTCGTGCTTTCGGGCATGGAGGGGTCGGAATCGCTTGTCGCGCGCCTCTCGAAATACACCAAGGGAACGTGGGCGGGATTCATGAACAGGCCGACCAATGTAGACATGAACAAAAAGCTCATCGTATTCTCGGTGCGCGACATGGAAGATGACCTGAAGCCGGTCGCGATGTACATTATCACGCACCATATCTGGAACGCAGTCAGAAAAGAACTCCGCAAGCGCCTCTTGGTCATTGATGAAGCGTGGTGGATGATGCGTAGCGAAGACACCGCATCGTTTCTCTTCTCTATCGCAAAGCGCGGACGCAAATACTTCCTCGGCATCTCGACGATTACGCAGGACGTCTCCGACTTCTTGAATTCTCCCTACGGCATTCCGATGATTACCAACTCTTCCATTCAGATGCTTCTACGGCAATCTCCGACCTCCGTCGACCTTGTGCAACAAACCTTCAAGCTTTCCGACGAAGAAAAATATTTGCTTCTTGAATCCGACGTGGGAGAGGGAATTTTCTTCGCCGGTCTGAAACACGTCGCAATCAAGGTCATCGCTTCGTACACCGAAGATCAAATAATCACGTCGGATCCATCCCAGATACTCGCGATCAAAAAGGCGAAACAGGACCTCGCTAACGCGGGCGGCACATCGCCTGAGGCCGTGTCTAAAGTTGCGGCCAGTGCGAGTACACAGGCGGGGCAGATCCAATCGTCGCCGATAAATTTCAACGCGGCGCAGGAAGCGTCCACAGCATCGAAACAATGAGTACGTTGCGGGGCGTCACAGTAAGGTATCTGATAATTACAGGCAGTGTAATATTTTTATGCACAATCCTTCTTCCTTTGCGTGCCCACGCACAGCTCGGCCTTCTCGGAATAGAGCGCGCACTTTCTATCAGCCTCTCTCCACTTCACCCGAGCCCTGGAGAAACCGTGGAACTCGCCGTGAAGAGCTCCGTGCTCGACCTTGGGACAAGCACGATACTCTGGCGCGCGAACGGCAAAACAATCGCGCAGGGAGTCGGCGTTGACTCAGCGCAAGTGACTGCAGGGGCTCTAGGAGTAGAGACTGACATCGAAGTCGGCGTAATCGCTCCGGACTGGGTCTCGGCTTCCGGACGGGCGATTATTATTCCAACCGAGCTTGACCTACTTATTGACTCGGATTCCTATATTCCGCCTTTCTATCGCGGAAGAGCGCTCGTCTCGGCCGGAACGACCCTAGAGCTTTCAGTCATCCCGCGCTTTAAGCGCCCGAGCGGGCCGCTGATCGCAGCCTCCGACCTCATCTATACGTGGCGCAGAAATGGCGAAGTACTCGGCAGTATTTCGGGGCGCGGGAAATCGAGCGTTCATATTCCTTTTCTTCATCTGTACGGAGCCGACAACTTCTCGGTCGAGGTCCGCACCCAAGACGGAGTGCTCTCGGGAGAAGCGCGTGTCGCCGCGCAATCGGTCGAGCCAATGCTCGCCCTCTACGAGGACCATCCGCTCTACGGAATTCTCTACCACCGCTCACTCGGCGCTTCTACCTTCATCCCAGAGTCCGAGATGACATTCGCGGCCGTTCCGTATTTCTCGCAAGCGCGGAGCGTCAACGACCCCACTCTTATGTATGGATGGCGGGTCAACGGTGCCTTGGTCCCACGAAGCGCGAGTGCTCCGAGCGAAATCACCATAAATGCCACGAACTCGAACGGAATCGCGCTTATCGAGCTCGAGCTAACGCACACGAGCAATTTCTACACGGACGTGAAGCGTGTGTGGAACATCATGCTATCGTCAAGTGAGCCACTCCAAGACCAGTTCCGTAACACTACACAGTGAATATGAATACGCGAACGATCATCGAGTATATTCTTGCGGCGCTTATTGTCCTCATGCTTGGAGGACTTTCTGGATGGTACTTTTTCCTACGCACACAATCACAAACGAGCCTGTCGCAAGACGAGGCGCGAGGATACGGAGTAGAGGCCCCTCTCGGGGACGCGGGGGGAAATGCATCACAGTTACTGTCGCCTGCCCCCGAATCATCTCCTGCTCCGACAAACGTTGGATTTTTGTCTAGAGTCTGGAATGTTCTCACCGGAGAATCTGCAATCGTGCCTGCGCTGTCGACCAGCGGATCATTTGGTGGAGATTTCGGCAAACTGCTTGGTACTGATACTTCTGTGCAGGCGCGTACGTCGACTGCACCTCCACCAAAAAACCGTCCGCCTCAATTGTGGCATGTGGTTAGTGCCCCCGTCGCGGGTATCGCGTTCTCGAAAAATTCAGCGCGCCCGGTTTTGCGCTATGTTGAGCGCTCTAACGGCTATGTATTCGAGGCCGACCCAGAAACCGGGACAGTAATCCGCATGACGAACACGCTCATGCCAAAAATATACGAAGCGCTTGTGATGGGAAGTGGGCACGTCTACGAGCGTTCGATTGACGGGAGTGGGGACATTGCCACATTCGCAGGATCTATACAGGTGGCATCTTCGACCGGTGGTGGCGCGCGGGATGCTGTTTCGCCGCTTTCTGGCGTCATGCTTGCGAAGAATATCCTGAGTCTCGTTGTCAATCCAAAATCCGGTGAGTTATTTTACCTCACACGCAACGAGGCAGGGACAGCGGGTTTTCGAGCGCAATGGAACGGCGAAAAGCCGAAACAGGTTTTCTCTTCCCCAATCGTGCATTGGCGCCCGCTTTGGCTTTCCGATGGACGTATCATTCTCACGCAGGCAGCTGCCGACAGTGTGTCTGGATACTCCTACGAGCTCAAAGGCGACGGCACGCTCGTCCCGCTTCTGCGGATTATCCCCGGCCTGACAATCCTCCCTCGGGCCTCCTCAAGCGCCCTCGTGTGGGGACGTTCGGAGGACGGGGCGCTCACTCTCTTCACGCGGTTGAGCGCGAACACGAGCGCGGTCGAGGTTCCGCTTCGGACAATTGCAGACAAGTGTGTCTGGTCTCTAGGCACGACTGCCGTTGTCTATTGCGCGGCGCCTCAAGGGGTCGTATCGCGAGATTTCCTTGATGAATGGTACCGAGGCGCCGCGCATTCGTCCGACGCCATTTGGCGTATTGATGTGAGTGCGGGCAGTTCGGAGCTCGTGTATACACCGGACGCGGGAGCACCAGTTGACGTCATGGATCCGATCATCGACGGTAGTGGAAATTATATTTCATTCATAAACGCGACCGATCGGTCGCTCTGGCTCTTGCGCCTCGCCCCATGACTATGTTCAGGCGATTGATCGTGTGGTCACGTGCTCGGGCAAAAAATGCTCTTTTCGCGACGTTCGTGCCTCTTGCGGAGACCCCGGCTGGCTCGAAGCTTGGCCAGCTTTATACTTCGAACGGCGATCTCTCGAATTTTGTTAACGGGCTTTTTAAATTCGCTATTGCAATCGGCGCGATAGTCGCCGTATTGAGAATAGCCTACGCTGGGTATCTCTATATGGGAGCTGCCGATATGTGGAGCACGAAAGCCGAGGCGAAAAGAATCCTGGGCGAAGTCACGCTTGGCCTTCTTCTTCTTCTTGCTATTTATCTCATCCTCTACCAGATTAATCCGGACATCTTGCAGTTGAATGCGTTCAAGAACGTCAGGCCGGCATTATAGGAATATCAAACACTGGCAGAGTATTTGATTACCACTCTGCGACCGCGCCCCTCTCCTTGTGATTCTGTTTTCACGTTCGGTGCTCCTTGAAGTGTGGTGTGTACGATCAAACGTTCGTAGGAAGTCATGGGGGATAGCTCGACATCGTACTGGAGCGAGCGGGCACGTTCGGCCATCATGAGAACTTTCGCTTGTAAGTCCTTTATCTGCTTTGCGCGGTAATCGTTTACATCTATGAGAAACATCGGCGCGCGCGTTCCCTGCACAGAATGGTCTCCTTCGGCCGGCCCTTCGCCCGAAAGAGGAGCGGGCATGCGCTTTTCGTAGATCTTCTTTACCAGCATATCAATTGCATAGATGGTGTCCCCGTGTGCCCCGATGAGGGCGCGGGCGTCTCCATCAGTGTGAATAGAGAAAATTTCCTGTCCGGCGGCAGAGGTCTGTTCGATGCTTGTGTACGGCACACCTATCACGGAAAGAAGTTCTTTAAGGATTGCCCCGACTGATTCCATGCGGGGCACTATACCCCCCAGCCCACCGCTGAGCAAACACAGACCTATCCTTTAAACCGCCGGCCAGCGAGATATTCCTGCCCGATCATGAATATGTTGCTCGTCGTCCAGTAAAGAGGAGCTGCGGCCGGAATGGTGTATCCGATAACACCGATAATGACCGGCAATACATAGCGCGCCTGCATATCAAAGCTCCTCGCCATGTCACTCGACAGCGTTGCTTCGGTCGGCGTTTGCGAGCCGCGCGGCCCCATAGAAAGCCTGCTGTAGATGAGCTGGGTTATCCCAGCGAGCGCGGCGATGAGGATATTGCGCCCTCCCATATCGACGAAACCAAGAAAAGACATGTTTATCGCAGCGGGCGCATGGACGAACCCGTAGAGGAGCGAGGCGTCGACCGCCGGAAGACCGCCCGCATAAAATACCCAGTAAAGTCCGATGAGGACCGGGAATTGGATGAGTACGAGTCCGAAACTCGCGAAAGGGTGCACCCCTCGTTCTCGATAGAGTGCGAAAATTGCCTTACTCTGGGCTTCACGATCATCTTTGTGTTTCACCTTAACCCTCTCTACTTCCGGCGCGATCTTTTTCATCGCCATCTGTGTTGCAATAGCACGCTTCGAAAGAGGGTAGATGACGATGCGCGCAATGATTGTCAATGCAATAACCGCAAGCCCCATATCGTGCGTCGGTATGACGTCGACGAGAAAGACAAGCCCATTGTACAATGGGTCGTATATCGCGGCGTGAAAAACGTACGAGATCATTGTGTCCGGATTGTACCTCGTTGGAGGCACCGAACGCAAAGGCATCGGAAAGATAGCGCGGCCACCGAAACCAATTTCACGAAGCCTCTAACGTGGTGCACCGCGTGCGTACGCTTCTCTCAATAATTCTCCAACATCGCGTGATATCTCTGCAAAAGAGGCAACTCTCGCTTCGCGCTTGGCGTGGAAAACTAAGGCAACAGGTTTTTGGATGCGAGGAAGTATTGGGCGGATGCTCTCGCGGCATCGGCGCTCGACCCTGTTGCGATCGACTGCGCGCGCGGACACTTTTTTAGAGACGACACAGACTGCTTTTACACCGGCAGCATCGGGTAGGTGTGTGATTGTAAGAGAAAAAAGTGTTCCGTGCACGCGAGTGGACTTACTCCGCACGAGACGGGCAAAATCGGCACGCGAGAGCCGGTATTTTTTGGGCATTCGTTACACTGAAAGGCGCGCGCGGCCCTTTCGGCGCCTGCGGCGCAAGACGTTGCGGCCTGAAGTGCTCGAGGAGCGCTCACGGAAGCCGTGCGTCTTTGCGCGTTTGCGCTTTTTCGGTTGCCACGTTCGTTTCATCCAAGCACTATACTGATTTTCTCAACCAACACAACCCCGAGAAATCACGCCGATACCGCACATAGAACCTTGAGCAACAATTATTCAGGTAACAACGGCGCCCCGTAGCGGTGATACGGGACAAAATACTACAAACAGTAAATTCGATGGAGCGGTATCTTCGGGATTTCTCCATCCACACACTATCCCCACGTTATGCACCCGGCCTTTGAAAATATCCCTGCTTTCCCTCTTGATATCCGCGCGTATAATAGACCGGCCTCCCGCGCATAGCGAATATTTCTATGAGTAACCGTGAATTATGGCAGAACGCGCTCGTGCAAATCGAGCTTGGAACTTCTGAAGCATCATTTCGCACGTGGTTTAGGAATACCGATATCGCAAGCCGCGATGGAGGACTCGTCCACGTGGCCGTTCCCTCGAAAATCGTTAAAGAGTGGCTCATGGAAAAGCACCACAAGCTCATAATGAAGGCTTTACGCGGACTCGACAGCTCCGTTCGTACTGTCGAATACGCAGTTCACCGCTCCACGGCAGCCCCGGCGGAGCGCAAGCCGGCACGGCCGCAGGTGGGCGAGAACACCTCACTCGACCTCGGGAGTCTCTACATAGACAAACGTGACAACCTGAATCCGCGCTACACTTTTGAAACGTTCGTGGTCGGTCCTTTCAACGAGCTTGCGCATGCTGCGGCGCGCGCAGTCCTTGAGCGGCCGGGGCTTGCATACAACCCGCTGTTCATCTACGGTCAGACGGGGCACGGCAAAACTCACCTAATACAGGCGGTCGGGAATTATTTCAAGAAAGCACACACGAACAAGAAAGTTCTCTATGTGACTTCTGAACGCTTCGCAATCGATTACATCAATGCGGTGCGCGCGGGTCATGCCAACAATTTCAAGGATCAGTACCGCCAGTACGACGTCCTCATCATGGACGATGTCCAATTCATCGCGAACACGGAAAAGACGCAGGAAGAACTGTTCCACCTTTTCAATGCGATGCGGGACAACAACAAACAAATCGTATTCTCATCCGACAAGCACCCCGCGCTCCTGCCGGGGCTTGAAGATCGCTTGAGGGGACGATTCGCCGCAGGAATGATCGCAGAAATCCCCGAGCCGGATATGGAGTCCCGTGTCGCCATCATCAAAGCCAAGATCGAGCAGCATGGATTCTCGATCCCCGAAGACATCGTCCAATACATCGCAGAAAGCCTGCGTGGAAATATCCGCGAACTTGAGGGGGTCCTTAACATGATTGTGTGTAAATCACAGCTCAAAGGCAAGGCGGTGTCACACGCGGACGTTCGCGCGCTCATCAAACACAACGTGAAGCCCAACCGCGGAGTCTCGGTGGACGAAGTGGTGCGCCGCATCGCCCAATACTACGATATCCCCGAAAAAAGTATCTACGAGAAGACCCGTAAGAAAGAAGTTGTGAAGCCGCGCCAGATTATCATGTACATGTTGCGCGAGGAATTCAGCGTCTCGTATCCCTCGATAGGGGAAAAGCTTGGCGGTCGTGACCATACGACAGTTATTCACTCGTGCGAAAAAATAAAAGAGGAAATTAAATCCAACACCTCGCTCGAGCAGGAGCTCGATCATATCCGCACGCTCATACATGCATAACTATGTGTATAGTCTGTGAACCCATCACGTACAACATGGCACTTATGCACAACAAAAACTTATGAGACGAGCTCTCCACATGTTGCTAGAATTATTGACTGAGGTTTTCAACAGATACCAGTCATTAAATAATCCACAGAGTGCGCAGGGGAATCACCTTCTCCACACTATCCCCACCACTAATAATAGTAATAGTATTTATATATAGAAATATATGAAGACTCGAACAAAAAAGGAAGGTATTTTAAATGCTGTTGTTCTGGCTGAGCGTATTGTTGGTAAAAAAGAATCCCTTCCAATACTTTCATGTATTTTACTTGATATAGGGAAGGATATTACTGTACGAGCAACTAATTTAGAGGCAGGAATAGAGATACATGTGGCGTCGGAGGTGGAGGATAAGGGAATTATAGCGATACCGGCAAATGTTCTTTCCCAAACACTACACTCAATATCAAGCGAAAAGGTAACACTTAAGACGGAAGAGGGGAATCTTGTTATTGAATCACGTGGGACGAAAACACTTATAAAGTCAATCCCACACGACGAATTCCCCGCACTTAATACAACTAAGGATTTGCATGGGGTAAACGTCTCACGAGAAGAATTAATGCGAGGCATTTCCGCCGTGTCGTATGCCGCGTCACCATCAATGATTCGCCCGGAGTTGGGTAGTGTGTATGTATCTATCAAGCCAGGAGCCATCCTCTGTGTCGCGACCGACTCTTTCAGACTAGCGGAAAAAACAATTTCCGGTGTAGCGGGGAAACAAAGTGTAGAGCTTCTTGTTCCCCTCAAGCATGCGCTCGAACTCGTACACGTGCTAGAGCACGTCAATGTGGGCGAAGTCGAACTTTCGGCGGACGAATCACAAATGTCGATTGCGGCCCCGGGGGTGTGCTACATATCGCGCGTTGTGGACGGCACCTTCCCGAATTACAAAGAGATCATGCCGAAGAATTTTGCGACCGAGGCTACTGTTCTCAAAAACGATCTCGCCGAGACTCTGCGCAAGGCGCGAGTCTTTTCCGGCAATGATCAGCACGTGGGGTTTCACGCGTATCCGAAGAGAAAGATTTTCAGCGCGACGGCGCGAAGCGCAGAGGTTGGTGAGATGTCCGACTCTATCGACGCGGCGCTCTCCGGCGAAGACCTCGACATCAATTTCCACATCGGCTACTTGGCAGACTGCCTCCCAACCATCGAATCCGATTCAATAATCATGGGCTTTTCCGGTGCCGGTAAGCCCCTAGTCATCCGCGGCGTCTCCGACCCTTCGTTCACGTATCTCGTCATGCCTTTGAACCGCTAGGGAACTTCGGGAATAAATCATTGGACCGTAAATGTAATTGTTTGTTCCTCGACCGAAGAGTCGGGGTGCTGGGCGACGGCGCGTAGAGTCGCCGGGCCGCGCGTATTTGGAATGTAGGCGATTGAGTACGGCGATTGTCCTGTGGTGCCGATTAGGCCACCGTTCACGAAGTAAGAAACGCCCACAATGGTTCCCATTTGCGCACTTGCGCTGAAGATCAGGGGTTGACCGAATACAACGACAGCGCCTGCTTGCGGCGAGGCAATATGGAAACCGGTAGGCGAGGCGTTGGGGACCACTGGTTGCCCCACAGCGGCCTGCTGGCCCGCCCACAACGACACAGAATAATCCCAATACGCGAACTGCGGGTCGCTCGCTGGGTTACTCGGCTTACCCCCGCGCGGATTATTTTTATCTATCCAATACAAAATGTCGTGCACGCCTTGCGATGGATCGGTGTTCCAATTACCGGAGAGTACCTGTGGCAGGCCCGCGACGTCTGGATCGGGAGATGGAGCTGGGAAAGTATCGGACTGTGAAGAATACTTTTCGAGTGCGAGAGCCATAAACTCGTGCCACATCGGCGCGATGATGAACGCGGCGATTTTCTTCACCATCTGGCTGTTGTCATTGTTGCCGGCCCACGCGCCGACAGCGATCGACGGAGTGTACCCCAAAATCCACACATCACGGAAGTCGTTAGTCGTTCCTGTTTTGTCCGCTACGCCCCAGCCGGGGAAATTCAGCGGCGAATTGGCGCCGAATTCCGGCGTACGAGCGACGTTGTCGGAAAGCACGCCATTGATGAGTCGTGCGATCTGCTGGTCGAGCACCCGCGCGCTTTCCTCTCGGTAACTCTCAAGCACATTTCCGGTACTATCCTCCACGCGCAAGATTCCTGTAGGTGGATTGCGCACGCCGTCATTTGCGAAAACACCGTACGCACCCGTCATCTCGAGCAGATTAACTTCACCGCCTCCGAGGACGAGCGTCAGTCCGTACGTGTTCGCGTCTTTCAGCGTCGTAATACCGAGGTCTTTCGCCATTTTTAGTGCGTTCGATATCCCCGTGAGGTAGAGCGTTTTCACCGAGGGCACGTTCACTGATTGTGCGAGTGCGTTGCGCAAGGTTATCGGGCCCTTGAAAGTGTTATCGAAATTCTCGGGCGAGTAGCAGGGCGGTGTGTCCGACATATTGCTCGGCGCACAGCGCGTGGAAAATTGTGTCTTCAGGTCGAAGACCACGGTTTCTGGTGTGTAGCCTTTTTCGAAGGCGGCCGCGTAGACGAATGGTTTGAATGAGGAGCCGGGCTGGCGGTTCGCGAGCGCGATGTTCACTTTTCCATCTATTGTCTCGTCAAAGTAGCCACGCGAGCCAACCATTGCAAGGATTTGGCCCGATTTTGGATCAATCGCGACGACACCCTCGTTCTCAGCATTGAAATTCTTTTGCATATCAGGCGCCCATTTTGCGACCGTTTCTTCAGCTTTTTTCTGCAAATCATAATCAAGGGTTGTGACCACGTGGAGGCCGGTGTTCGAGACCACGTCGGCCCCGTATTTCTGCTCGAGATACTCGCGGATATAAAAGACGAAATGTGGTGCCTTGATACCCGCCTCTGCCTCATCGCGAAACTCCACCTTCTCGTTCTCTGCCTGCGCATATTCCTCATCCGTGATGAAGCCACTTTCCTTCATACGGAACAGCACGAAGCTCTTGCGCTCATCAAGTGCTTCGCGATGGTTGCCATATGGGGAATAGTAGGTCGGTGCTTGTGGGAGAGCGGCTAGGTAGGCGGCCTGCGCCAAATCCACGTCCTTGGCATCCACGCCGAAGAAGTATTGGCTCGCTTCCTGCACTCCGTAGATCGTGCCGCCGTACGGACTCTCATTCAGGTACGTGTTTAGTATCTGGTCTTTGGTATAGACCCGTGTGAGCCGGAGTGCCAAGATTATCTCTTTTATTTTGCGCGCGATGGTTTTGTCCTGCGTGAGGAGCGAATTTTTCACGACCTGCTGCGTGATGGTCGAGCCGCCCTGACCGCTGAGAGGTTTTCCCTGAAGAACGTTCACTCCGATAGCGCGCAAAAAGGAGAGTGGGCGAAAGCCGGCGTTGGTATAAAACGTCTCATCTTCCACCGCCACCGCGGCTTTTTGGATGTAGGGAGATATCTTTTCAATCGGGACAGCGGTACGGCGCATCGAACCGTGCACATCGTAGAGAACGATGTTGCCGGTCCGGTCGTAGATTTTGGTCGATTGCGCCACTTGGCGATTTTCGAAATTGTTTATGGCGGGGATCGGCGCGATGGTAGCCCATACGACCGTCGCGCCGAGGACTATGAAAAAGAAGGCGACAACACCGATTATACTCAACTCGAGCCAGGGGGGAATGCGTTTCCAAAGACGCACGGTATGTCGCCACAAACTTCGGATATGTAGCATATAATTCGACCATTGTAGCGTTTTTCTCAATCTTTCTCCACCTGCTACCGCGCACGGGCCAGATGTGTTACCGCTATCGCAATTGCATCATACTCGTCGTCACGCTCGATTTTCTTTTCTATGTTTACGAGCGCATGGAGCATTTGTGCAAGGGCCTTTTTGTCGGCCCCACCCCAGCCTGCCGCCGCACTCTTTACTTCTCCGGGAGTGTATTCAAATACTTTCAAACCGGCATTTGAGGCGGCGCCGATGAGGGCGCCGCGCACCTCGGCCACACGCATCGCGGTCTTTTGGTTATTCTGAAAATACAATTTTTCAAGCGCGACACAGTCAGGCGAGTGTTTTTTGATGAGTCGCGCACACTCATCGACAACCACGGCAAGCCGCGCGGGGAAATCCATTTTCGCCGATGTCTCGATGCACTCCGAATACAGAAGAACCTCTTTTCCGCCGCCGCCCTTCTCCACAACCGCCACTCCGCATCTGCCGTATCCGGGATCTATCGCGAGTACCTTCATATCCACAAGTCTACAGTGAACAGGAGGCAGTGAACAGAAATTCAATAGGCGCCGGCTAGTTCGAAGACCGATCCATACAGGTCATGTTCGGGCGTTTTATCAATAACGATCTTCTCCCGGGTTTCCAGTACAAAACCATTCTGCGAAAATATTGCCGCTATTTTATCAGGACTAATATCATTATAATGGACTCCAAGTACGGCATCTGCCTCTTTTTTCTCCATCGTTATTTTAAACGGGAATTCTTCGATCACAATTACTTTTCCACCTGTATTAAGCAAATTCTTGCAGTTTTGTATCAGCGCATCCCGCTCGTCGGCTTCGAAGTAATAAAAAGCGTTGCAGAATAGGATCGTATCAAAAATCTCGCCAGGGAAGCGCATGGTAAGTGCGTCTTGGTGGGAAAAAGTTGCCCCGTCGTATTTATTAAATTTTTCATACGCTTTAAGTACGGCGATCTTCGAGACGTCGACCATCGTTACCAAGCGGTCATTATCGAGAAGTACACCATCTAGATTGCCAGGTCCCGAACCTATACTCACCACATTCCGTCCGAACTTCTCTTTTAGTGCATGAAACATTTTTTCCTGCGCGACGTAGTGAAGGGTCTCGGGTTGCTCTTTGCCCTCGACCTTCCCCATGTGTTTGTCGTAACTTTCGAGCATCTCTTTGTCCCAGACTTTTTCAACGGCTCGTGCCCTCCTGTCCATATCTTGGCTTCTCATAGGGTGTAATGTATCATGTTGCTAATCGTCCCAAACTCTGCGTGCGACCTCGGTCACGAGCTTGAGTTTTTGCTCCTGTATCTCAAACGGAATAGCGTTACCTGCCGCGGCGGAGGCGAAGCCACATTGCGTACTGAGCGCAAGCCGTTCGAGCGGTACATAACGCGATGCTTCGTGGATTCGCTCCGTCAACTCTTTTATGGTCTCTTCACGTGGCCACTTGGTGGTGATGAGCCCCAAGACCACAGTTTTGTCGTCGGGCACATCCTTTAGAGGTTCGAAGTCGCCGGAACGCTCGTCGTCGTACTCGAGGAGCAAACGTTGCACATTCGCGCGGAAAGCCTCGCGCGCGATGCTTGCGTAAGAGCCCTTTGCCATGTGTCGGCTTCTATCATTTCCGCGGCAAATGTGAAGTCCAAATGTAACGTCTTTGTACCCCTCAATAACCTGATTAATCATGTCGGCTCCGTCGCGAACCATTTGGTCGGGATCGAAACCTTTGGATGCAAACCACTCTCGTTGGTGAGGATCGGTCAACATACCCAACTCTGGCGCGTCGAATTGGATGTACGTCGCCCCCAAGCGTACCAATTCGCCGACCTCGTCCCGCAGAATATTGCACGCATCCGCAAGGTACTCTTTGGGAGATGGATACGCAGCCTCCGATATGCCAGGGACCCAATAGTAGGCGTACATCGTCGGGCTCGGCAGAGTGGCTTTTATGGGTTTTTTTGTTTTGCCGCGCATGTATGCAAATTCTTCCGTAGAAAGATGGCGTTTGCGTTTCATCGTGCCGGCGAGCCCCACGCTTGCTTTGTCTTTTACGAGGCGCTCATCCTTGTCGTACCAGTCTACGATATTTTCTTTAATGCTTTTAAAACCCTCTGTCGATTGGAAAAGCTGACTTGCGAAGTGATCGCGGCGCATTTCGCCGTCGGTAACAACATCAACGCCAGCACGCTCTTGGATTGCCAGACATTCGTCCACTGCACGGTCTTCAATTTTTTTGAATTCGGCATCAGGTGTCTTGCCCGCTGCATAAAGTCCCCGCGCATCCAACAAATATTTAGGACGAAGCATACTGCCGATAATGTCTGCTCTGTAGTTATTCGTATGGCTCGCGAGCACTTTCATACAAAGAGTATATCCCAAAGAAAAAGCCCCAGATTAGACAATCCGAGCAGGGTGGCCGGGTAGTCGTCATGCTCTCGTGTGGCGCAATATCAGTGCGTGGTATCATCTCAACATGGACATGGAGGGCCTAGCGGCGTTCGTGGTTGGGGTTGCAGCCCTCGTCACTCCCATTTTCGGTACGCTCAATTACTCCGGGCTCCACGCGGCGGCCGGCGCAGTTTCTCAAAATTCTGGCGCGGGGGAAGAGGAAAAGAACGAGCAAAAATATCAGTGCCTGCCCGGGTATGTATACAAAGTGAGTCCGGGTGAGAATTCGAAAACGAAAGTGGATATCTCGCGCGGCAATGACAGCACGAAATGTGTCGTTTTGTATTGCGACTCTGGAGGAGAAAATTGCAAACCGGTAGGCTCACGTGCCGCGTTCACGGCCAGTCAGCATGCGGACTGGGGGTACATTCCGTCTCTGTGCCCCACAGTCATCAATTGCGACGCAAATACTGCACAAAAAGCCGACGATGCCGTTGCCCGCATGGTGGGCTATGCGGAACAGAAATTCCAATCGAGCAACGGCACGCTCGGGGAGCTGTTTCCGAGTCTCTATCAAGCGCCTAGCTCACAGCAAGGAACTCCAGTTCCATCGCAGGATGTTTTATCTCAGATACAGACGTTCGAAGATCGACCGGAAATTACCGCAGTCCAAAAACCGGAAGACAACGAGCCTCTTTCCAAAGCAATCGACAAGATGGCTGTTAATCTAAGCGCACAAACATTGGTGCAAGAAACGTCAGCCCAGCCTTCCCCTATAACTCCGATGCAGGTATTACAGACGTTCGGTGGCGACGCTCCCTTCCAGGTTACAATCAATGCTCAGCCGAAGACTTTTGCGGAGCAGGTCGTGCTATCAGTACAGAACGAGTGGAATTCTGCGCGAGACTTGGGGTTTTCGGATGACATGAGCAAGATTGCGGGCGCTGTTGGAGATTACCTCCTTGGCCCCGCGGTGAATTTTTTCGGTCCACATGCAAACGAAAAAACGTTTATTACGGATGATTTCGGCAGCTTGTCACAGGATTATCTAGACAGGTTGAATCAGGGACCCATGCCGTCTCTTGATCCCGCCGTCGCCGCGCAGGGCCGACAGATGCAGAAAGAGAATGCAGAGCTTATGCACCCAACTCCAATTATCGCGACTCCCGAGCCGTTCATTAATAGGGTTGTCAGTTGGCTACGAGTCCTCTGGTTTTAGGAACCGCTTATTCGGCGTTCGTGTACACCTCCTCCACATCGTCGTGGGCGTCGATGGCTTCGAGAATTTTCATCAATTTTTCGTCGTCCTCATTAGAAAGCGGGACAAACGTCTTGGGCGTATAGCCCTCTGCGGTTTTTTCGAATGCCCAAAGAGCGCTCCCTGGGGAGGCAAGTGCCAGACCCTGCTCGTTTAAAAGATGTTTTATTTCCTGCGCCGTGCGATTACGGCTGTCGGTCAAGGCTTCGATGATTATTGCCGCGCCGCCGGGTCCGTATGTCTCATAGGTGATTGCCTCGAGTGCCGCCGCGTCGGCCGAAGTGCCTTTTGCGACCGCCCGTTCTATTGTGTCTTTGGGCATGTTCGCCTTTTTTGCGGTCTCTATGATGGCACGCAGGGACGCCGCATTTACATCGCCATTGGCTTTTTTGCTCTCAACCGCGATGCGCTTGCCGAGCTTACCCCAGAGATTGCTTTTCGCCGCATCGGCTGCACCTTTCTGGCGCTTAATTTGAGCCCATTTATTGTGTCCGGACATGAGGCCATTCTACACTGTAGTTTTCCACAGTTCTATCCACTCGAAATCCACTATTTTGGGGGTTTGCCACGTTACACGCGTCTTTTTCTACATTGTAGTATTTCCTCTATCGATGTGCTTAACCGTGCGTCGGTCGTCATCCAGTGGACGGGAGTAATCCCCGACGAACAGATGACAGTTCCTTGGATCTATTGACGCGCAAGTGTCGAGACGTTGCAGGAATCGTTCGGTCAGTGCAGTCGGGTAATGTGCGAAGCGTAGGAGATCGTATCAAGATACGTGGAGCAGGTTACGCGGTCCCCTGAATGGCCGAAAAAGCAGAGACCCTCCAGCAATGGAGGGTCTCTTGCTTACCGTGCGCTCTGTGACCTACATAGTACACGCTCGTTTGAGCACAATCGCTCTTATCCCCACTCGTGTCGTGAATGTGTCGATTACAAATCTTTTGTACACAACAGGAGTTTGACTTTTGCATTCTCCTTGCTAGGATGAGATGACGTTTGATGCATAACGCATCGAGCGGTTAGTAACTAGCTAGTGGTTTGGTGCAAAGCGCACCGATCCCAAAACAACCATATGAATACATGATTTTTTTCGAGTAGCACCTGGAAGGTGCTTTTTATTTTGTTCGCTAGTTAATTCGCCGAGCACTTTGTTCATAGCGAATAGAGTGCAGGCAACACAAGTTATGGAATTGAAATTCAACGATGACAACACCCCAAACGCGGGGAAGTTCATCACATCGCTTAGAAAGGTAGGTTACGACAATTATTCTGCGCTTATGGATATTGTCGACAACTCGGTCGATGCCGGCGCGGGCACCGTCGAAATCTCGGTGTATCATCGAAACAAAGAGGTAGAGTTCCTCATTGTCGATGACGGCTCAGGCATGGAGTCTGAGACGCTCAATCAAGCACTTAGGCTAGGGTCGGATACCGAAAAAATGTCTGGTAGCCTTGGTAAATTTGGGATGGGGCTCTCGACGGCATCGCTCTCGCTGTGTCGCCGAACAGCAGTCTATTCAAAGCCTGAGAACGAAAACCAGTGGCACGTAGGCGTCATCGATACAGATGAGATTGTTGCAAAAAATAGGTTTGTGCGCGCATTCGGTCTTGTCGACAGTCGCGAAGTTGCCGGTGTTCTCAAAGAAGGCAACATTGCGTTGAAACTGGCTCATGGAACTGTTGTTCATCTCTCGCTCTGTGATCAAGTTCAAAACAGCAATACAACGGTATTCGCGACGATTCTCAAAGGTCGGCTTGGGCAAACATATCGACAGTTCATTGAGAATGGATTGAAGCTTGTCGTAAATGGTAGCGCGGTTGTAGCGGAAGACCCCCTTTTTCGCAAGACCAAAGGTACCGAGATGTGGATCGATGATTGGTTCGACATAGAAACGCCCGGGGGCAAGGAAAAAGTAATTCTTCGTGTCGCTCTGATACCAGACTTTGGAGCAGCTGGGAATAAGGGGTATGGAATTAACATTCCAAATCAGGGCGTCTATGTACTTCGAAATAACCGCGAGATTGCGGCAGGATGGTGGCCATTCAGCGAGCGAAAGCACGGTGACTTCAACCGCTTCCGCGCCGAAATCATATTCTCAACAGATCTTGACGATGTGATGGGTGTAAACTTCTCAAAACGCGGTATTGAACCCACCCAATCAGCGGTAGATCAGATCAAGCGCGTACTTGAGCCCCAGCTTACCGGCGTGCGTCAGCGTGCAAAAAAAGCGCAGCAGGCTACTGGGGAGGACATCAAGGTTAGCCACACGGAGGCAGAGAAACAAATCTCTGGAAAAGCGGCGCTACTTGCTAAGCCTACTTCAACAAAGATTAAGGGTGACGAAAAAGAATCGAAGGAGAAGTCGAAACATCCGGATGTCGATAAGAAGCCCAAAGAGCCTCGACATCCAGGCACGCCGGGGCCGATCTGTCGTTTCGAACATCGTCATATGACCGCGGCTGGAGTTCTGTTTGAGCCCTACCAAGAGGGTCGGGTAACGGTAATCGCATGGAATGTAGATCACCCATTCTACGAGCGCTTTCTATCTGACTATGCGGGCGAACGCGCAATCATATCAGCGGTTGATTTCCTCATCTACTCTTTTGCGGTGGCGGAACTACGCGAGGCCAGTGATGAAGATAAACTACAGCTACTGATTAATCTTCGGTCAGTGCTGTCGAGCAATCTGCGGATCCTTCTTAGCTAGGGGACTGATTACTAAAAACAAAACGCCGCGGTTTCGCGGCGTTTTGTTTCTATGAGATGAGTTTTTCTTGCGAACGAGGTGTGTCGGCGCCGATGTGCTCGCGGCCTTTTGCGGTGACGGTGCGGCCTCGGGGGGTGCGCTCCAGAAAGCCGAGTTGCATAAGGTATGGCTCGTTCACTTCCTCAATAGTCGCCTCTTCTTCGGAAAGTGACGCCGCGATGGTTTTGAGTCCCACAGGCCCGCCGTTGAATTTCTCCACGATGATAGAGAGAATGTCGCGGTCGGTTTGGTTGAGCCCGCCTTCGTCTATTTCCAAAAGCGCGAGCGCTTTTTTTACTGTCTTCAAATCTAATTTTTCTTCATTCACCTCCGCAAAATCCCGCGCGCGTTTCAGCAAGTAGTTGGCAGTTCTCGGTGTCGCGCGGCTACGTGTCGAGATTTCTTTCAGCGACGCGGCGTCGATATCAATTTTTAGTATTTTTGCGGAGCGTTTCAAGATTTCTGCTATCTCGTCATCAGAATAATATTGCAGACGGAACGTGCCGCCGGAAAATCGCGAGCGAAGCGGAGCTGAGAGCATCGAAATGCGCGTGGTGGCGGCAATCAGCGTGAATGGAGGGAGCTCCAGCTGTACCGTGCGCGCGCTCGGCCCTTTGCCTATCACAATGTCGAGGACTCCCGCCTCCATCGCGGGGTACATCACTTCCTCTATCGTACGGTTGAGGCGATGTATCTCGTCTATAAAGAGGACGTCGCCGGAGGCGAGATTGGTGAGGATGGCGGCGAGGTCGCCCACGCGCTCTATTGCGGGGCCGGAGGTGGAGCGCATGTTGGCCCCTATCTCTTTGGTCATCAAGTGCGCGAGCGTAGTCTTGCCAAGCCCCGGCGGGCCGTAAAGAAGCACGTGCTCTGGCTGATGATTGCGGCCTTTGGCGGCCGTGAGGAGGATGCGAAGGTTCTCTTTGATGCCGGATTGGCCCACGTATTCCTTCCACGATTCAGGGCGCAGCGCCTGATCGAGCGAGCGGGGGCTTTTTTCTATTGTGCTTTGGTCTTTTGTCATACGAGCTGGCTCTCTGCGCTCGATTGGGAGCGGTTTCGAGGACTCAAGGGCACTATTGACTTTTGATTTTTATATGCTACACTCTCGCCCAGTGTTTAATGTCTCGTGACGGGGTCACGATTCTCTCAACGATAGTAACTTTACCAAGGACGCGGCGGTTCTTCCGCTTGCGGAAGCTTGCTTCCGCCATCCTTAGGTCCGCGTTGCAACTTTCTCCCGAAAGCGTCGCTGAGAGAATCGAGCCCCTCGTCAACTTCTTCAACGATAGCACCTCGTCGCCTCTGCGCAACAGGGTTTTGTGGTGTAAAGTTGGCGCATGAGAAATCAGATGCGGCTCCCGCGGCAGGAAAAAGATTCTCCTACTCTGAAAATGATGATTGGTTTCGTCACCGAAAATCAACCATCATTGAGGGATGCTCGCATTGATGCGAACATAACCAACCTCAATGAAGCATTAAGGATACGCAACGAGACGACAATAAGGGCAATTCAAAGGACATACACAAGACTGAACGATACGGACAAAAGAAAATTTCAGGAACGATTCGCCGAACGGTTACAGATACTTCGAGCACTACAACCAAAAGACCCGAAGAAGCCAGATTCTGACGAGACGATGAATGCTGGAAAGTTGAAAGACCTGGAGTATCTGGCAAGTCTTGTAGGATTGGAGATTACGCAATAGTCTCCAGCATCACTTCATCATGTAAATCGACGACGCGGCCGAGCTCTTCGAGCGAGGTCACCCCCTGCAGGACTTTCACGACGCCGTCTTGACCCATACGGCGGATTTTTTGGTGCGACGCGGCTTTCCAAATATCCCGCTCGCTCGACGTGTGCCGCACACAATCTTCTATTTCTTTATCCATGAGTATCACTTCGACAACCGCGATGCGCCCCTTGTAGCCGAGCCCTCCGCATTTTTCACAACCCTTTGCTACCCACATGGTGTCGCGATTTGCCGGCAATTCATCGGCGTGCGGAATGTTGCGCAACAGGGGTTCGATAGTTTTCTTGTCTTCTGCGCCGATTGGTTGCGCGACGCGGCACTCGGGGCAGAGTCGGCGTACAAGGCGTTGTGCCATCGCGACCGTTACCGCAGCGCCCAAGATGTCGGCGTTCACTCCCATGTCGATGAGGCGCGGGAAGGTGCCGGCGGCGTCGTTGGTGTGCAGTGTCGTAAATACGAGGTGACCGGTGAGCGAAGCGTGTACCGCCGTCGAGGCGACTTCCGCATCGCGGATCTCGCCGACCATGATGACGTCGGGGTCTTGGCGCAGAGTGGAACGCAAGCCGAGCGCGAATGTGTAGTCTTTGGAGACTTGCGTTTGTACGATACCGGGCAGGTGATACTCGATTGGGTCTTCAATCGTGACTATCTTGATGCCCGGATTATGCACCTGCCGCAAAAAGGCGTAGAGTGTCGTCGTTTTTCCCGAGCCGGTCGGCCCCGTATTCAATATCATGCCGTTGGGCTTCGAGATTTCGCGCGCGAATATCTCCATGAGATATTTGTCGAAGCCGAGTGCCTCCATGGGGAGCGCGATGGTGGTCGGGTCCAACACGCGCATCACAATGGTTTCCGCATATGCGCCGGGGAGTATCGAAGTACGTATCTCGATTTCTTTCTGGTTGACGACGATTGAGAAGCGGCCGTCCTGCGCCGCGTTTTTTATGTTCAATTTTAATCCGGAGAGAAGTTTGATGCGCGAGGAGATGAGCGCGTAAGTCGGTGCGTCGAACATGAGCGCCTCTACCAAGACACCGTCCAAGCGATAGCGCATGCGCACCGCGTCTTCTTCGGGCTCTAGGTGAATGTCGGAGGCTCCGAGAGAAAGTGCGCCTCCCATGATGACCTCAAGTACGCGCGAGATACGATGCGCATCCTTGCTCGCAGTGTGTGATTGTATTTCCGTACGCACGTCTGCGAGCGTCTTCAACTTTTGCAACATCTGCTGAATGGTCTCGTTGGACAAGGTGAGAATGCCGGCCTCCGTCTCGGTCGCGTACGAAAGGTCGTGGTAGCGGTCCCACGCGTGCTCAAGCGATGCGCGTGAGGCGATGAAGCGGCGTACTGAATAGCCCAAGCGCTCCAGATTTTGGATTATCTGCAGAGCGTCGGGTCTCTCCGGAGAGCGCATCGCAAGGAATATTGCCTTGTTCACCTTGCGAAATGCGGCAACTTCCGAAGCACGCGCTTGTTTTTCCTCCACGAGCCGCAGAGCGTCGGTATCGATGGATTTCGAGGTAAGGTCCACGTACTCAACGCCGTATTTTCCCGAGAGCATCTCGGCAAGCTGTTCTTCCTCGCGCGCCCGCAATTCAGAAAGCCGCTCCTGCTGTTTTTTCTCGTTGAACTGTGTAGCCATTCCCCCTATTGTAGCGCACTTGCGGTGTGATATTCTGGACTGTATGGATGGGAAAATCCCGGACATGGGCAGGAGAGAGTTTATGGTTAAAACAGGCGCGGCCGCACTGGGCGCAGTTACTATCGGTACTCTTACAGGAAACGCCAGTGCTGCTGGCAAAATTCCCGAGCAACAAAGACCCGCGGAGGATCAAATCGCAAAGATACTTGGGGCTGAATCAGCGGAAGGTAAAATACGCGAGATTCTTGATAGGTTTATTGACGGCATAGAAGGAATTTTCTCTCGAGACAAGACTTTGGCGCCTGAAAAACTTCCCGAGAACATTGTCGCGAAAATAAACAAGCTCACCTCGATGTATCTAAATGAATACGTAAAGACGTTTAACATTCCTGAAGACTCTCGTACGGCAGCGTTGGATGTACAAGCTCTTACCTTTGCAATTTTTAACGCACAGGAACGGGAAAAAGAGCATCGCGTAATCGATAGCCTTAAAAATATCTGGTATGAAGCCTCGATACTTGATGTGCAAGAGTCTTATGGCACTGAGCCTGCCCTAGACACCACAATGCCGGATCGGAAAATTTAGGTTGTACTCTCAGAAAACAGCCGACGCTACAGTACCGCTGTGAAAAACCTCACGTTTGAGATACACGTAGAAGGGCGTATTCTTGTCTTGCATGACCAAGAAGAAAATCAACACAAAAAATACGAGAGAAAAGCCCAAACGCCTCCTGCTTCTTGATTCGCACGCGATACTGCATCGCGCGTACCACGCGCTGCCCGACCTTTCGTCTTCCGACGGTGCTCCCACGGGCGCTCTCTACGGGCTCATGACGATGTTGCTCAAATCGATTGCCGACCTGAAGCCCGACTATATCGTGGCCGCGCGCGATCGCGCCGAGAAAACCCATCGACACGAATTGTTCGAGGATTACAAGGGCACGCGCGCCAAGACCGAAGAAGCACTGGTCCAACAGCTTGCTCGCGCGAACGATGTGTTTGATGCTTTTGGCATTCCGGTATTGGATGCCGCCGGATTCGAGGCTGACGACGTCGTCGGCACGGTGGCGACACAAATTGCCGGCAGGAAAGATCTGGAGACGGTAATTCTCACGGGCGACATGGACATGCTTCAGCTTATTGTCGACGGCCGCGTAACGGTCTACCGGCTTCTCACGGGGATTTCCAACATGAAATTCTATGATGAAGATGCCGTGCGCGAGCGCTACGGCTTCGGGCCGGAACACGTGACGGATTTCAAAGGCATGTGCGGCGACCAGTCCGACAACATCAAAGGCATTAAAGGGATTGGAGAAAAGACGGCGACCGAGCTCATCCAAGCATTCGGCTCGATAGAGCAGATATACAAAGCACTAAAGAAAGGTCCGAAAGAGTTTGAGAAGAAAGGAATAAAATCGCGCACGGTAAGACTTCTCGAAGAAGGAAAGGAGGCCGCACTCTTCTCCAAGCATCTCGCGACCATACGTCGCGATGCGCCGGTGAAATTCGAGTTGCCAGATCACCCGTGGCGTATTAGCGATCACGCGGACGGGATCTCGGCGCTGTGCGACAAGCTCGAATTTCGCTCGCTCAAAGAACGTGTATCCTCCGTAGGCCGATTCCTGCCTGCCAGCAGGCAGACGCAGGGCGGACGCGATATTGCTACAAAGTCAGCTGAAGAGCGTCCTGTCGTGGACGAGGAGGCTCTACGCGAGACAGCGCTTGCACTGTGGCTTCTGCATTCAGATACGACCAGCCCGACACTCGACGATATTTTGAGCACTGCGAACACAGACGATTTTGAGAAAGCACGTGGAAAGATATTTGAAGAACTGCGCGGAACCGGCCGATTACGTGAAGTATTCGAGAAAATAGAAAAACCACTCATCCCTATCGTGCAACGTATGAATAAGACGGGAGTCTATATTGATGCCCCACACCTTAAAGAACTTGCGCGGGAATACGGGAAAGAGCTCGGGCGTCTCGCGGGAAAGATCTACTCGCATGCAGGGCATGAATTCAATATCAATTCACCCAAACAACTCGCGACCATTCTCTACGACGAACTCAAGATAAATCCCGCGAAACAGAAGAAAACGCCGACGGGGGCGCGAACGACAAAAGAGAGTGAGCTCGAGAAACTCTCCGACCTTCATCCGATAATCGCCGACATCCTCGCGTATCGCGAGCTACAAAAACTTCTCTCGACCTACATCGAAAAAATGCCCGCGCTTCTTGGGGAGGACAACCGTTTGCGTGCGGAATTTCTGCAGACTGGAACCACAACGGGCCGCATGGGATGCCAAAATCCGAATCTTCAGAACATCCCCATCAAATCCGATTTGGGGCGCCGCATCCGCGGCGCATTCTCGGCACCCGAAGGGAAAGTGCTCGCGGCACTCGATTATTCGCAGATAGAGCTTCGTATCGCGGCGGGGCTCTCCGGCGACGAGAAGCTCATCCGCGTATTCAAAAGCGGCGGCGACGTGCACGCAGCCGTCGCCGCCGAGGTCTTCGACGTGCCGCCGGAATCGGTGGATTACGAGATGCGACGACGCGCAAAGGTAATCAACTTCGGTATTTTGTACGGCATGGGAGTCAATGCGCTTCGAGTAAACCTTGGCGAATCTGTCTCGCGCGATGAAGCCGCAAAATTCCTATCCGAATATTTCAAGGATTTTTCAGGACTTGCGCGCTACATAGAGCACGCTAAAGCGGAAGCGGCTCGCAAAGGCTATACAGAAACACTCTTCGGGCGACGCCGATATTTCCCAGAGTTCAAATCCTCTCTCCCTTCCTTACGTGCACAAGCCGAGCGCATGGCGATAAATGCGCCGATACAGGGGACGCAAGCCGACATAATCAAGCTCGCGATGATTGAGGCCGACAGACTCATAGAAAAGAATGGCTGGAGGGAGAAAGCAAAACTCGTGCTCCAAGTACACGACGAACTTGTATATGAGCTTGATGAAAGAATTGCCGAAGAAGCGGCCCGAGCGATACGCAGTGTGATGGAATCGGTCGTCGGTGCAAAAGAATTGGGGGGCGTACCTATTGTCGCCGAAGCGAGCCTCGGACAAAATTGGGGTAGTATGGAGAGGATAAAACACTCATGATGTATTTTTTTGTGGGAACGGACAGGGAAAAGACTCGCGCGGCGATGGATGCGGCGATAAAGAAATTGCCGAAGGAGAATGTGCGCGTCGTGCGTATTTCCGACGCGCATACTTCCGAGGACCTTCGCGCGACTCTCCAAGGTGCGGGAATGTTCGGGGAAGCCCGTGTTGTCGTGCTCGACGGAGTATTCGCGAACGAAGAAATGATGCCGCTCGCCGAAAGTGCGCTTCCTGCGATGAAGAAATCTTCGGAAACCTTTTTCATCTTGGAAGAGAAACCTCTCGCGGATGTGCGCAAGAAAATAGAGAAGTATGCGGAAAAGACGGAGCGGTATGACGCCGCGGGCAAAAAAAGAGACGGCAGTATCTTCGGGCTCTCAAATGCGCTCGCGCGAAAGGATAAGAAGGCGCTTTGGGTCGGGTATCAGCGTGAGCTTGCCAAAGGCACGGCGCCGGAGGCGATACACGGCGTGCTTTTCTGGGCGGTGAAAGACCTGTTCATGAAGTCCCTGCCTGCCGGCAGGCAGGAGGCGACGGGCGCACACAATCGGGCTAAAAAGCTGATTGCCGAGCTTGCCGAGCTCCCGCACGAAGCCCGCCGCCGCGGGGAGGAACTGGAGTATGCACTAGAACGTTTCGTACTTTCGGGGGTGTGATAGTATTTCTGTATGCGTGTTTCGCTCAGTATTGTATTTAGCGCGCTTCTGATTGCTGTCGCGGCATTCGAAACTCTTCCCAAGTTCGTTCATGCACAAGGCGGCGCAAGCGTTGTTTCAAATATAACCTGTAATATCTGCGTCCAGAAAGCTATTGCGCAAAAAAAAGATCCATATATCACATGTAAACCAGTGGTATGCACAGACCCTACCAACGGCGTTACGACAGGGCACTGCGAGCTGACACAATGCCATGCCGACAAGTTCTCTGGTGCGGGCCAATCAGGTGGCACCGGGCTCGATCAGGTGATGAAGGCGCTTGGCGAACTTTTTGGCAAGCTCATGTCTCAGCCGCCACCGCCTCCAACACCACCATCCTCGATGCCACCACCGACTTCTCAGACCAACACGGGTGGCTGTCTCGGGAACTCTTTCGACACCTCGGACGTGTCACAGCTCTCAAACCCATGCGCGCGTTATGTGCCGCCGACTTCAAATAATATACTACCTCCCGCTAACAACACTGGAGGATGCAGTCTTATCAATCAGGTACTTGGTCTATGTACCGGCACCACCACGAACCAGAACACCACCACCAGTGCGAATCTGAACACAAACACAAATACGAGCCAGAATATCAACACTATCTTAAGGGCGACCACCAGCACGACCACGACCGCAACCACGCCCACCACACCACTAGTACCGTTTCGACGCGTCATTTTTGCAACGACCACGAGCCCCATCAGTGCTACGACTCCGCCGGGGGGCGCTCGCGGAGACATACAAGTCACAGGAACGGGTGCCACCGTTGTCGCCGGTACGCGTGATGTACAAAATAATACCGAAGTCGCCGGCTTCTACGGTACCGAAACGTTCGGCGAAAACGTACCCCAAGGGCTCGTCGGCCAGTGGTGTCAGTCGCGTCCGTGGGCGAGCAACTTCCTCTCGAAAATAGTCGCCCCCTCATTTTTCGACGGTCTCTGCGCGTGGCGCGGCTATCCTGTAGGGACACCCCCGGCGGCAACTTCGCAAGCGCCCGTATTGACACAAACCCCTCGGCCCAAACCGGTGGTCTCCACATCGACACCTGCAACAACGACCCCGACCATTCAAGCAAAGGTAGACATCTGGGCGGTGCCGGCCACGGTCTCACTCGGCTCGCGCACCTCCATCTTCTGGAACACGCAGGGCGTAACGAACTGCACCGAAACGTCGCCCGACGGCAGTTTCAACCAGTCGTCGCTCTCCGGCGGTTCCGCGACCGTCCCTATCATCTCCGCGACCACCTTTACCATTTCGTGCATTGCCCCAGACGGTTCGCATCAAACCGCGTTCGTCACAGTCAATTTGAAAATATAGACCGTGAATGCTTTTGACGAAGCACAAAAACAGCTCGATCGCGCGATCGCGGCCTCGCCCATTACCGAGGATCTGCACAAAAGGCTTTTAAAACCGGAGAGAGAGGTGACCGTCTCGATTCCCGTCACGATGGATGATGGCACGCTCCGGATGTTTGAGGGGTACCGTGTACAGTATTCCTCCCTCCGCGGTCCGTACAAAGGCGGGGTCCGTTTCCACTCGCAAACCGACATCAACGAAGTACGCGCGCTCGCATTTTGGATGACGATGAAGTGCGCGCTTGCGGGCATCCCTATGGGCGGAGGCAAGGGGGGAATAACCGTTGACCCGCGTGAGCTTTCGGCGGCCGAAGTGGAGCGTCTTTCTCGAGGCTGGGTGCGGGCGTTTTACACGCTTCTGGGGCCCGATCAGGATATTCCGGCGCCCGATGTAAATACAACACCCGAGATCATGTGCTGGATGTCGGAAGAATATGCAAAGCTCACAGGGGACACGCGCAACGCCGCTTTCACGGGCAAGGCACTAATCTGCGGAGGTTCCGAAGGCAGGGGTGCGGCGACAAGCGCCGGCGGTTTTTATGTTTTTGAAGCCCTGCGCTCGCGCATAGGATTGCCCGACAAGACTGTAGTAGTGGTGCAGGGGATGGGGAACGTGGGTGGGGGCACGGCCAAGATTTTTGTGGAGCACGGGCACACGGTCGTCGCGATGTCGGACTCAAAAGGAGGGATTTATTCCGAGAGTGGACTGGACCCAGCGGAGGTTGAGAAGTACAAAAAAGAAAACGGGAGCCTGAAAGGATTCCCGAATGCAGAACAAATCCCGAATGAAAAGCTTCTCGAATTATCGTGCGATGTATTGGTTCCCGCAGCTCTTGAAAACCAAATCACGAAAGGAAATGCGAAGAATATTAAGGCAAAAGTGGTGCTCGAGCTTGCGAATGGCCCGACCACGACCGAAGCGGACGATATTTTGTTTGAGCGCGGAGTCGTAGTCGTCCCCGACATTCTCGCGAATGCCGGCGGGGTCGTTGTTTCTACTTACGAGTGGGAGCAGAACCTCAAAAACGAACATTGGAGCGAAAAAGATGTGCTCGATAAACTCCGCGAGCTCTTGGAGCGCGAGGCGAAAAACGTGTGGGAACGAAGCAAGAAATTAAAGACCGATCTCCGCCGCGCCGCATTCGCCCTTGCCCTCGAGAGGCTTGAAGAGGCGTCGCGCCAGTTTATAAGAAGGTAAAGAGAGTTTTATCTCACGACGTGTACTTCGCCGTCATTTCCCAGAGATGTTCAAGTTCAAAAGGTTTTGGAAGGTAGTCGTCTGCTCCAGCTTCCTTTGCCAGTTCGCCTGCGTTTGGGTACGCGGTAAGAATAATAATCGGAATATCTTTTGTCCTCACGTCACTTTTTAGTTTTTGAGCGACCTCACGTCCATCCTGTCCGACAAGAGATATATCAAGATAGATGAGGTCGGGCGGGTTTCTTACTATCGCATCGACCCCAACGAATGTTTCAGAAATACGCACCTCATAATCTTTTAGTCCCAATGCTTGCTGCATGGCAAACAAAATCCCCGTATTGTCGTCGATGACCAATACCTTTTTCTTCTTGGCAGAAGCAGCGTTCATATGCGTTTCCTCCTACACCGCTATTGGGAATGTGAAGATGAACGTAGAGCCTTGGCCCTCCCTACTCTCAACCCATATGCGACCCTTGTGTTGCGTCACGATAGCTTGAGTAATATAGAGCCCGATTCCAAGCCCAGAAAAGTTCTGTCCACTTTCGTTATCGACCTGAAAGAAACGCTGAAATATCTTATCTATATGACCCTGTGCAATACCTATGCCAAAATCCTGGATACTCACACAGACGTCCCTCTTGGTATGAGAGAGCGTAACAATAATCTCATCCGCGCTCGGTGCATACTTGATCGCATTCACAATGATGTTGGTGAATACTCTGCCTATCGCATTGCGATCCCCACAGACTTTTTCGTTTGTTTTGCCTCGAAGCACGATCGTATGGTCGAGTGAGAGGAACTGGCAACTGGTAACAAGTTCTAAGGCAAGCGGGTCGAAATCAAAGGTCTTTTCCTCGAGCTCAAATTTATCGGCTTTGATCTTCGAGACATCCAAGAGGTCGGTCACGAGTTTCGTCAGCTGGTCGATTTGCTGTCCCATTCGCATGAGATATCCGACAAGCGTCTTATCGTCGCTTTTTTCATATTGCTTCTGAAGTATTTGCACGAGCGTTTTAATTGTGGTCACCGGCGTTTTGAGCTCGTGACTTGCCATACTCATGAAGCTGTCGTTACGCTTTTGGAGGAGTGTTTGCTCGGTGATATCTTGCATCGCAAGAAGGATGAGCTCTTCGCCCACTTCACTTTGAATAAGCCTGCGTCCATTGAACAACATGATTTTCGACCCGAGCCCTGGGAAGTCGAATGTGATCTCAAGATCATGGAAAGATGATTTCTGGGGAAGGATCTTTTCAAGTGCTTCTCGCAGTCGCGGCGTGTCCCACCGGCGGTTCTTCAATTCGTAAATGAGCGCTCCTTCGGTATCTTTCTCAGTAATAGCGAACATCATGTAAAAGGCCTCGTTTGCGGTCTTTATGCGCAATTCTTTATCCAAGACCAGCAAAGGTTCTCGCATCGTGCCTAAAATACCCTGTGCATACGAGAGGGATTGCTCTAGTTTAGCCTGAAAGGCAAGTTCTTTGTTGGCAATCACTAACTCCGCAGCTCGTTTCTCCTTTTCGTTGTTTTGAAAGGCAAGTTCTTTGTTGGCTATGACTAACTCTGCCGCGCGCTTTTCTTTCTCTTTGTTTTGAAAGACAAGTTCTTTGTTGGCAATCACCAAATCCGCTGCCCTTTTTTGCTCGGCGATGTCCCTTGCGACCACTGCTGCACCAAAGCGAACATCCGCCCGTGGAATGCGTTTTGCGTTGGGCTTAGGTTGTGTTTTGTTAACCATATATGTTGTCCAAAACCCAAAATGGGAGCTTCTTCTAGCTCCTCTATAGTGCACCTATGTCCCTGTCGGTTCGATGAGTGCTTATCTCTTATACCTCATAGTCCATGAAGCTTTGATGAAGTGTCTTTGATATATCGGCACGATAGGGTACTGTTTAGGACCCTGTCCACAAGTTATACAGGGTTTTACACAAGTTGTACCCTCTTGACGAGGAAAAGATATGTGCATCCCAATAAAAGAACATGTTAATGTCGTGAACGCGCAGCCAAACCGCTTAGAGAGGAGGCTCTTTTGGGTCGTCCGGAGGTAGTAGTGTCCACGATGTGGCGCTAACTTCGCCGTATGAAATCTCTTCACGCAAGAAAATACGCAACAAAAATCGCCGACGAAAGCGACGGTGGCCGACTTCGTCTACTTTTTGATAATACGAATGGGCATGGGATATGCATGCTCGATAATACCGGCCGTATCATCAGCTGGAATATGAGCGCGGAGAGAATGATGGGATATGGTGCAAAAGAAGTACTAGGAAAAAATTATTCCATCTTTTTCTCAAAAGAAGAAATACGCCAGGAGGTATTCATAAAGGCTCTCGCAATGGCGGCGCAGAAAGGGGGCTTTACTGCTGAGGGTATCCGTGTACGGAAAGACGGCTCACATTTTTGGGCCAGGGTCTTTATTACGCGCGTCAGAGAGGGCAAGAGGGGCGCCACATTTTTCGTTTTGGTCACACAGGATATTACGCAACAAAAAGCGCGCGAGAAGAAGCGTGAGGAATACATTGGCATTGCATCCCACGAGATGAAAAATCCGATCACGACGCTTGCCCTCTATTCAGAACTCTTGGCAAAGGGTCTGCAGTTGGAAAGTGATAAAAAGAATCTGCATATGTTGCGTGACATGCAAACTCAAACGGCCCGGCTTACGAGGCTTGTCGAGGATTTGCTTGTCGTGAGTAAATTAGAAAGTGGTACATTGGAACTTCGTAAAGAAGTCTTTAATCCAAGCGCGCTCGTTACAATGGTCATCCGAGACTTTCAAAATAGCGCCCCAACGCACAAAATTATCTGCAAAAAAGGAACGCTCGGGTTTCAGGTGCGCGCAGATCGTGCGCGCATCGTACAAGTGTTGATAAACCTTCTTACCAATGCCGTCAAATATTCTCCTCGTTCCAATAAGGTACTCGTACGCGTCGGCGCTCGAAAGAATAAGTGCATCATTTCTGTAGAGGATTTCGGTACCGGTATCGGGAAGAAAGACCAACGGAAGATATTCACCCGCTTTTTCCGCGGAGATGATACTGCTGTGGTAGATGTCGCCGGAACGGGATTGGGACTCTATATATCGAGAGAGATCATGAAAAGACATCACGAGAGGCTCACCATGAAAAGCGTCGTCGGGCGAGGGACCACTTTCTCCTTCACCCTATCCTCATCATAGCGTCCGTATGATGGATTCGCTCCATCATGAAACATTTGGCAAAGAAAACAGCGAAAAAACACTCGGACATCCTACCTGAAGGAGACGTGATGTGGAGTGTCGCGTGGGCATACATTTCTACCGTCATAGATACTGCTCGTGAACCCTTTCTCATCCTTGATGAGAATCTGCGGGTACTTTCGGCAAATAAAACCTTCTATAGATTTTTTCGCGTTACAAAGAAGGCAACGGAGCATACGCTTGTATACAAGCTCGGTGATGGTCAGTGGAATATTCCGGCTTTGCGTAAGCTTTTAGGCAAGATCCTTCCCAAGAGCACGTTTTTTGCTAATTACGAGGTTGATCATGACTTCCCAAGGATAGGACGGAAAATAATTTGCTTGAATGCGCGCAGGATTTACGCTCCGAAAGCCAAGCGCCCCATAGTATTGCTTGCTATGGAAGATATTACTAGGAGAAAAGAGACAGAGGAGAACCTTCGCGACTATGCCGTCAAACTAAAGAGAGCCATTAGGGAGCGCACCCATGAGCTTGAATTGCGCATCAAGCAGCTTGAGAAAACGGACGACGTCGCATAGAGGCTTTGTGCCTCGGATGGCAATTCATCTTTTCTTCATCCGGTGCGCATTATAGTTTGGGTATTAATCGTTCAAATTCACGTTATGGCAGACACAATCGTTACAAATACACCGGGCGCAAGTGATAGCGGCGCAGCGGGCATGATCATCGCGCTCATTGTCCTCGTGGTCGTTGTTGTGGGCGGCATCATTATGTACCAGCGCGGCTTCTTCAACAATCCATCGCAGCCAGCAGATACCACTAACATAAACGTCACAATCCCCACTCCGACCACGGGCTCCGGTGCCAAAACAAACTAAGAAAATACCTGCGGGAGCAGTAAGCCAGCGCATCCCTCCGCGTCTGTTTCCAGTGGTCCTGGGGATTGCGTAGCTATTGTTAGGGCCGCGCTATCAAGGGACTAATGGCTTCATGAAATGTTCATCCGTCCTGTTTTACAGTGGTACTCTAGGAGCAGTTTGTCACTCATTACGAGCCTAAACACCGAAACCTTAGTATGAAAGTGCTTCTCGTGGAAGACGAGGAAAAGCTAGCCGACGCTATCAAGCGCGGGCTCGAGCTTCAGGGGTATACCGTGGATATCGTTGCTGATGGCGCAAAAGCTCTCACGCGTATTTCGCTTCACCGTAGTGATTATGATGTCGTCGTTCTCGACCTCATGCTTCCATCAATGGATGGGCAAGAGATCTGCAAGCAGATGCGGGCGAAAGACATTACGGTACCGATCCTTATTCTCACCGCGCGTGCCGAGACAGAGACGAAAGTCCAGCTTTTAAGCTCCGGCGCCGACGACTACCTCGTAAAGCCCTTTTCCTTCGCCGAGCTGAACGCGCGCCTCCAAGCGCTCTTGCGCCGGCCAAGCGAAACCTTACCGCAAGTCTTGCGCTCGGGTGACATTGAACTTGACCCAAGAACGCGCCGCGCTACGCGCGGCGGAGAGGAGGTGCCGCTTACCTTAAAAGAATACGGGCTCCTTGAATACTTCATGCGCCACCCAGACCAGGTCGTAAATCGGGAGGATCTACTTACTCACTTATGGGATTTCAATTATGCCGGATTCAGCAACGTCGTCGACGTCCATGTTAAAAACCTTCGGAGAAAGCTTGATGGTAAAGATGCTGAAGGTGTACTCGAAACGGTTCGGGGAATCGGTTATCGGCTTCGTGGATAAATATCGGTTCGATCCATTCTTCCGGACGGAAGTAAACATCATCGGACTGCAGTTGTTGAATTTGGTCTTCCTTCTCGGCGTCATCGGTGTCGCTGCTACGACCCTGTATCACGATACCTCCACTACTGTTTCTGAAGGAATACAAGCCGCGCTGGCGCCGAATGCATCGGCCACGTCGATCGTGGAGTCGGTCGTCGCACAGATCACCGCGATGCGCTCTCGGACGCTCATGTTTGCCGCTGGGACAATCATAACCACAACAATCCTCCTATCATATGTGGTCACACGCATGGCGCTCGCGCCGGTGCGCAACGCACTCGAATCACAGAAGCTCTTTATTGGCAATGTCGCACATGAACTACGCACGCCAATCTCAATCATCAAGACGAACACCGAAGTTTCCCTCATGTCGCCGGACGTGAGTATTGAACTGAAGAAGACGCTTGAAAGTACGATAGAAGAGTTGGACCGCACCTCTGAAATCATCAACAACCTCCTCTCGCTTTCCGCATCTATCAAGCCGGAACGTATGGAGTTCAAAGACGTGGATTTTGGCGAGGTGGTGAGCCATGTAATGCAACAAATGGAGGGCCTCTCGGAGCCGAAACACCTCGAGATCGAGGTTCGCATGAGCGAACGTCGGACAGTGCACGGGAACGCCATTGCACTCGAACAAGTAGTGATGAACATAGTCAAGAACGCCATCACACACACTCCGCGAAATGGAAGAATTCTCGTCACCGTAGAGCCTGTACACCCCAACCACATGGAATTTACGGTAAGAGATTCCGGCTCGGGTATCCCGCGCAAAGACCTATTCCGCATTTTTGAGCCCTACTATCGTGGTGATCCCTCCCGCAAACGTGGTGGCTGGGGGGGGGGTGGCCTCGGACTCACTATCGTGTCCGAGCTTGTAAAGTTACACAACGGGAAAATCACCGTGCGGAGCGCAGAAAAGCGCGGGACAACAGTTACCGTGCTTCTGCCCGCGGGGGGACAGGATCCCGACTTCGAGGATGCGCGGCGCCAACATGAAAATGCAAGCGAGATTGCAGTTGACTTCTCTCACAACAGTCCCAGGAACACCTGACGTCCACCACATTTCATACGAGATTCATGGCGCATGCGTAATATGCGTTGTAGGTTGGTCTTTGAGCGTGCATCGTGATGAGGTGATGCTGCGGCACGGTCCGCATGCGCTCGAGTTTTATTACAAGAATCAACCCGAGTTGCGTATGCACAAAACTCTTCTGGCGTTGCGAGATGAGATATCGAGCAGGTCCAGGAAATTAATCATGTAAGCCGGAGGCCGCATAGTACCGTACGGTGCATGCGGCCTCCGGCGTACATTATCTGGCACGTGCGACGTTCACCTCGCCTTCATTAAGGGAAGAGTACGATGGACGGCACTTAGAAATAATAGATATCAATCATATGAACGCGAACACAGTATTGGTGGGAGGGGTTGTCGTGCTACTTGCCTTAGGAGGTCTGATCTTCTTTACCAGTCAGAATATGGCTCCATCCAGTACTGCCACTTCGACACCGACTACAATCCCAGGTCCAACTCCTCAGCCTTCGCAGGCAGGAGTGCCTGTCGCGACGACTAATTCGAGCGTCGCTCCTTCTGACACGACAGCTGTTGTTTCCGGAAAGGTCACGCCCAAGGGCGCTCTAACTATGTACTGGTACGAATATGGCACGACTCCCAATCTCGGAAGCAAGACCTCCAATCAGGGGGTCGGGTCCGGATACGCTTCCGTCCCCGCACCCGACTACATCACTGGGCTCACGAAAGATACGACGTATTACTTCCGTCTTGTTGCTGAAAATCAATACGGCAGGACTGCGGGTACCGCGTACACATTCCGTACGACAGTGGGAAATCCACCTCCTGCCGGAAGTGCTCCGACTACAAAAACGCTCGCCGCGAGCTCTGTAACGCGAACAGCCGCCACTTTGCGGGGCGAAGTCACGCCAAACAAGGCGTCGACCCAATATTGGTTTGAGTACGGGAAAACCGCGAATCTCGGGGCTACTACCGCCCTCGTTTCCGTGGGAGATGGGAGCGCCAAAGTCACCACTTCAGCATCGATTGACAATCTTGATCCAGCCACGACCTACTATTTCCGTATGAACGCACAGAATCAGTTCGGCACAGTGAACGGCGCAATACTCACCTTCAAAACTGCGGGCCCCGCCGTTGCCGCGCCCTCCGTCTCAACTCTAAGTGCCGCATTCGTTGCCACCTCGAGCGCTACACTGCGGGCCACCGTGGACCCCAACGGCGCGCAGACCACCTACTGGTTCGAGTACAGCACCGATTCACTCTTTAGCGCGACGCTCCTCAAGACGACGCCAAAGAAATCAGCAGGGTCTGGCACGAGCGCGCTTTCGGAAAGCGCGGACATCTCCGGCCTTAAACCCAAGACCACGTACTACTTCCGCATCGTGGCGGAGAACTCACAAGACATCGTCCGCGGCTCGCGAGTAACGTTCAAGACAAAATAGAGATCATATGGACTCGTTCAATTCTCCAAGTACGAAGCCTCTTTATCGAGGCACACAAATCGTTTGGTACATTCTGGGTCTTGTAGAAGTGTTGCTTGCGTTTCGGTTTGTTCTCAAGCTATTAGGCGCAAACGCCACAGCAGGTTTTACCAGCTTCATCTATGGGGTAACGCATGTGTTCGCGGCTCCATTTCTGAACGTCTTTCGTGTTAGTCAGGTTGCGGGGAACGTCTTCGAATGGACTACACTTCTGGCGATGTTCGTGTACCTCGTGTTGGCGTACGGCGTCGTCAGATTATTCCTGATGGGGAAGACGGTTTCGACTCCAGAAGCCGCGGTCAAATTAAACGCTCAAGAAAATAATTAAACAAATATAACAATTATATGGGCATCATTCTTTGGATCATATTTGGTGGGCTTGTCGGTTGGGTTGCTTCTCTCGTTATGAAGTCAGACGCAGAACAGGGGATCGTGCTTAATGTCATCGTCGGTGTCGTAGGCGCTGTCATAGGTGGCTGGCTCATGAGCCTGCTCGGAGAGTCGGGCGTCGGCGGCTTCAATCTGTACAGTTTTCTCGTAGCACTCCTTGGAGCGTGTGCATTGATTGCGATCGTGAGAGCTCTGCGACGTTAGGACCTATGATGCGCATCCTCCTCCAGACTCCTGCTCGCACTACGGTGGTGCTCGGCATGGCGCGAGCCCTCAATACCGCCGCGTTCACGTTCATCTCCAAAATCACTCGCAGGGTATTCATAGGAGCCCTCATTGCGATCGCCACCGTATTCATAGCTTTCTTGTATGTATCCGAAGTCTTCTCGGTACGCGTCGCCGCCGCAGCTCCACAATTTACTGCGGGCAAGGTCTACCTGGGCACTCCGGCTGTGGCGAACGCCGCCACCTTAAAACCACAGATGCTTGAGATGCATATCGCGAACAACGGATTGATGCTTCTACGGGGCGCCACGGTCATTTCAAACGCTCGCGGCACTCTCCGTGTGGGGATGACGTGGGGTTCAGCGGATTTCATATGGACTATAACAACAGACTCCGGCACGAAATTCTTGACCTCAAAGGGCGTGGGACAAGCTATAGGAGACATAGCGGTAGGTGATACCGTCACGGTCACCGGAATGCTCAAGAGCAGTGGTCCAGAATCTGTTGTCGCGGCAGATTATGTTCGTGAGTAAGTTTTGGGTCGTGGTACTCGTTGCCGCAGTCATCGTCCTCGTCGCGTACGGCAGTGATAAAAGTGCGGATCTTGTTACCAATCAAAATTGGCAACAATTTGCCGGTGCAACAACTACAAGGGAAGGCCTTCGCATACAATCGCTTGATCGTGTCATCATCCATCAGGACGGATCTCTCGGGCAGCCAAGTCCACCGGTGAATCTTGCGGGCGTCCACCTTGCGGTATCTGGTGATTTTAGAATAACTGCGCGCATGGAAAACATCGACGCCAGAGGAACACTCAGGCTATACGGAAAGCCTCCGGTCGTGTACGACCAGTGGCGGTTTGAGACCGGCAGTGTGGCAATTGATGTAGCGACGGGCACCGTTACGATGCGTATATGGGATGGCAGTTCTTCAAATTCTAACGATGAAAGAATCTATCCGTTCGCATTAAAAAACTCTGTGAGTATTTCTATCGAACATCTGGCCGGTACTCTTATAGCGAGCGCGGACGGGCAGGAGCTTGGAACTATTCCCGACCATCATATTTTTGATAGCAAAGAGGTGTGGTTCGGAGCTGACGCTGCACAGGGTGATGATTGGATACTGGGTGCGTTAAAAGTAGAGCCGCTCTCAAGCGGACATATAGAAATCGTTCCTCCCTCCTCATATGATGTCGCGCACGACGACCCGGATGCCCTGCGTAATTTAGCAGCAGCACACCCACGAAAACTCCGGATGGGAGCCGCTGTCGTATACAGCGCCCTCGTTACCGATCCAGAGTATCGGAAGCTTGCTCTCGGTGAGTTCAGTATGATTACGCCCGAAAATGGCATGAAGCCGCAATTCATACATCCGCAACAAGACGTCTATTCATTTATCGAAATGGACACGCTCGTCAATATCGCACTGCAGAATGACATGCTCGTACACGGACATGCGTTGGTATACGCAAAAAGCAGCCCTGAGTGGATGACAGATTCCCCAAAAGAAGAGCTCCAGGAAATTATGGTCAATCACGTAGCGACTGTCGTGGGTCATTTCAAGGGGAGGGTTGCCGAGTGGGATGTTGTCAACGAGCCTTTATCAAACAAAAAAGCTCCGTATCGTGATGAGCGGCACGGTCTTGACCGAAATACATGGTACGAGGCGATGGGTGAACAATATATAGATCTGGCATTTCGCACTGCTCACAAAGCCGATCCATCTGCAGAACTGTACCTCAACGACTATGGATTGGAACGTGATGGTGAACGATGGGACGCTCTTCTTGGTTTAGTCAAGCGGCTCAAAAATCGCGGGGTGCCCGTCGATGGAATCGGGTTTGAGTCACATGTATACGGGGATGGTGACTATAATGAAGCGTCTACGCTTCGAGCGCACATGCAAACACTCGCGACACTCGGGCTTAAGGTCCGCATATCAGAAATAGATGTCACCGGAGATGATCCGGAAGCGCAGATTAATCAGTACGTAGTCGGCTTAGATGTGTGTCTACGAGCCTTGAATTGTACTGGGTATTCCACTTGGGGTGTTACTGATCTCTACGGTTCTACGACGAGATCCGACAGATACCCAACTGTCTATGGCACAAGTTTGCTATTCGACACCAATCTAAAAGCCAAGCCTGCGTATTCCGCACTTCAAAAGCGGCTTAGACAACTGTACTAAAACATTTGGGACTTTTGTTGAGCGTGTCCATTTTGACCGCCGAGCGAAGCGAGGCGGCGGGCTCCGGCTTGCAATTTCCTGTTTGGTCCCCCCGGTTGGAATCGAACCAACATCAACTCCTTAAAAGGGAGCTGCTCTGCCACTGAGCTACGAGGGGTATGCAAAACTATAACCCCTAGAGGCGAGAAGCTCAAAGCTAAAGATTATTTAAAGTGGGAGGTCGAATGCGAAGGCGCCAGCGCCGGTGAGGACAACGGAGATACAGATAACAAAGAGAAGTACACTTTCGGTGCGGGATAGTGGAAACAGCCCGCTGTAACGGCGTTTCCATATAAAAGATTTTAGTGCTGCGAGTGCGCCGAGGAGGGCCATCGCTTGCGCATAGATTCCGATAATAAGACCGACCCCGATGATGAGCTCAAACACAGACGCGAATATTGGAATCCACATTCCTCTTCCGACGACTATAAAATCTATCTGGCTCATTTCATCACGCTTCTGCCAGTGTATCCATGCAAGAGATAGAAAAGCCACGCCAGCCACGATGCGCAGGATGGTGGCCGAGACTGGGGCTAGGAAAAGAATATCGGGGAAGAGGGAAAGCATGGCGCAATTATAACATCTGCATGGTATGGTGCCGACATGAAAGAAGTGACGGTATTACTGCACAATATTCGTAGTGCGCACAACGTGGGCTCTATATTCCGCACGGCGGACGCGGCTGGGATTTCGCATATATATCTTTCGGGTTATACACCGACACCGAGGGATAGATTCGGACGTTCTCAAAAAGAAATAGCAAAAACCGCGCTCGGCGCGGAAAAAGACGTTCCGTGGGAGCATCATACGGCGCCGATGCGGCTGCTCTCAAAGCTAAAAAAAGATGGATGGAAAATAGTTTGCGTCGAGCAAGATGCGCGGGCGCGCGACTACCGTTCGTTAAAAATTAAAAAACCGACGCTCTTTGTATTTGGCAATGAAGTACGAGGAGTTCCAAAGAACATTCTCAAAACATGCGATTCAATCGTCGAAATTCCGATGCACGGCAGGAAAGAATCACTCAACGTGTCGGTTGCGGCGGGGATTATTTTGTTTTCAGTACGTTAGTACATCAACTGTCCGCCCTTCTCCGTCGAGCAGGCGGATGACGTCGTGAGTGTTTTGCCAAATTTCGGAGCGTAGCGCGAGGTACACGCGCCACGAAGGAAGTGCAAATGACGCGCTGTTGCGGTACCTATTTACACAGCCATTGTATGACATCGTGTTTGCTATAAACGAGCGACACGTACTCGAGAGGTTCGATGGAAGAGTGGTCGGGAAGTGGCACTGGGGAAGCGCGTTCAAGTAATCAAAACACGCGTCACCATAGGTGCGTATATTCTCTGCGGTCATTGGCAGGGCCTCTGAAGGGGGCGGGCACGAACTGCCCATTTCAGGTCTAAAGGTCTGGAGTTCACCAAGGTAGCCACTGCAGATATTTTCCCGAAATGAGGTGCCGACCGGGGAGGCGCTCGTCGTAACAACGGCGGAGGCCCCCGGCTCGAGAGATATCCCCTGCACACTGTTGATGACACCTATGGTAAAAAGCGGTGCGCCGAGCGGGATGGGCGCGCGCAATCCAGATACAGCACTCTGCAGAGACCAATTGGTCAGAGAGATTGGCGCGCTATTGCTTGAGGCGGCGACTATTTCGATGTATTCATAGGCAGAATCGCTTTCGGTCGGGGCTGTCCCGACGATTCTCGCTTTGCCCACATATGGCGAAGGATTGCCTAATGTACGGACTTGCGCTATATCCGGTCCGTACTGCGCTTCTATCGCAGCACGGTCTTCTTCCTGCGCATTCTGATTGAGTCGGTTTGCCTCGGTCGCATAATCGGAGATATCGGGCCCGCGTACGGGAGAATCCTTCTGCCACGGCAAGCGCAGAAATGTTCCCGAAGGACGTTGCCCAAAAAAGAAATCAAAAGGGTTCATGAGCGTCTGTCCCACCCGCCCAACCGCGCCCCACCCGCCGCTGATGAGCCAAAAAGCGATGAGCCCGATGAGAAAGATTATGACGGAGACGATGAGGACGCGTTTGATCATGAGGTCATTATACCCGTTTCGCCGCCGAGGCGGGCCTTTCTGCTGGCGGCTAGTTTTGCGAGTTCTTCACGCGCAACCCTGGCATCACTCCACTGAATTTTTGTGCCTCGGGCGCCGTAGATCCAAGGGTCGGTTCCTTTGCCGGTAATCAAAACGACTATGTCGTTTTGATTACCCCGAGCTTTTTGGAGGGGTTGATGAATGCTTTTCGACAAACTCAGGGCGATTTCGAAAGCTTTCGAAATCGCCTCGCGTCGGTCAATGAAGATGAGTGGCTCTTTACCGACGACACCGCTCCGCATTTGCTCGATAATCGCCGCGGGGTCGTCATCGCACGGATCTTCATTCGTGAGTATCACCTCCGCGCAATATTCGCTAGCAATACGCCCTTTCACCGGACGGTTCCAGCTGTCACGGCTTCCCCCCATCGAACCGAGGACGCAAATCTTTCGCGCGACACCGTATGCTTTGTATATCGCCTCGAGTGAATCCGGCGTGTGTGCATAATCAACAACGACCGTGAAATTCTGGCCTTCTTCGATTCGCTCCGCGCGTCCCGGAATGTGCATTAGTTTTTGGAGCGCGTGCGCGATGACAGCAGGTGCAATATTAAGCGCGCGCGCGAGTGTCGCAGCCGCAAGCGCATTCTTGAGCGAGAACTCACCGGGAAGGCGCACGTGGATTTTTGTGTTCTCAAGCGTGAAATACCCGCCCTTCTCGTCGGCATACATCGGTGCGTGTGCGGAAAGAGAGAAGGGAAGTACGCGCTCAACCTTGAGCGCGAGATAGCGGGCGCTTTCCGGATCGTCTGCGTTGGCAACCACGACGCGCGGTCGCTTGCGCGACCGCGCGAGCTGGCGCCCGAGCTCGAATTTCGCATCCGCGTATGCTTTATATGAGCCGTGCGACTCGATGTGTTCGGGCGCCAGATTGGTAAACACAAGCGCATCGAGTTCAATCGCGCGATGGCGGTGTTGTGCTGCCCCTTCGGAAGTCATTTCAAGGATTGCGACGAAACATTTTTTCCCCACCGCCTCGCGCAGGAATCGTTGTATAAAGAATCTCCCCGGCATCGACATGCGCATCATGTTTGGATCTGTACTCTCTGCTATTTTGATGCGGATAGAATTCAAGAGTGCCGTTTTGTGACCAGCTTCTTCGAAGATCGCGTTCAACATCTCGGTAGTCGACGATTTCCCCTTTGTGCCGGTGACCGCAATGACGAGAAGCTTGCGCGAAGGATGACCAGAAACTATCGCTCCGAAATGCGCAAGCGTGAGATGGTAGACCGAGAGCAGGGGCGAGGGCAGCATCTTCCGCACTATCTCTTTTAAGCGTATGCGCATAACGTATCCGCTACTTTCCCCCGACTATTTTGAGGGCCTCGCGCAATCGCGCACTTCCGCCTTCGATTTCTTGCGGCACTTTGCGCAGGGCATCGCGCGCCTCCGCTTGCGAATATCCGAGCGAACGGAGCGCCTCAAGCGCCTCTTCGTCACCGTGGAGAGATGCGCCACTTCCATCGGCCGATGCTCCTACCTTGTCTCTAAGTTCAAGCACGATTTTCTCGGCGGTTTTCCTGCCGATGCCGGAGACCTTGGTGAGGTACGTTGCATTCCCTCCCGAAATCGCACTGCGCAGGGTCTCGGTGGACGCGATATCCAGAATAGCGAGCGCGGATTTCGGTCCGATGCCGGAAACGGTGAGGAGAAGCTCGAAAAGTCGCAGTTCTTCTTCGCCCCCAAAACCGTAGAGGTCGAGCGCGTTCTCTCGTACGGCAAGGTGTGTCCAGAACGCGGCCTCCTCTTTCGGTTTCAGGGTGAGAAGCATCTCGCGTGTGACGAACACTTTGTACCCGACACCTCCCACAGAGATTATTGCAAAGCCCGGTCTTATCGCAAAGACTGTACCGCTTAAGTTACCGATCATCTCCGTATCATACCGCGATTGCATATCCACAGCACTTCGTGTACCATCGCACGACATGGCAAACACAAGTTCGGCAAAGAAGGCACAGCGCGCGGCACAGCGCCGTCGCGTCATCAATTCGCGTCGCAAGAAGAACATGAAAGACGCGGTAAAAGACATGGGCAAGCTAGTTTTGGGCAAGAATGCAAAAGAGGCGACTGCGATGCTGCCGAAACTCTACAAAGCGATAGATAAAGCGGCCAAAGAAGGCACGATAAAAAAGAACACCGCCGCGCGCATGAAATCGCAAGCGGCGCGAGCACTTCGCGCTCTCGGCGCGTAGGAGTTTACAAAACGAGACAGCGTGTTTCGGCCCCAGACGACTCTAGGCGTTGCTCCACTCGTCGTTTGAGATTCCGGCTTGGCGCAATATCTCGGAGACTAGATGAGCTGATATGTCACCGCGATGCGGGTTTGGAATACGAACCGTGAGCGTGCTACGGACCATGAACAAATGGCGACCTCCGGAATAGGGGCCATTAAAACCGAGTCTTCGAAATTTTTGTACAAGCTTCCGCCAGGAGATATTTCTAGCCATGCCTCACGAGCGACCGGCGATCCACTTTGATAGAAAGGCCCGGGACTTTTTCTTTGCTCTGCACTTTAATCAACAGCCAATCTTCCAAGACTTCGCGTAGCTCCTTTCGGCATGCCTCTAGGTTGCGTGCACTTGCCCACACCCCCCGAGCTCCGGGAATCTCCGCAAAATACGTTCCGTCTTTTAGGAATTTGTATCGAGCCGCCCGTAGTTTTTTATCAAGATATTCGCTCAACATAGCCTCATGGTATCAGAAACATTTTATGTACACAATGACGCGTTGCGCCGAAGGCACGATAAAAATGAACACAGCGGCGCGCATGAAATCTCAAGCGGCGCGAGCGCTCCGTACCCTTTCATAATAATGCTTACGAATACATGTCGTGCGTACCGATGTCTAAAAACAGGACGCTGTCGTTGGTAAGAAACACAAACTTAATTCGGAGCTTACGATTAATCGAGAATGCCCACGCGCCCGCATCTTTGCCGTGGAGTTTGTGCGTACCGAGGCTCGGATGAAGCGGGTTCTCGCGAAAAATAATTTCTTTTTGTTTTGCCGCTTCTTTGAGTGCCTTCGGCAATTTTCTATAATGTTTCTCGAATTGGCGACCCGTTTCGATCGAAACCATGGCCATAGCGGTCAATCAAGGTCTGCAAGCGAATGAATTTTGCGCGTCTTTCCTTCTCGATGTTCGCGCAATCCCTGTGCGACGAGCTTGTCCAAATCTCGGGCTGCTTTGCCGGTAAGGTAATATTCTGGCACGGAGCGCTGCAAAAGTCTCCGGTATTCTTTGAGCGGTAAAATAACAACACCGTCCCCTTTTTTCACCTCCGCCTTTGAGACCGTGATTGCCATGCCGCGAGTATAGCATAAACCTCTCCACTTTCGACTGTTGCAGATGTACCATAATCGCGCCATTATTCCCTCATGGGCTTTTTCGAATCGCTCCATCAAGAGCGCCAACTTTCGTTTGCCACCCCCCTCATATTTATCGCCATCCTGGCCGGCACGACCGGTGTTGTCTCCCTCGCCGATTCTTTTTTCTTACAACCTTCATATGCCGCGAATCCGCAAGCTATGTTGGCGCAATCGGGCGCGCCCTCCGCTCCCACTTCGACATCAGACGGCCAGTGCCAGACAGCATACGAGTCGTGCTTGAAAACCGCAGCATCGGACGTGCTTAGGGAGATGTGTGAGTCAAACTGGCGTAAATGTGTAACAGATAAATGCACTCACAAAGAGAAGGCTGTAGGTCCCGAACAGTGTCCGAAAGATCGCGACTGTGAGTTGTCGTGTACTGAAGCGGCAACCGGTGCTGCGGGGCTCTTGCCGGGCGGTTGTTGCAAGGGTGGCCCGAAGCATAATAATTCGTGTCCGAAGGAAATCGAAGGAAAATGTTCTGCGGATCTTACAAAACTATCTGGCGGGGGAAGCTACACAGGAGGAACACCGCCCAGCCAAGAGGACTGGAAAGCATCTCTGGAACGAACAAATGCAGAGTTTAATAGAGAGGCTACCAGGTTGGAAAACGAGCAAAAAATATATAATGCCGGCGCCGGAGTCACACCACCAGACGAGACCTATCTGAATGAACTCAAGCAACAAAGGGTAGACACGCAAGCGGAAATACAAAAGTATGCAGACACACAAAAAGCTTTCGATGAACGGGTGACGGCAATGAATCAACCTCCGCCACAGCAACCCAATCCATTTTTAACCTCAAACGATCTTAGTGCCAACGCAGTGAAGCTCGACCCCGGAAGTTTCAACCCGAACCCAAGCACAGGTTATGTGAGCCAGTTTAATCCAAATGCCAAAGTTAATGAGTATCCGACTGGGAATAACACTTTTGAGCCCGGAAATTCGGCACCCGGTACCGTTGTAAATGATCCGTCACCCCAAAACGTACCGCGACCTGACGAAGCGGCAGCGCATTGGGCCGGAACTTCTCCGGGAGATGAAACGGGCTTTGTGATGACAAAGGATTCCGAGTGGACGAAGACAGGATGTGCGAGCGAGGCGTGCGTTCGAGGCGAGTTGAAAGACACGACGACCGTGGTCAATAAAGAAGTTGGGCCGACAGGTGCCGAATACAAAGCCCCAAGTCCCGGTCAATCGGCTAGTCCGCCACCGAAGCCCGAGACGTCGCCGGATGCCAAACCGCCGGTTGTGCCGCCGGTAAAACCTCCAACTCCGCCACCGGGCGGACCACCGGGCGGCCCGCCAGGAGGAAGCCCACCGCCGGGTGGTGGAGGAGGTGGTGGAAATCCGCTTGCGGGATTGCTTGAAGGTCTTATGAAGGCGCTTGGTGCTCCACAGCCGCCACCTCCCATGCCCGCGCAAGCTTGCTCGACCGATCCGAACGCATATGCCCAACAGCAACAGCAGTACCAGCAGCAGCTTCAGCAGTACAACTACCAGCTCCAAATGTCCCAGTACCAACAGCAGTTACGACAGCTCACGGGTGGCAGTAGCATCCCCGCACCACTTCCCGCCCAACCCACACCATGCACTCCTTCCACCCAGACCCAGTGCCAATCCCAGCCTCCGTTCCCGAATCCAGCAAGTTGCTCCACCGGATCATGGCGTCCGACCTACAACGGCAACTGCATTACCGGCTGGCGATGTGTACCCAACCCTAATCCTAAAGCGACATCCACCCCACTCACAGCCGAACTATCCTGCGAGCCCAAGATCGCCGACGTCGGGATGACGCTCGCTATTTCCTACTCATGCTCCTCGGGCACCGCCTCGAGCGACTCATTCAAGGTCGGGAAACAGCCTGCCGGCTCTGCGACCTTGAAGGTAGCTTCGCCTCCCGCAGGCACCAACACCGCGACCTACATGCTCACGTGCAAGGACAAAGGCCAGACCGCCGGCGCGCAGTGTTCCGTGCAGGTAAACAAGCCGAGCATCATTCTCGTCGCGAATCCGAAGACTGCGCACTCGGGCGAGACCTCGCTCATCGGCTGGATGACAAGCGGCATGCAAACCTGCGTCATCTCGAGCCCCGATCAGGCCGACTTCACCGCGCGCAACTCTTCCAACACGAGCGTGAACGGTGCCGCGACCTCCAGCCCCATCACGGCCGACGCGCGATTCCTTCTGCGATGTGAGACTCTCGCAGGGGTGACGAAAGACGCAACGACGACGGTGCTGATTGCGCCGTAGTTCTTTGCTCTCGGCCCTCCTTCGCTAAAGCTACGGACGGGCAAGCAGGAATCTCCCTCACCTCTCGCGTCGCTGTCGCGCCACTCGTGCAGATTATTCACTATGCTCTCGGCGGGAATCGCCTCTCGTTGTTGCTACAACTCGAGACCTTCGCTCCCTCTTCGGGAGCTGCGGCCCTAAAGGACTGCGATTTTCTAAGCTTCGAATACTCAGCCTGAAAATCGGGAGCCTGCGGTTCGATTCCCGCACGCGCAGTGCGCAGGCACTACACTCTCGATCAAAATCGTCTCACTCTTTTTGCTCTCGGCGGGAATCGAACCCACATCACAACCTCCGCAAGGTCGCATCCTATCCATTGAACGACGAGAGCGTTCCCGAAAATGTATCATATTTTAGCTTTTTTCCACATTTGTTCGACTAAGCGCATTGCGTTCAGGGCATGTGGGGCGCATGATTGCACTATGACAGCTCCCAAGCGGCGAATTTCCACACGCGGGGCTTCGATTCTTGCCGCATTCGTTCTCGCCGTGGTGCTCGGGGGATTCGCGATTGCATTTGAATCCGCGAACGTGGCATTGAATAACCAAGCACTTTTGGCGGCACCTGCCGCTACCGCAATCCCGCTTCCGCCGCCTCGACCTGCCGCCGCTCCCCAGCTAACTGATGTGGAGAAAGCACAGAAAGCAGCTGCCGATTCGCTTGCGCAAAAGTGTGACGCTGCTATAAAGCAAGCAAAGACAAAAACACCACCCCCAAAGCCTGGAGAAAAAGCGACGGACGATTGCGTTGCTGCAGCGCCGGATTCGGGGAAGAACCCCCCATTCAAATGTGTTGGAAAATCTGTCTTCGTGAGTTTGTTGACCAACAACACAATCAACATTAAAGGTGCACCGGACCCTAATATGAAACCCGGCTTGTGCAAGACCATCGTTTGCAAAAGCACTCCAGGTAGCAATCTGTCCAAGAAATTAGGCATTGCCCCTGACACAGTAGACTGCGCTCCTGCTACCACAATGCAGGGCATAAATTATGATTTGGCAGCGAAAGCTTTGCAAAGTTCATTAGATCAAAATTCGAACTTCCAATTATTGGCGCGTAGCGGAGGAACGGCCAAGATATCAAGTTCTATCCCCAGCACTTCACTATCTGATTTGAACATCATGTTAGGGAGACAACTAACCGACACATCGGATTTTAAGTTGAGTCCTGACGGCAGTCTGCCAGAGCCGGCAATTGATCAAATAAGAAAATACGCTGATGAGAACCCTAACTCAGACGCCGCAAAGGCGTCAAAAGAAGTTACGGCTGACGCACTCAAACTTAATCCCGGCTTAGGAGATGGGAAGACTCTTACTCCGTCAGCTGACGACGCGGCGAAAAAAGCGGCTGCTGAAGCTGCTGCTAAGGCGAGGGCTGATGCGGAATATCAGCGGCGGATGGCAGAAAATAATGCAAAGTACGGCGGCGGTAACACCACGGGCTTCAATGACGGAAATCGGAGCTCTCAATCGGGCGGTTCGAATCCACTAGCTTCTTTCTTGAGCGGGCTTATGAATGCATTCCGCCCGACCCCTCCTCCTCCGCCATCTATGCCTCCCCAAGCCTGTCCTACTGACCCCGCTCAATATCAGCAACAACAACAGCAATTCCAACAGCAGATGCAGCAATATAACTACCAGCTCCAGCTCTACCAGTACCAACAACAGGTTCAGCAAATGCAGCAGACGGGCGGCAATAGTATGCAAAGCCCCATGATGCCGCCCCCCGCGCAGCCCGTGCCCTGCACGCCTTCTACAGGAGGCCAGTGCCAATCACAACCTCCACCACCAAATCCCGAGAATTGTTCTGTAGGTTCTTGGCGACCTACCTACAACGGTCCGTGCATCGTAGGCTGGCAATGTGTCCCGAACAATTCCACCACGCTCAAAGCGGAGATATCCTGCCAGCCGAAGGTCGCAGATGTCGGCATGACCATCGCCATTGCCTACTCGTGTTCGTCTGGCATCGCTTCCAGCAAGTCTTTCAAGGTGACGACCCAGCCCGCGGGCTCTGCAACGACGACCGTTGCAAATCCTCCTTCCGGCACCAACACCGCGACCTACATGCTTACGTGCACAGAAAAGGCTCCCCCAGGACAAGGTAGACCAGACCGCACAGCCGGCGCGCAATGCTCCGTGCAGGTAAACAGGCCGAGTATTGTCCTCGTCGCAAACCCGCGTAGCGTACAGCAAAACAGCACATCACTCATCGGCTGGACTACGAGCGGCATGCAAACCTGCGTCATCTCGAGCCCCGACCAGCCTGACTTCACAGCGCGTAATTCTTCCAACACGAGTGTAAATGGTACGGCGACGACCTCTCCCATCACAGCCGACACGCGGTTCCTCCTCCACTGCGAGACAATCCCCGGCGGGACAAAAGACGCGACGACGACTGTGCGTATCGCTCAGTAGTTAGAGTCTAGAGTCCGAAAAATTCAAGTATCTTGTGAGCGACCGGTTCTTTCATCGGGATTTCTTCCGCATGCTCTCGAAGGAAGACGCGTACCACGTGTGGATCTATGTTCTCGAGAGGAATGATGAGATTCGGCGCCATGAATTTCGTAGTGTCCACGAGAAGCAGTGGCCGGTCACCATCCTCGTCCTCCACCCAGAACGAGATTATCTCTTCAAAACGGTGCATGGTGTCGCCCGTGCGTATGCCGCGGTCCGAAACCTCGAACCGCACCAAATCCGGCGGCACGTTGGCGAGCATCCCGAGTATTCCAGCCGCAATGAGTATGAGAATGGCAAAGAGAACGTCGTGAAAAAGAATGCTCGTAAGCGCCGCGGATACCGCGACGATACCAAGTGCCCAGAACCAATCGCTTCCGCGCGGCACGTGCTCGTGTTCATAGGCGCTCCAGCGAAGTACGATCCTCTGTGGGGGCATGATAAAACCATTCTAGCATTCTGTGCATGCATGGAATCGTTCAGCATGGTACAACGATGCCGGAGGGGTGGCTGAGCGGTCTAAAGCAACGGTCCTGAAAACCGTCACATCGCAAGATGTCGTGAGTTCGAATCTCACCCCCTCCGATATGACCTCTTACACCGGCATTGTTAGAAAAGGAACACAGCGAGCGGCGGAGCTCGGATTTTCAACGATTAATATTCCATTGGACGATGCGTCGGTGTCGGGGATTTATGCGGCGAAAGTGAAAGTGGGGGCTAATCCGGCGGAGCCGGACGCCCGACCCGAAGGGTTTAGGGAAGAGGAATACGAAGCTGCCGCATACGCCGACCAGAAAAGAAAGGTATTAGAAGCGCACATACTTGATTTTTCCAAGGATTTGTACGGATGGAACGTGAAGATAGAATTGCTGAAGAAAATACGGGAACACAAAAAGTTCACCGACGACAAAACCCTGCAGAAGGCGATTGCGGAGGATATCAAAAGTGTGCGAGAATACTTCGATATATGAACAATAGCATCGGGCGCATGACTGTGTGGGGTCCGTCTCTCGTTTTTTTTGCGGCTATGCTCTGGGCTACCGATGCGCCGTTCCGTTCGCATCTTACTGAAACGCTCTCATCGGATTTCATTGTGCTCGCGGAGCACGCGGTCGACCTCTTGATCGCCCTGCCTATCCTCGTATGGTGTTGGCGCGAGCTCCGGAATCTTTCGAGGAGCGAATGGCTCGCGGTCCTTTTCATCGCAATCGGCGGCTCGGCCTTGGCATCAGTCGCGTTCACGCAGTCGTTCCACTACGTCAATCCATCGGTCTCCATTCTCCTGCAGAAAGTACAGCCTTTAATCGCGATTACACTCGCGTGGTTTTTTCTCGGCGAAAAACTCAACAAAAATTTCTGGTTCTGGACCGTCCTTGCACTTTGTGGGGCATACCTCGTTAGTTTCCCGAACCTTGTGCCGCAACTCTACGAAGGGGAGGCATTCAACCCCAACACAATGGGGGCTCTTTTGGCGCTCACTGCCGCCGCGCTCTGGGGAGCGTCGACTGTGTTCGGCAAATTTGTGTTGCGTTCTATTTCCTTCCAGCTAATGACAAGTCTCCGCTTCATAGGGGCGTTCATGTTTCTCGGCATTCTAACTGCGTCACAACATTCGTTTCCCGCCACGGGCACGCTCACGTCAACCGACGTGCTTTTCATTGTAATCATCGCAGTTACCTCTGGTGTGTTCTCGCTCTTTATCTATTATTACGGGCTCCAGTTTACGCGTGCATCGATCGCGACCATCGCGGAATTGGGTTTTCCACTTGCTGCTGTCTTCGTGAATGCGTATTTCATCGCGAGCACCACGGTACCAGGAGCTTTTTTGGGGCTTCTCGCAGGCCAGTGGCTCGGCACCGCACTCCTACTTGTCGCAATGCTCATGCTGTCCCGCGTGAATCGGGAGGAAATAGCGACCATAGCGGGCCGGTAATGATCAAGCTTTTCGTTTCTTTTTGTCAATAAGTGCGTTTACTCTCTCCACGACTTCACGTAACGTGAATTTTGCTTTTACTAGAAAGTCGTCTGCGCCGTTTTTGCGAGCTTCTTCGATTTCGTGCTCTTGGCCGAGATTTGAGAACATGACGATTATTGTGTTTTTGCAGCGAGCGTCTGCCCGCATAGCTTTTAATACTTCAAACCCGGTCATACCTGGCATCATGATGTCGAGGAGCACCAGATCTGGAGTTTCGGCATCCAACAATTTCAGTGCTTGAGCGCCATCGGTCGCGATTTTCACCGTATACCCCTCTTTTGCCAGTTGGCTGGAGGAAAGAGAGGAGAGGAATTGGTCATCTTCTACTATCCAAATCTTTCCTCCCTGTTTTCCGTGCTCTACAGGCGTTCCATCTTCAGCTGACCCGGCCTCTTTGCCTAGGAATTTTTGTATTTTTTCCAATACTTCGTCGGGGTTGAATTGCGCTTTGATTATATAATCTTTTGCGCCCAATTCCAGGATGCGACTGATTTCCACTGGTTGTCCCGAGTTTGAGATAACGATGGTAGGGATATTCTTCAGCTCTTCGTCTTTGCGCATCTCTTCCAAGACCTCGTAACCGTCTTTCTTGGGCATAACAATGTCGAGAAGGAGTAGATCAGGTTTCATAGTACGCATTTTCTGGATGCCGCTTTCTCCGTCGGTTTCCCACGACGTGTCGTACCCACTGGTCAGAAGTTTGTTGAGAAGAATCTCGCCCAGCACTTTCTCATCCTCGAGAAGCAGGATTTTCTTCTTTTTTGCCATAGGCATTATTAAGTAATCCTACGCCTAAAAGACGAGGCGTCTATACTGACACGGGGACAACGGACGAAGTGGGGATGGTGAAGATAAAGGTAGTTCCTACCCCCTCTTTACTTTCGAACCATATATTACCGCCATGCTTTTCCACGAACTTCTTGATTATATAAAGACCGAGACCCGAACCATCTGTACGGAATTTGGAAGCATTGTCTGCCCGGAAAAATTTATTGAAGATATTGGACTGTTGTTGTGTAGGAATGCCAATGCCGCTGTCCTTTATGGCTACTTTTACTTCGTTCAAAGGCGATGTCATTGAAATAGTGATGGTCCCCTTGTCCGGTGTGTAGCGCATAGAATTTTCAACGAGGTTTTGTACCACCGAGCGCATCATGTCCGGGTCGGCCTGCACAAAAGGCGATTGCGTAGCGGGTTTTTCAAAGTTTAGGTTCATGTGTCGGACGTGTGCTTGGCCTGAGAAGTCTAGTAGTACGCTGGCGATAACGTCCTCGAGATGCAACGGAGAGAGTTTAAATTGGATCTTTCCGGATTCGATGCGCGTTACAACAAGCATTTCATTGATAAGGTTGATTATGCGTTCATTGCTCTCGTACCCCTTCATCAGAAGACTCTTCTGTTCGGCGGAGAGGTTCTCGGTGTTCTCATCAATAAGCAGAGAAAGGGTCCATTTGATTGCCGAAAGAGGTGTACGCAACTGGTGCGCGGCGACGGAGATGAACTCTGATTTTGCTTTATCCAACTCAAGAAGCCGCTCGTTGACGATAGTAAGTTCTCCTTCACGTTTCTTCAATAACTCGTTACTACGGTCGAGTTCTTGCAGTTTGTCTTGAAGGTCTTTTGTGCGCGCAGCAACTTCTTTTTCAAGGCGGCCGGTGTATTCGGATAGGTGCGCCGCCATCTCGTTGAACGCGACGCCGAGAAGCCCCACCTCGTCCTTTGAGAAGAGTGTTGCGCGGGAATCAAACTTACCAGCACCAAAACGTTCTGCGGTCGTAGCCAGTGAGCTTATGGGACGGATGATGATGCGTTGGACGAAAAGAATGCTGATGAGTGTTGATACACATAGACCGACCATCAATACAAAAATAGTCGCGGACCAGACGTCGCCTTCAGTCGTTTTTAGGATCTTGCCGCTCTCGAGTGCTGTTGCATTTGATCGCCGTGTCATCTCTTCCAAATTTGTAGCACTAAGATCCGCAAAGTAGCGAGCCTTCGTTATGTAATCTTTCGAGGCCACTTTAGCGAGCTCGGCTTCCTTGGTGCGGCCGGCCTTTTTTTCGGAGAGATACTTTTCGCGCATGTCAATCGCGCGGAGGGTATTATTGACGAACCCTTCATAGTAGATACTCGCTTGTCCCGCCAACTCAATCTCATCTGGCGATGATCCTTGCACCACCAGTGTGTCCTTGAAGCCTGATGCCGCCCATGCGGCATAATTCTTCCCATCCGCCGAACGCATGAACGCATCGCTCTCGCTGCCCCATGTGATAGCGGCCAAAAACATCTGGAAACGCACGATCGAGTCTAGAAATATTGTTTTCGATTGTTCGACGTCAGCGAGCCCTTCAAAATCCTCGACGTCGAGGATTTTCTCTGCGCTTGATTGGCCACTCACCATCGCTCCAAGTGCTTCCTGAATACTACGCAGCAGGGGCATTTCCTTGGTGACGATGACATCCGAATTTTGCGCGATGCGCTCGACACCAAGGATCGATGTGCCGGCAAGAATAAGCGGGAATGCGGCGGTCACGACCAGTATAAAAAGCAGTTTTTGCTGAATGCTCGAAAACCCTAGCGTTGTCCGGTTAAAATTCTCCACAAAAATATACGCTCGCTAGAGCTGGCGTTTAATGACAACGAGGTCGAGTACGCCCTTTAACACACCGATTACTTTCGAGGATACGGGATCTATGATAGGCACGTAGAGTGATATCGCCTCTGTTTGCGAACTTTCGTCGAACTCGATTTGCCCATGAAGGGTTTTCCCGGCCCCTCCATTGAAGCTGTCTTGCCACCACGCTTCATCTGCCTGATAGTAATCGCTCGTTTTATCTGTCTGCCCCACGTTGAGTCCGTACACATTGGTCACGAAGACCTCTTTAAACCCAGGGTTGATTTTCTGGAACGCGAGCAGAATCTCTGCCGTCTTGTTAGATAGGAATTGCTGGATAAATGGCGTAACTTCTTTCGATTTCTGCCACTCGCCGTCGAGGCGTGCGATGTCACCCCCCGAAAGGGCGCCGTCTTTTTCATTTGAGGCGATGACTTCCGAGATAATCAGCGGGTCTTTGGCAAGCTCCTCAATGGTTCTCGTTTCTTTTGTAAGCACATCTTCAACTTCTGGCGAGAGTTCCACGTCCTGCCTTGCTGTTGGCGTAGTGATGGTTGTTGTAGTAGCCGACGGCGACATCCACATGTAGGTGCCAAACGAGACAATTCCGAATACTAGGATCACGAGAGCGATAATGCGCGTATCGATATTCACATCAATCAGTATAGACTACTTTTGATAAGCAGTACGTGTAGTCCACACGCGACCACGGTATTCAACGTCAGTCGCGCTTGCATCAAAATGGCGATTAAGGCTCGCTGGGATGCTACACTAGCCTCGATGCGCATCGATTTTATTTCCGACATCAACAAGGGGTATGAAGCGGACCTTAATTACGAGGCAATCGACCGCTTTATCCTAAGAGTACTCTGGGGGCACTTTGTAGCCTTCTCCATTCTTGCGTTCGTAAATTCCGTAATAAAACTTGCGTCGTTCTACCCGAGCCCACTTGCATGGCGGGTGATCAGTATCCCAGAAGCGATCGCGACGATTTTAATTGCACTTGCCGCCACCCTCATACCAGCGTTCCTTGCGGGCACGATCCAGAACCACTATCTGTGGAGGATTTTTGTGGTGGCCGCGCTCTCGGTCTATTCCTACCTCTTTGTTTTCATAAGCGGTGGCTCCATAGAGATGCATTTTCACTTCTTTATCGTAATCGCTCTTCTCGTCGTATTTGCCGACTGGCGGCTTGGCTGGATCGTGGCGGTGCTCACTGTTCTTCACCACAGCATCTTGAACTACATTGAACCAGGGTGGGTATATTTCTATGGGCGCAATGATTTTTCCGTTATTGCCCATTCTGTACCTGTCCTTGTGGCCGCCATATTTGCCACAGTGCTCTGTGAGACAGCGCGGCAATCTATCGTCTCTTTAAAAAAGGCGCAAAAAGTATTGGAGGAGAGAACGTCGGAGTTGGAACAAGTAAAGCGAAAACTAGAAACTACCGTTGTCGGGAAAGACTACGAGGCGTCCGATACCAAAGAAGAGAATAGAATGCTCAATAATCAACAGCACACCGAGTAGCGGGTCTTCTTCGATAGTACATGGACGTGGAGTACAATGACTATCCGCGCGCCGCGATAGCCTTCCCTCGCTTCTATGCACGCAACACCTACACGGATAATGGTTTTTGGCACGTTTGATATGGTTCACGAAGGGCACGTGGATTTTTTCAGGCAAGCACGCGCACTCGCGCCCAACCCGCACTTGATTGTTTCTGTTGCGCGCGATTCTATCGCTACCCGTATCAAAGGTGGACAGCCGCGACGGTCGGAAAGCGAACGGTATGCCTTACTTGCGCGCAATACTCTTGTGGACGAAGTTGTTCTCGGACAGGAAGATGGGTACATTGAACACATTGCCGACGCACAGCCGGGCATCATCGCTCTCGGATATGATCAAACGGGAGAATATGTCGACAGGCTTGAGCGCGACTTGACGGGCGCGGGCCTCTCGGTAAAGGTGGTGAAGCTCACGGCATTCAAGCCCGAAGTGTATAAAACGTCGAAGCTTATATGAAATACCTCGGTATCGATTACGGTTCGAAATGGGTAGGCCTAGCACTTTCCAACGACGCGGGCACAATCGCATTCCCGCGCGCGGAAATTGAGAACGACGAAAAACTCATTCCGTTTCTCTTCCGCATGATAGAGCAGGAAAAAGTAGGGCAGATAATCGTTGGCGACACGCTTGCCTCGGGCGGAGCGGAAAATAGAATTACACGCGAGGCACAAACGTTCGTCGAAGCACTGGCAAAATCCTGTTCCATACCGATCGAGTTTGCCCCAGAAATGTGGAGTTCAATTGAAGCATCGCGGTACGCGCCAAAAGGCGAAGAACACAACAACGCCGCAGCTGCCGCAGTAATCCTCCAGCGCTATTTAGAAATGAAAGGCGTTGATGTACAGTAACTGCATGGACGAAAAGAAATCGGAGATCCCATATGAAGATTTTGCAAAGCTCGACATCAGGATCGGCACGGTTATTGCCGCGGAGTTGGTCCCGGAAACCGACAAGCTCATCAAATGCACAATCGATTTCGGGCTAAAACCGTCTGCCTTGGCAGACGGTTCGCCCGACTATCCGCCGACGGCGGATGGTCTAGGGGAACGAGACATACGGACGATCGTTTCGGGTATTGCCGAGTGGAAAAAACCCGAAGAACTTGTCGGGCGTCAATTTCCATACATTGTAAATCTCGCACCCAGAATGCTTCGAGGGGTCGAGAGTCAGGGAATGCTGCTCGCCGCGAGCGATGAACATGGTGTGGCACTCCTCAATCCGGAACGTGTGGTTCAAGCCGGCACAAAGCTCCACTAATCCACTGCTATAATTGAGAGATGGAATTGTCAGGACCGACTTCTCGTATAGCGATGGGGGCGCACACGGCTTCGCACACGCTCGCACGATGGTTCCCCACGCCATCTCTCATTTTTCCACGTGCCGCCGGCATAGATGTTTCGGACACGTCCATCAAATGGCTCGTTCTAGCCCCCTCGCGCGAACTATATCGCGTCGAAACATACGGCGAGGAACCTATTCCAGAGGGAGTCGTTGTGAAAGGAACCATACAAAATGCAGAGATACTCACCAAAGCGCTTTTACAGGTCAAACAAGCGCTAGGCAACATTCAGTACGCGCACGCGGCGCTTCCTGAAGAGGCCGCGTATGTTTTCGAGATGCATGTGCCGGATGGGGCAAGTCACGAGGAAGTTCTGCACATGATCGAATTCGAATTCGAAGGCCGCGTCCCCATCACCCCATCTGCCGCCGTCTATGATTTCGACATTATTCAGAAACATGACGACGGAGTGGGGGAGGATATCGCCGTTGCGGTTTTCCCGCGCGAGCTTGCAGAAAACTACGTAGCCGCATTCGACGCGGCAGGGATCAAGCTACTTTCTCTCGAAATCGAGGCGCGCTCCATCGCGCGTACCATTTCATCTGGCGCATCAGATGAGCCGATAACACTGCTTGTGGATTTCGGGCGTGCACGTACGGGCTTCGCGGTCTTGAAACACGGCATTCCTATATTCACGTCGACGGCCGAAGTAGGAGGAGACATGCTCACGACAGCATTGATTGAGAAGCTTGCGCTCTCACCAGAAGACGCGCTTGTCTTTCGGAACGAGCAAGGTCTTCGTGCAGATGGTGGCGCCAAATCTCCCGGTGTCGATGCTGTTATGGGCGCGGCTTCGGCTCTCGCTGACGAAGTGACGCGATACTACCACTACTGGGATACGCGCAGGAACGAGCACGGAGAGCGCGTGACGCCGGTTGGGCGCGTCGTACTTGTAGGCGGTAGCGCAAATCTAAAAGGTCTTGCCGATTACATTGCCGGGCGTGTGCAGGCCCCCACGGTAATCGGTAACATCTGGCAACACATCTGCGATTTTGACGATTACATCCCGCCCATCAATCGCCGCGAATCTCTTCAGTATGCTACTGCTGCAGGGCTCGCACTGCGGGCACTTTCACTATGAGCAACATCCTTCCGCGCGAAACGCAAAAAGCCGTGACGCGAATGTATCGCGCGCGATTAGTCATCGCCGGCTCTCTTATCTGTCTTGCCGCTTCAGCGCTCTCGGCGCTCACACTCCTGCCGAGCTATCTCGCACTTCATTCAGGCGAGGGCTTTTCTTCAATTGAAGACACCGTAAATCGCACAACAGATCGAGAAGATCGTGATGCGATTATACGCACCCAGCTCGTCTTGACGACACTTTCGTCACTCACCCACGCGACAACAACTCCTACGGAAGCCATTTCTCGCGCACTCTCGTTGCGCCCCCGCGACATCAAGGTGGATCACATCGCGTATACCGCAGGGAACCCGGGCGCCTTGATGATTGTAGGTCAAGCCGGCCTTCGCGAAGCCGTCAATGCCTATCGTCAGGCTCTGAATGCGGACCCTAAATGGAAATCGGTGTCCGTTCCCGTGGGCGATCTTGCGGGAGCGCCGGGCGCCACATTTTCTGTGACGCTCTCGGGAGATTTTTGATATGGACCGCTTTTCCTACATAGCGTTGTGTACACTCGGAGCACTTGTGCTTGCATGGGCGGCGGTCGGTTATTTCGCGTGGACCATTCATTCCGACGAAATAGCCCGTACGGTATACGTTGAGGACATACAGCAATCTTCAATGAAAGACGCTTCGGCCGTGCGTGCGCACGCGCTCGCAGAGGAGACAGTGAAAGAACGTACGCAACTCGACGAGCTCCTCAAGGTCGATGTGGTATCTATTGCCAACATGATCGAGTCGGTGGGAAAGGCCGTCGGTGTCGAGATGAAGCTCGGCGCTGCACAGCCAGAAAATGCGCCCGCTTCCGATACGAGCATCAGAATCAATGCAGTCGGATTCGTGGTCGAGGCGCAAGGAAAATTCTCTGCCCTCATGCGCGCGGTGCAGTTGTTTGAGACGCTTCCTGTTCCTTCTTCAGTCCTTCGAATCGACATCGAACGCACGCCAAGTTCCGGTAGTGGCTCGGCTCTTGCGCCGTGGCATATGAACGTATATATACGCGTCTTAACGACCGCAGATATCTCATCATGAAATTCAAAATCGACATATTCAACCGTGCGCGCGATGCCTACGCGGTAGGGCACGAACCGGAAGGACGGCGCCTTCTTTCCGATATCTACTGGCGCACCATTCTTGTGGCCGCGCTCCTGATTCTGGTCTGTGTCTTTTTGTACGGCACATGGGTCTTGATGCGTGTGCTAGACGACCTTGGCGCGACAGCAGACGTTTCAGCGCCTCCGCCGCCAGCCCTAAGTCGCGCGATGCTCAAGGAAATGGTCCAAGGATTTGAGATGCGGCAATCACAATTTGAGACCATGAAGAAGAGTCCTCCCGCGGCGATTCCAGACCCGTCTCGTTGACCATACGCGTCTGCACAGCTAGGATTGAAGAGCACACACAAGCCCTTGTAGTTCAATGGATAGAACTGCGCTCTTCTAAGGCGTTAATGTAGGTTCGATTCCTACCGAGGGCATAAGGCACAAAACTATAACTTTATCGTTATTTGTTTTGAGCCTCGTTTTCGGAGGGAATCGAACCGCGGGCTCCCGATTTTCAGGCTGAGTATTCGAAGCTTAGAAAATCGCAGTCCTTTAGGGCCGCAGCTCCCGAAGAGGGAGCGAAGGTCTCGAGTTGCAGTAGCAACGAGAGGCGATTCCTACCGAGGGCAAATGCGCGCTTAGCTCAGTTGGTTAGAGCATCTCATTTACACTGAGAGGGTCGGGGGTTCGAATCCCTCAGCGCGCACCAAAATATTGCCGTTTTATGGCGCGGGTGGTATAGTGCCGCGACATGAAAAATACAGTTAAAATCTCACCCGTTGATATGGATGCACGAAAAGCCCTGGACCTTCGCCCGGGTGATACTGTGCGCGTGTGGCAGAAAATCGAGGAGAAGGGAAAAACCCGCCTTCAGGTGTTCGAGGGTTTGGTCCTCGCACGCAAACACGGGCTCGAAGCGGGCGGCACCTTTACCGTGCGTCGCGTTGCTTCCGGCGTGGGAGTTGAAAAGATATTCCCGATTTATTCTCCCATGATAGACAAGATCGAGCTCGTTAAGCGTGCACGCGTGCGCCGTGCAAAACTGTATTTCATTCGCGAGAAAGTTGCCCGCGAATCACGTCGCCAGTTGCGCCGCACACGCATCATGGTTAACGTATCTGGGACGACGAAAATTGTTGCAAAAGAAGAGCCGGTAGCCGCTGAGGCCGAAGCGGAAACAAAAAGCGAGTAACGGGATGACTGATTGAAAATTGAGAGAAGTTGCGTATAGTTGACGAGCAGTTGTAATGCCCGGGTGGAGAAATTGGTAGACTTTTATCCTTGAGGTGGATAAGCCCGTAAGGGCGTGCAGGTTCGAGTCCTGTCCCGGGCACATCAGAAATGCAGACATCCCCAACGGGGATGTTTTGCGTTTTTGATTCCGTAGGACTCGAACCGAAGGCTCACGTCATCAACGAGCAAAGCGACTATGATGACGTAGAGTTTCGACCAAAGGAAGAAGCGAGTCCTGTCCCGGGCACAAAACGATTTTCTTGACGCGGAGGACGGATGCCTGTATATCAAAGGTTGTTGTATCAGTAGTATGAGGTGTGTGATGTTGATGTCAGTGTCAGGCCTTCTAGGTGGCTTCGTGCTCTGGCTTCTCGTGCGTCAGATACTTGTGAACAAAGTAGGAAGTCACGCCGCCGCCGTCTTTTTCGTATGCATGGCGGCTGGACTTGTTCTCGGACTCTGGGGAGACAGCGATACAATTCTCGCGATCTCCCGTTCAATACATCGCGGTTCCGCTCCAGCATATTAAGGAGCGGGACCGTTTGCTATGATGTGCTCATGGTGCTTTTTACAGGAAAAGGTGATGACGGGACGACGAAACTTTTCGATTCTGGCCGCGCTTCAAAGGACGGTGCGCGGCATGATTCCGCAGAATCAGGTAAGCGCGCGTCCAAGGCGAGCCCGATATTTGAGTGCTTGGGGATGCTCGATGAACTCAACACGCTCGTCGGGTGGTGCAAGGCGGGATGTCCGGACGACCTCGTTGCGCAAGAGCGCTCCGTGCGAATCATCCTTCACGATGTACAAGACCATCTCTTCACGCTTCAGGCCGAGGTCGCCGGTGCAGCCAAATCTATTCCACTTTCAAGCGTCGAAGCCATGGGTGTGTTCATCGGTCGCGTCGAAAGTGAAATGCCGCCCATAAAAACATTTCTTGTGCCCGGAGCAACGGAACTATCCGCGCGGCTCGATATAGCACGCGCGGTCGCACGCCGTGCAGAGCGGCGACTCGTTACTTTGCATGAATCTGGCGAGCGGCGTGTGAGCGAGCCGAGCCGTGCATATGCCAACCGCCTCTCCTCACTTCTGTACGCGCTCACACGCCTTGTGAATCATCGCACGGGCGTTGTGGAGAATCCGCCCGCCTATCGCGATGTATGATCCGCCGCTATTTACCAAAAAACATCGACGAGTTGGCGCAGTGGTACATGCGCTACATCTCTCCGATTGCTCTTGTGGGAGGGTTCGTCGCCGACAATCTCGTCCTCCTGCGCCGCGTCGACCTCTGGACAAGCAACCTGTTGCTCTTTTCTTACATCGCGCTTGCGGCTTCGTGCATTCTGCTCATCAACCTGATAGAGACAGGACGGCTTCGTGCGCCGTGGCTTCTCAAGGTGACCCCCTTGATCCCGGTCGTTGCACAGTTCGCTTTTGGTGGGCTTTTCAGCGGCTACCTGTCGCTCTACAGCAGAAGCGCCGCCTTTGCGGGGAGCGCCGTCTTTGTGTTGCTCTTAGCGGCCTTACTTTTGGGCAACGAGCGGTTCGTGCGCTTCTACATGCGCTTCTCATTCCAAATGGGCATATTCTTTACCGTCCTCATGTCCTTTTTCATATTCTTCCTTCCCGTCGTTTTCCGCGCGATTGGTCCTTGGATATTCATTGCAAGTGGGCTTACGGCCGTCGCTGTCTTTGCCCTATTTTTCTATATGCTCTCAAAGGTCGTTCCGGAGCCTGTGGCGCGCGACCGCACAGCGGTCGCTAGAGCGGTCGCGATTATCTTCGTAACGTTCAACATTCTTTATTTCGTCGGGGCCATCCCGCCACTCCCGCTCGCGCTTAAGGATGCCGGCGTCTATCACAGCATCACACGTCTGCCGGAGCCTGGATTTGCGTATCGCATCACCGCGGAGCCCAAGCTGTGGTACGATTTCATTCACAGGTATAACAGCAACTTCCACTATGTCGCCGGCGAACGTGCCTATGCGTGGAGCGCAATTTTCGCGCCAACCGGTTTTTCGACGACCATTGTGCATGAGTGGCAGAGCTACGACGTAGCGCGCGGGGAATGGACAACCACCAACACAGTGCAGATACCGATACTGGGAGGGCGCGACGGCGGATTCCGGACCTATTCTTTCAAAACGGGACTTTCCGCAGGAGAATGGCGTGTCAACGTCCTCACAATCTACGGTCAACTTATAGGCCGCATCTCTTTTACGGTAATCGAAGGCGAGCCGCCAGCGCTCGTGGAACTGACAAAATAGACCGTGTGTTCTCGCGTCCCCTCTCCAAATTTGCTATACATACGAGTGTTTGATGGCGATCGTGGTGTAACGGTTAACATTGGTGCTTGTGGAGCACTCGATTCGAGTTCAACTCTCGACGGTCGCCCAAAAATAACGGGGGTATAATGTGGACATGATGACGTGGGCATTGGTACGGCTTTTTCTGCTCGCTCTTCCGATAGTATTCATGATCGTGCTTATTCCGTATGTACAGAACGATTTTCTTCTTGCCGGCATCTACATTCTCATCATCGCGATATCATCACTCCGGTATGCTCGCCACGATTTTCTGTTCCTCATCATCGGGTGCGTCGTGCTCTTTGCATCCGAATACCTTTTCATCTCGACGGGAGTTGAGACTTTCGAGCGAAACAGCCTGTTCGGTGTCATGCCTGTATGGCTTCCGCTCCTGTGGGCCTACGTATTCGTTGCGATAAAGCGCGGGGTGCGCATCATCGAAAAGTATCTACCGTAGCATATGGATATAACGCTCATTATTTGCGCTCATAATGAGGTCTCCGACATTGGTGAGACGACAGATACCGCCAAGAAAAACTCCGGCGGGAAATTCAAGGAAATCATCGTCGTAGACAACGCTTCAACGGACCGCACTGCCGAGGTCGCACGCGAACATGGCGCGCGCGTTGTCTTCGAATCAGAGAAAGGTCTCACGTCCGCACGGCAGGCGGGATTCGAAGCGACTACGGGCGAATTTCTCGCATACATCGACGCGGACACACTCATCACGCCGCAATGGTTCGACATCGCCGAGCGGGCATTCCGCGACCAGCCAGACATCGTCTCGTTAAGCGGCCCGCGACGTTATTTCGGCACGGTGTGGTATCGAAGGTGGATATTGAATGCGCTGTGGTACGTAGCTCCTCTCACGTATTACATCGTCGGCTATATGGTATTGGGCGGCAATTTCATTGTGAGACGTTCGGCCCTCGAGAAAATTAGCGGCTTCGACCGCTCCATAAAGTTCTACGGAGAAGATACCGACCTCGCTCGTCGCTTGAGTAAAGTGGGGAAGACGCTCTTCCGTATGGATTTTTATGCGTACGCTTCGGCGCGTCGCTTTGAGACAGAAGGTATCTGGAAGGTAAACATGACCTACGCCCTTAATTATCTTTGGCCGGTCCTTTTCCATCATCCGTTCACAAAAAGCTATCAGGATGTGCGATGATTAGGGTATGCACACTTCACTCAACAAGACGGTAGCCGCAACAATAACCTTCGCGCTCGCGGGGCTTATATCGCTCCTCTTTTTCGCGGCGGTCTCTGTGTATCTTCTCCCGCACTCGATTTTTTATGCCGTCTTAGTGCTCAACACTTTTTTCTCCATTCGATTTTTCTCGCGTCTTATCGCGCCGAGTCCGAGGCAGACAGCAGTTGATGCGATACTCGTTGTGCTCTACATCATACTCGCGTACTCTCTCGGAAATGCATTCGCGTTCCCACTCGTCGCGACCTGTCTTTTTCTAGTCGCAACGGCTAAGTATGTCATCGAACTCGATTCCAACCCGCATGTATCAGTATTAAAGCGAAAGATCAGTCTCGATCTTCTGGGCGCGGCGCTTTGCGCCGCGACTCTCGGAGGGGTACTCGCGGGGAATCCATTAGCAAGTGCGTGGATACTCGCCGCCGTCTTCGCGGCGGCCAACGTCTATCTTCTTTTCATCCGCCCGATGTATCGGCTCTAAAAATCAAAACGGCGGGCCAATTGGGTCCGCCGTCTCATCTTCGTCGAATGTGCTGTCGGTCACCACCAGCCCCACCATTTGTGTTGCTGGCCGACATAGCCGACCGCCAGAAGCATGGATGCGCCGCCAAGCGTGATCCATGTCACTGGGTTCTGGGCAGGCTTGTCGGTATAGAACACCGGCTCGAAGGCTGAAAGCACGATGTGCATGCTCAGGAACACGTAGACGAACATCAGCACCGTGACCAGCAGACTGAAATCACTCGACACGTCCTTGGTGAAGACGTAGAACGCGCACGTGATTGCAATCGCTAATCCGAGCTGCAGAGCGAGCGGGATACCAGCGCTTGTCTGTTGGTGGGCTTCCAGCTGGTTGCCCTGTTTCCAGACTATCAGCATAAGGATCGTGATTACGATGCCGACCACGACGGGAATCGCGATGCTGGCCGGAGTCGACCATTGGTCGCCGAAGCGTTGCCAGATGGTTGCCATGACCCACCACAGATACAAGCCGCCCCAGATAGAACCGTGGTAGATGATTCCCATGCCGGCTTTGTGACCACCGGCTTGGATTTGGCCCCACGTACCCCAGCCACCCTTGAAGGCGGCGAGGATTTGCCAGATTAGGAATGCGATGAAGAGGACAGCGATAGGACGCGAAAACTCGTTCACGTTGTTCATTTTAGACTCGCTTTCTGTCCCTGCAGGACTTTTGGCTTCCGTAACTTATTGACCGCCGAGAATCATACGACTTTTTTATGGAAAGTCAATGAATTATACACTCCCTCAAACTCCTTCGCTATGTGCTCCGGTGAGAAACGCTCCGCACTTTTGCGCGCGGCTTCGCCGAATTGGTTTGCGAGCGTCGGGTCTTCAAGAAGTTTTATGATGCGGTCGGCAAAAAGCCGTGTATCCATTGTCGGAACGATGTAGCCCGTGACGCCGTCCTGCACATATTCCGGCAGTCCGCCGGCATCTGCCGTGACCGTTGGCAAGCCGCAGGCCATTGCCTGAAGAAGCGTCATCGGCTGATTTTCCGACGTACTCGTGATGAGCAACACATCGCACGCATTAATCGCCTCTACCAGCACCTCTCCACGCAATATTCCCAGAAATCGTGTGCGCGCACGCAGACCTTTTTGCACTACGCGCTTTTCCATCTCTACACGGTATGGGCCGTCGCCGATGAGGACCAGCTCTGCACTGCTCCTATCCGCAACATCTGCGTATACAGCGAGCGCTTGTTCGAGATTTTTTTCGACGGCGATACGCCCGAAAATTACGATTGCCCGCGCTCCAATCCGGTATCTTTCTTTCAGAGCATGCCTCTGTGGAAGTGGTCGGAATATACTTGGGACCGGGTTCGATATAATTCTTGAGTGTTTGTACATACCATATGCAACGAGCTCGTCCATCATTTTTTGGCTTGGCGTGGTGACAATATCGCAGCGGTTGTAGTACCACGCCGCGAATTTCCGCACGAGGTAGGGGAATGGCACGAAATTGAGTTTTAAATAATGGAGATAATCAGCAGGAAAGGTGTGGTCGGTGCCCACCAGCGGCACATTCAGGCGGCGCGCCGCATACCACGCGAGGAATCCTGCCATGCCGAATAGTTCCGTATGTATCACATCCGGCTTGAATCGTCGCATGTCCCGCAGTGCTCCTAATGGCAGATTCAGCAATATCGTTCCGCCGGAGCCCGGTATTGCATACGAGGGGAAACGGTAGACATCTTTATCCACCTGCTCTCCGGGAAGCGAAGGCGCGTAGATGCGCACTGCGTGTCCTTTCGTGCGTAATCCTTCTGCAAGCGTCTGTACCGAATCGACAAGCCCCGATATCATGGGCAGGTATTGATCGGTGCAAATGGCTATGCGCATATCAGTCCCAGTGGAATTTCTCGCGCACATACGGCATGAGTAAGTAATATGCAACGCCGGCGAGAACGACGATCGTTACGCCGATCTCGATGGAGGTCAGAAAATCCCCGATCGAAGCGAGCGATGTGCCGAAGAAATATCCGAGCCCCATAAGGACCGCATAGTGGACGACACTGATAGATATCGAATATCCGAAGAAGATGCGGGCGGGAATACCGGAGAGCCCCGCCATAAAAAGAAATGGGGCCGTCACGCCGTACGTGAATTTACTTGCAAGCACAGTCTTTCCCGGATGCGTATGCCACAACATTTCAGCTTTGCTGAAGCGCTCTTCAGTGACCCCGACGTAGGTCCCCCACCGTTTGACCCACGTATGTTTTCTGGCGAAGCGACCCATCGTATACAAGAATCCATCCGGTATGAGATCGCCGAGGACAAGAATACCGAATGCGATGAAAGGATTGAAGTACCCGAGCGCGACTAACATTCCGCACACGAACGCTACCATCGGCCCTTCGACTATCGCTATAGGAAGCAACAGCCAATACTTATAAATAATAAGGGATTCCATTATGGCGCTCAGATTGCCGTCCATGTTCGTATATAGTACACCGCGGCCGGCGCGTTATACTCCCACATATGCACGATACAGGATCACCGCCACTGCATCGCCATCCTGCGCCGCACCGCGAGCTCTGGCGGCGCTACCGCCACTACGCGGCGCAGCAGGAATTTCGGGTCTCAGTCGTTGTCGGCGTTCTGTTCCTGATGGCGGCGTTCATCGTTAATTTCTTGGCTATTCATATCGCCACCGAGAAAGCAGGTAGCACTGTAACCGACATTATCCTTTCCAATACTCCGGTATTTGAGGTTGACGGACTTTTTATCTACGGGACATTTATAGTGGCTATTTTAAGCGCACTTTTGGTACTTGCCCATCCGAAGCGGCTTCCCTTCGTCCTACACGCGCTTACGCTCTTTATTCTCGTACGTTCAGGATTTACGGTGCTCACGCATCTAGGCCCGCCAGAGGTGCTCTATGCGAGCGATTTCGGGGCAACTATCACCAAGTCATTTTTCGGTGCCGACCAGTTCTTCTCGGCGCACACGGGCATGCCATTCCTCGGTGCGCTCGTGTTTTGGCGTGATGTGCGAGCACGCTACGCTTTTCTTGCGGCGTCTTTGTTTTTCGCGACCATCGTGCTACTCGGGCATATCCACTACACCATTGATGTCGCGGCGGCTTTTTTCATCACATACGGCATCTTTCACATCGCAGAGTGGCTTTTCCCCAAGGATCGCGCTCTCTTTCTTGCCGACGAACGGGAGTGAGGAGGTGTCCCGGTAAGAAAAGGAGGGAACTGGCGTCTGGTATACTGAAGAACTTAATACTATTTTCATAACACATATGGAAGAGCAATCCGTGCGCGATATTATCAAAGCGACCCACTGGCCCCGCACCTTTGGCGCGACAGCGCTCGGGATGTTGGCACTTTTTCTTTTGGTGGGGACGATAAGCGAGCTTAAGGGCCTGCGCTACATCGGAAGTGGGGTGGCGGCTAGCAATACCATTTCTGTCTCTGGCGATGGGGAAGTGTTCGCCGTACCCGACACAGCGACATTCTCGGTGACCGTCCAAGAAGAAGCAAAAGAGGTCAAAGATGCGCAAGATGTTGCAACCAAGAAAAGCAACGACATCATCGCCTATTTGAAAAAAGAAGGCATCGAGGAAAAGGACATCAGAACGACCGACTATAGCGTGAATCCACAGTACGACTATCAACAAATAGTATGCGTTGCATATCCGTGCCCACCGGGCAAACAAATCCTCAAAGGTTTCCAAGTATCGCAAACCCTGACCGTAAAAGTGCGCGACACGAAAAAGGCGGGCGATCTCCTTAGCGGCGTGGGCGCACGCGGGGCTTCTTCGGTAAGCGGACTTTCATTCACGATTGACGACCAAGACAAACTCGAAGCAGAAGCGCGCGACAAGGCCATCGCAAAAGCGCAAAACAAGGCGGAGGTCCTCGCAAAGTCGCTCGGCGTGCGCATCGTGCGCGTCGTCGGATTCAGCGAGGGTGGAGGCGGCGGCCCCATCTACTACGCGAAGACAATGATGGCGGATGGCATAGGTGGTGCCGCATCCGCGCCATCTCCGGAAATTCCTGTTGGACAGAATAAAATCACGTCGAACGTGACGGTGACCTACGAGATTCGTTAAAAAGTGAATAGGTTCAGATACATATGGCACTCCTCGTAACAACGAGGACATGAGGCAATTCAACATATTTAGAGGCACGAAGGGCTGGTTGTGGCTGTACGAACGGCAACTACGATTGGCCCATATGAATAACCAGGCGGAAGCG
>JAUSJH010000014.1 GCA_030647655.1 bacterium | reverse complement strand
GCTTGAGCCGCCTGACAATCGGCGCTCGTACTGCTCGAACTGCAAACACCCTGCATAGAGTTGTATTGCTGCGTCAGTGACGCGACTTGGGCAGGAGTTATGGTCACAGAACCCGCTCCTGTTGTTGATCCCGGAGGATTCCTGAATATGGAATTTGCCCCCGTCGAAGAAACACCTCCAACGTTGCCGATGGTCGGATAAGCCGGCGCCTGACCAACCGAGAGGCCGAGCGTGCTCATGAAGATGTTCACAATGCCCCAAAGCGAAAGGATGACAACGAAACCGACCACCCCCCAGAGCGTGAATTGGCGCCCGTCGGTACGACTTTTCTCATCAGCTGCCCCTTGAATAAAATACTTGTACACGCCAAAGAGGAACACAATGAACGCGACGGCCATCAGCACCGGCACGAGGATATAGTTGATGGTCCAAGTGATGCTGTTGGAGTAATTCTGCAGGTAAGACACATTAACGCCGGTCTGTGCGGCCGCCACAAGCGGTGCGCCGAAAGAAGCGAGAAGAGCGGTGGGCTGGAATAATTTTTTCATGTCTTTATTGTGTGTTATATGCAATTTCCGCTCGCGTCCTTTGGACATTCCACATAGGTCGTCCCCCCAGCTCCTGTCGTTGTGTAGGGTGAAATTGATGACGGCGTTGGGGGCGCGTAATAACCCGCGAGACCAAAGGTGTTTGCAACGACGTTTACGAGTCCCCATACGGATATCATCACCACGAACGCGATGATGCCCCACAGGAGAAGCCTGTGCCCTTCCGACACCTTTGTCGGATCACCCCCCGAGAAAATATACGCCTTCGCGATGCCGTAGAGAAAAACGATGAACGCAACGGCGAAGAGCACCGGCACGAGTACGTTATTTATGAGGTAGAGGATGCTCTGTGCGACTGAACAGAGCGTATTCGTGCAGACATTGCCAATCGTTATCCCGAGTCCGAAAGAAACACCCACCTCCGCAAAGGCGAAGGCGGGAGCAAAGAGCGCTGCGGACAAAATGAAGATTCTGGTGGTTGATTTCATGAGTTTTAGTATACAAGGACTATGCTTGAGGCATGATGCCGAGCGTGGATAACACAATATTTACGAATCCCCAAACGGAGAAGAGCACCACCATGCCGATGATGCCCCAGAGAATGAATTTCCGTCCTTCTTCGCGTTTGATTTCCTCACCGCCATGGAGAAAAAAGTAATTCACCACGCCCCATATGAACGCCGCAAAAGCGAAAGCGAAAATGACCGGAACGACGACCGTATTCAGAATGCCAATGATGCCCGAGGAGCCGTTGCCGATAAAATTCTTAAAGCTTGTACCCATATCAACCGCCGAGCGCCTGGATGGTGGCCTGGACACCGGAAGCTATCGCCTGCGCTCCGAGCAACACGAGTGCTCCGACGACGGTCCAAAGAAGTGCTGTACGCGCTGTCGTGATCTTTCCCGGATCGCCTCGCGCGACGACAAAGAGAAACCCAACATAGACAAGCATCAGAACTACGACGACCGCACCGATCTGAATCACGAGCCTCAATATGCTGGTGAGAAAGGAGGAGAGGCACGTGCCGTTGCTGCTACAAGAAGCATTGCCGAGCGGATTGATGAGAGTGGTGGCGGGTCCGGGAGTTGTGTTGCCGGATGCCCCGCCTGAAACGCCGGTTGTTCCTCCGGATGAGCCGCCGGTTGTTCCACCCGAAGCATTGCAGGAAAGAACGGAATCCGTACCAACCTGTACCGATACACACGTGCCGGTATTCCCGTTGTAAGTGCAGACATCATTTACATTCTTACCTGTACAACCCTGCGCGCTCGCGAGAAGCGGCATTCCGAAAGATGCGATGAAAACGACAACGAAGAATGTACGGGTGTTCATTGCTGGAGGAGCGCAGTCAGAGACTGCTCGGCGGAGACGAGTGCGGACTGAAGATTCAAACGGCCGCTTATCACACTTCCAATCATACCCGAGAACACCGAATCGGTATTGGCGGGTGCTGGGGACAGCCAACCGCGTGTATAGAGCGCCTCGGCATACGCGACCGCTCCGACAGGATCGGTCGGGACACTTGAAAGCTGGTTCAGCGTAGCCGGAGCGAGACCAGTGTTCGCGGCGGCGGCAATTTGCTCTGCGGAGTTGGTCAAAAGCACGGCCGCCTGATATGCACCCGCCGGGTTCTTCGCTCCGCGCGGAGCCATGAACGCATATATGAGTCCGTACGTACTTTTCAGTTGCGACGTTGAAGGCTGTGGAACGACGCTGACACTAAAATCAAGGTTTGGGTTCGCGGAACGCAAGTAGCGCGCCTCGGACACATACCCGAGATACAGAGCAAGATCCCCCGAGAGAAATGACTGTTGCGAGTCCGGCAGAGAGGAGTTCCAGGTGTAGGAGATTTTTGAAGGATCGGCAAACTGTGTGTAGAAACCGAGTACTGCAGGCCCCGGCGCCCTTCCGACCGTCGCGGCTAATCCGAGATTCGCGGCAACAACTCCGCCCGTCGAATACCCGGAGACCGGAACGCCTTGCTGTAAAAAGAGCGTTGAAAGTATCCCGCGCGCATCATGAACGTTGGTATAGGTGCCAAGCGCGATGAGACCGCGCGTGATCTGTCGCGAGGGTGTAAGTATCGCGATATTCGGCACGAGACCGGTCAGCGCTTCCCATGAAGCGGGAGGTCTCGCGATACCACTGCTCTGCAAGATAGCGCGATTGGAGAACAATACGAGCGGGTCCACAAGAAACGGGATGCCGTAGTAACCGCTTCCGCCACGAATCGCGAATATTCCTGCACCTGCGATGAACGCATTGGTGAACGTGTTTTGAGAAAGTGTTGCGGACGATATCGGCGTGATGAATTTCGTAAGCGGTTGGAGCTCCTCCTGCGAAGCAAGGACGAGATCGGGTGCGGCTCCGGTCGCTATCGCCGAAGCGAGGTCGGCCGGCAAGGTTGCGGGATTTTTTTGCACGTACGAAACGCTTTTCAGTGACGGATCAATTCCCGTCGCTGCAACAAGAGTCGCCTCCATAGCCGAGGACGGCAACGTGCCCCAAATAACCACCGTACCAATGGCGCTTGCATTGTTACTGTTACTCGTATACGTGGCAAAAACGAACAGTCCGACCAAGGCGCCGATACCAAATATCCCAAAAAGAATGCCTTTGAAAAGAGAGATTTTCATGGGGCGGTAAAGACAATGCCGTAATGATGCGGCCCGGCACGGAAAGATTTCACTTTATGAAAACCGCCGCTAATAAAGAAATCTTCGGCTTGATGCTCGGAAACGACTTTCTCCGGCGCGGGACCCATGCCGCCGTAACTTCCCGCCCAGTCCACGACCATGAGCTTGCCGCCGGGTTTCAAGACACGCTTCATTTCCTTTAGGAGCGCGAAGCGATTTTCGATTTGGAAAAAGGTATTGGCGAGTAGGATGGCGTCGAGCGCTTGGTCGCGCAGGTGCGTCCCGCCGGGTTTCTCAACGTCGCCCCATATCGTATTGATGATGTTTTGGTGATGCACATGCGCATTGAGTTTGATGTGCTTCAACACATCTTCCTGCACATCGATGGCGTAGACCTTCCCGCCGTGGCCCACAACTGCCGCCGCGGCGCGCGTGTAGTGACCGCTGCCGGCGCCGAAATCGCCGACCTTCATTCCTTCTCGCAGGCCGAGCTGAAGAACATTCTCATGGGGAGAACTGAAATGCGCGCTCATCCCGTTAGAAATAGGACGCGGACGCAATTGACGCGAGTCCGCTCCCTACTTGATTACTGTTTGTAAAATCGACCATAAGTTATTTTATGCTTCGGGTCCGCTATTTCTAACGGGACTCATACTATATAAAATAGCACGCCCGAACACTCAATTCGGCCTTGCCGCAGGCGTGTTTGTGAACAGACGTTCAGACACAATACAACGACCCATTGCATCATCGGCGTTCTTCAAAAGTTTTCGGCAATAACACGAGGCCGAAATGAGTGTGCGGGCACGCGCGGCCCGCCCCTAGCCACGCAATCAACATCTCATATTCCAAGGTTCGACCTTGGAATGTTTTAATGGTGGCTATGACACGTTCAATCGAATTCGGCGCAGGTGAGTACTATCACATCTACAACCGTGGTACTGAAAAACGAGATATCTTCATGCGAAGAAATGATTATCGTCGATTCCTCGCTCTTCTCTATCTTGCAAATCAGAACGAAGCGACTGAACTGAAACTCCAAGGTCGAACCTTGGAAGAAATTACCGAGCCTAGAAAGGGTGCACAGCTAGTCGAAATTGTCGCTTATTGCTTGATGCCGAATCATTTTCATTTATTGATTCACGAGATTGCCGATGGTGGTATCAGTAAATTTATGCAAAAACTAACCACTGGATATACGATGTATTTCAATAAACAAAACGAGCGTAGTGGTTCGCTCTTCCAAGGGAAATTCAAAGCGACGCATATCGACGACGATCGCTATTTGCAGTATCTCATCTCTTATATCCATCTCAATCCAATAAAACTCATTGAGCCGAAATGGAAAGAGGCTGGTATTGCGGATAAAGCACGCGCTGAACGGTATCTAGAGACTTATGTGCTATCGAGTTATCTCGACTATCTGGGCAAAGAACGTCCTGAAAGAATGATTCTCACACGCGAAGCATTACCCGAATATTTCTCATCTGGCGCGGACTTCAAGACCTTCGTCACAGAATGGCTTACCTACGAGCCAGAATAATCCAAGGTTCGACCTTGGAATTTAGGTATTGAGAGAGTAGACGTCGATGGCTGGTTCTTCGTAGGGGTGAGCGTGACGGATGGTGGCAACCACGTTGGCGACGAGTTCGTCGTCGCAATTTATTTCGATGCGTTCCTCTTCGACTTCTTCAATCTTCCCAACCTCGCCAATAGTAGGATGTGCGTCCTCACCCGGCAAAAATCGCCCGACACCGCGGACACTGAAACTGCAGAAAGAATAGTTCCCGACCTTTCCGCCGCCCGCCTCGCCTATCGCCTGCCGAACCTTGTCCGCGTCCACCACCGGCACTGTAACGACAATCTTCTTCATTAAATTAAAGCGCCACCATGCTGGCGATAGAATCGCCCTCGCGCATTTTCATGATACGGACGCCTTGGGTGGCGCGGGAGAGGAGTGAGATTGAGGAAACCGAGGTGCGGATGACCTGTCCTTTCTTAGAAACGACAACGAGTTCTTCATTTTCCAGATTGCCGGAGACGATTTTTGCGCCGATGACCTCACCGGTTTTCGGTGTTACTTCCGCGGTCTTGATGCCTGAGCCGCCGCGGCCCTGCACTTTGTATTCGGAAAGTTTGGTGCGCTTACCATAGCCCTTGCTCATGATAACCAAGAGCGATGCATCCTTAGCCGCGGCAGAAATCACTTCCGCGGAGACCACGCGGTCGCCTTTCTTCACGCTCATACCACGCACACCGCCGGCGGTACGACCCATCTCACGTACTTCCTCCGCTTCAAATCGGATTGACTGGCCTTTCGCGGTCACTATGGAAACGGTATCGCCTTCGCCGGCAAGATTTGCGGAAACCAGTTTGTCTCCCTTCTTCAAATTGATGGCGATGATGCCGGAGCGGCGCACATCGGCAAATGCGCGTGCCGCCACTCTCTTCGCTGCGCCTTCTTCGGTCACGAATACCACCGACGACGCATCAAGCGCCGCGCCTTTGGGCACCGCGAGTATGGAAGTCACTTTTTCATCGCCCGCGAGCGCGAGGAAATTCATGATGCTCTTGCCCTTGGTCGCACGCTTCCCTTCCGGAATCTCATACATTTTGAGTTGATATGCCTTGCCGAAGTCAGTGAAGAACAAAAGATCACTGTGCGCGTTCGTCACAAGGAAATGGGTGACCACGTCTTCTTCCTTAGTTGCGATATCCACCACACCGACGCCGCCGCGCTTTTGCACTTTGTATTCAGAAGGATTCGTACGCTTCACATACCCTCCTTGGGTGAGCACGAGCATACTTTCCTCGTCCGGCACGAGGTCTTCAACGGAAATATTCTGCACGCCTCCCTTCACGATACGCGTGCGGCGGTCGTCGCCGTATTTCTCCGCGAGCTCTTCGAGTTCTTTCTTCACTACCGCGAGTATCTTCTTCGCGGAAGAAAGAATGTCTTTCAGTTTCTTGATGAGCGCCTGCACTTCGGTGAGCTCGTCTTCAATTTTCTTGCGCTCGAGGCCGGCGAGCTTGGACAGGCGCATTTCGAGGATGGCTGCCGCTTGGAGCTGTGAAAAACCGAATTTCTTTTGGAGCGCAAGCGATGCCGCGGGAACATCTGCTGCTTTTTTGATGATAGCGATGACCTCGT
>JAUSJH010000017.1 GCA_030647655.1 bacterium | reverse complement strand
GCTATGTCGCGCGACGCCCGATGTTCGAGGTGACGGACCTCACATTTGCCGTTGCCGCGGAGATTGGGGAGATGTTCTTTCAGACCATGTTTCCGTCCAAAGGCCGACGTGCAATCACGCACGTGAGCGCATCGCCCTTCGGCAAGCACAAAGTCATCGAGGTGGAGTTTGGACGATGAGTCCATCCGTTCTCGAAGAACCCCCGGGCGCCTCTTGCGCCCGGCTTCGCTTTTCCATTTATGAACGCTAGAATGCTTCGATGAAGCGCGTTGCAATTGTCGGGGGCGGGATATTCGGTGCCACGGCCGCGCTCTATGCCGCGCGCGCGGGGCACGAAGTACATCTCTTTGAGAAAGAGGGAGACCTTTTGCAAGCCGCTTCCGGCATCAATCAATACCGTCTGCATCGCGGCTATCACTACCCGCGTTCGTCTGATACAGCGCAGTCAGCGAAGCATGCGGACAATTCATTCCGTGCAGAATATGGGGAGGCGGTAATTCAGAACGGCCGGCACATCTACGCCATCGCCAAAGAGGGAAGCTTGGTGGGGCCGGATGCGTTCCTCGCATTCTGTCGCGAGCAGGGGCTTTCCGTCCGCGAAATCGCTCCAGCGCCGCTGCTTGCGCCTGAAACGGTCGCGCTCGTTGTTGAAGGGCAGGAGTCGTGGATGGATCCGGAAGCTCTGCGTCGGATCGTTCGGGAGAAACTCAAGAATGCTGGCGTAACACTACACCTAAACACAATCGCCAAACCAGAGACGTTTAAACCGTTCGATAAAGTAATTCTTGCCACATATGCGCACCTCAACGAGCTTATTCCGCCGGAGATCGGGATAACGCAGGAATACCAATATGAAGTGTGCGAGAAACCTGTCGTTCGATTGTCCGGCCTCGAAAACACGGGCATCGTCGTTCTTGACGGCCCCTTTATGTGCGTGGACCCATGGGGGAAAAGCAGTTTCCACGTACTCGGCAATGTCGTGCATGCGATACATGCGACGAATATCGGGGCGACGCCTATTATTCCCGAAACACTTGCGCCGTCCCTTGATCGAGGCCTCATCAAAAAGCCGCCCATCACGAAGTTCAAGGATTTTATAGATAGCGGCGCGCGCTACATACCTCTGCTCGCAAACGCAGAACACATCGGCTCACTCTTCACCATCCGGACCGTACTTCCGCGTCTTGAGAAGACCGACGCGCGCCCGACCATCGTGACCGAGCTTTCGGAGCGCTTCATCAGGATTTTCTCAGGAAAAATTGGCAACTGTGTAGAGGCTGCAAAAGAAGTCGTTGATCTTATTTGAGCATTTCGTGAATTTCCAACACATGTACGCCGAAATCCCCGCCGGTTGCAGGAATCGGGCCGCCCCTTATCGCATCGAAAAATGCTTCTATTTCTCTTCGAAGTGGCGTATCCGCGCTGTCGAGAAGTATTTCTTCCCCGCGGTACAAGCGAGGGCCGTCCCATATGAATATCTCTCCATCTTCGAGCGTTACCTTCACAGTATGCGTTTTTTCCTGCGAAAGGCGGTCTATCTCTGAAGTAAATTCACACGACGGGTACGAGAGGCGAGCTTCGATACGATCGCCCGCCGCCTCACTCCCTTCGCGATAAACGAGCGCGGCGGCCTTGGGTAGCCCGAGCATGTCGTAGGCGAGCGAGAGGTGATGGGTGAGAAGATTCATCTCGATGGATTCCGTGAACGTGCCATATTTTCTCCACACGCACTCGACGCGCTTTATCGCTTTGCCTTGCACGCGCAATTTCAATTCATGGTACGCAGGGTGATAGACGAACACATATCCAGTCGCGAGCACAAGATTATCTTTTTCCGCACGCTCAACGAGCTCGCGAGCCTGTACGGAAGTTTCGGCGAGCGGTTTTTCACACAGCACGTGTTTGCCAGCTTCCAGTACTTTGCGGACGATTTCTGCGTGCGTAGTGATGGGCGTTGCAATGGCGACCGCTTCGATTGACGAATCGGCACAAATTTCTTCCACGCTCGCGCGCTTGGCACCTGCCACGGCAGTATCGCTCTCTTTTGAAGCGAAATACACGAGCTCACTTGCACTGCCAAGCTCGCGGGCGACATTTTTGCCCCATCGCCCCACCCCGATTATCGCGGTTTTGATGGCCTTTTGTTCCATTGCACTCTACGGTAGCATAGAAGTAATGCGCGTGCTTCTTACCACAGGCATCTTTTTTCCCGACGTCGGGGGGCCTGCTACCCATGTGCGCAAGATCGCGGAGCATTTTGCCACTCTTGGGTGGCAAGTAACGGTGATCGCCTTCGGCGACCACACAGCCAGTCCGGAAAAGTATCGCGTGGTGCGTGTGAGCCGAAGGTGGGGCAAGCTCATTTCGTGGTTTCTCTACGCGCTCGCCGTCGCCCGCGCGTCACTGCGCGCCGATGTCATTTATGCATTTGACCTCACGACCGCCGGTATCCCGAGCGCATTTTTCGCGAAGCTTCTCCGCAAGCCTTTTATATTGAGAATCGGAGGAGACCCAATCTGGGAGCGCATTGTCGAGGATGGGCAACGGTTTCTCCCGATGCGCTCGTACTACGAGCAGGGGCTCTACAAAAAAGATAAGCCATCCCTCTCCCGCATCATCCGCTCTGTCGTGCGCTCTGCAGACACCGTAGTAACGTACTGTGATTTTCTAAAAGATATTTATGTGAAGTACTACGGAGTGGATGAGAAAAGAATCGTTCAAATCAAGAATCCGTTCCCGCAGAAAGTCGCGCCGACTCTGGAAAAAAATACATTCACCTTCCTTTTTGCCGGCAGATTTGTCTCATACAAGAATCTCCAGCGCGTTCTCAAAGCTTTTGGAAACATTTCTGTTAAACACCCGAATGCGCGCCTTGTGCTTATCGGGGATGGGCCGGAAGAAGGGGAGCTGAAGAAACAAGCGGCGGCGCTCGGGGGCAAGGTGGAGATAATTCCAAAGGTGGACCAGCGCGCGCTCTTCGCGCGCATCAATGCTTCATCGGTCGCACTCGCTCCCGCGCTCACCGAATTCAATCCAAATTTCATCCTCGAAGCGCTCGCGCTCGGTAAGCCCGCGCTCATCAGCCGCGACAACGGCCTTTCCGCAAAACTCTCTCCGCACATGGAATTTGATCCTATGGACGACAATTCACTCCAGAACGCTATGGAGCACATAATCGAATCTGCCAACTATCAAAGAGCCCTCGATTTTGTCGCCCAGCTTCCGATGGACCAAACATGGGACAAAGTCGTCGCCCAACACGCCGATATCGTTCGTAAGTCTGCCCGCTATGAAAAAAATTCTCTTTCTAACTAATTCTAAAAACAGCAGGCAGAACGAGGATGCTTACCTTATCGATATCTTAAGGTCGGATTTTGAGATAGTAGTTTCTCACCCTCTCGACTGTAAGAAGTATCTTGAATCAGTCGACGGTGTCATTATCAGAAATATCTGGCCGACGCACGAGTACTTGGCAGAGTGGCGTGAAGTAGAGCGACTCCTCAGGGCGTCGGGGAAACCGGTGTACAACCCTCTTACAGGTAAAGGAGACCAGAAAGGGAAGGACCATGTCGTCGAACTTTTCAGTGAGGGGTATCAGGTGATTCCCACCGTAGATTCACTGAATGACCTCGGAAAACTACCCGACTGTGAGTACTATTTCATAAAACCCAAGATGAGTTGTGATGGCACAGGCTCTAAGAAACTTACAAGAGCTGGATTGGAAACGGCTGACCTTACGGACTATGTGATACAGCCTTTCGTTGAATTCGAGTCAGAGCCATCCTTTTTCTACCTCGATAACCACTTTTCCTACGCGATTACGATGCCGAATCGACTGAGTCATAAGACTATTGAGATTTATAGACCTACGGCTGCGGAGCTTCAGTTCGCGCAATCGTTTGTAGACTGGAACGCACTGCCTTATGGTCTTCAAAGAATCGATGCGTTACGAACCAAAGACGGGAAGCTGCTACTTACTGAAATTGAAGACGAATCGGAAACGCTGTATTTGCTCGATTTGAAGGAGCCCGACAGAGTGCGTATCACACACGAGATTGTCCGTTCGATGAAAGCAGTTTTTGTTTGAAAAAGCACTAAAAACGGCTAGAGTGCGGGGATGGGACGTCTGCAGGAATATACGAAAGAGTTCTTTGTTTTCGGGCTCAAGCAGGCGCGGGCGGCTATCTTTGCCGGTTCGTTTTTGTTCTTGCTTCTCGTCTCCAACCACATCCCGCTCTTCGGCCTCGCCCGCTACGACTTTCTCTTTCTCGCCGCCATACTCATACAGGTAATCCTGTACTACACGAAGCTCGAGACGAAGGATGAGGTAAAAGTCATTTTTCTATTCCACATCATCGGGCTCGTTCTCGAGTTGTACAAGACGAGTGCGATGGTCGGCTCCTGGAGTTATCCAGAAGATGGATTTCTCAAGATAGCGACCGTACCCCTCTACAGCGGATTTATGTATGCGGCAGTAGGGAGTTACATCAGTCAATCTTGGAAAGTGATGAAACTGGAGATGAAGAATTATGACCACTACGTATGGAGTGTCATACTCTGCGCGCTCATTTATCTCAATTTCTTTACCAACCACTACATCTACGACTTCCGGCTATTCCTTATAACTGCCGTTTTCACCTTGTTCTGGAAAGTAAAAGTGTATTTTACGGTCATCGAGCAGAGGCGATGGATGCCGCTAAGTGTCGCATTTGTCCTGATTGCTTTTTTCATCTGGATCGCCGAGAACATTTCTACGTATCTCGGCGCGTGGCAATATCCCAATCAGATACATGCATGGAATGTGGTATCCACGCAAAAGGTCACCTCGTGGTTCCTGATGGTCATCATTAGTTTCATCTTGGTGGCCTATCTGAAGCACTTCAAGAAAGACATATTGGAAAAGTCTTCGTAAGCGCTTTTGGTTTGAAAAAGCGCGGAAAACGGCTAGAATGCGCCCATGCGCGTACTGGTACTCTCCACGGATTGGAACGCGTTCAACGAGACGAGCGCTGTCACAAAGCGCCTGCGTATGCAGGCGCGCACGGTGGAGCGCATGGACGTCCTTGTGCCCCACGGGCCACGCCAGCTCGTCCAGATATCAGGAAACGCCTCGGTGCGAGGCTTTGGCCTCGGGCGCGTCTTGGGCTCCCTGCGCTCGATTGCGGCGGGGTGGCGGCTTCAAAGGCCCGATGTCGTTTCCGCCCAAGACCCATTCTTGACCGGACTTTTAGCATGGATCATCGCAGGCATGCGCGGAAGCAAACTCCATCTGCAAGTGCACACCGACCTCTTTGACCCCTACTTCTCCTCCCTCTCACTAGGCAATCGCCTCAAAGTCCTGCTCGCTCGATTTCTCCTATCGCGTGCCGATTCTGTCCGTGTCGTTTCCAAGCGCATTGCGGATTCGCTCGCGGCGCGCGGCATTAAAGCACCAGTCACGGTCCTGCCCGTTTTTGTAGACCTCGAAAATCTCAAGAAAGCCGAGCCACTGGATAAGCGCGCACGGTACCCGCAGTTCAAGAAGCTCGTACTTGTCGTCGCGCGATTGGAAAAAGAAAAGAACGTTTCAGCGTCTATCCGTGCATTTGCGGAAATTGCGAAAGCAGACGCTACGGCGGGACTTGTCATCATTGGTAGCGGCTCGGAGCGCGTGGCGCTCGAGTCGCTCGCGCGCGAATTGAGAATTGAGAAGAAAGTCGTGTTCGAAGGCGCGCAGGACCCGTTCCCATTTTACAAAGCTGCAGACCTTTTTCTCCTCACCTCGTCGTACGAAGGCTTTGGCATGGTACTTGTAGAAGCGCTTGCCGCGGGCTGCCCCGTCGTTTCCTATGACGTCGGGCTTGCGCGCGAAGCGGGGGCAATTATTGCCACACCGGAGAGTCTGCCGCGTGTTGCAATCGCCGTCCTTTCGGAAGGGAAGCTGGGCAAGCTTTCTATAGAATTCCCCACAGAAGCCGAATATCGCGAGCTGTGGTATGCGGACATATCCCTCTCGGCTTCGGGCACCGAAGCGCGCACTGGCGAAAAGAAAAGCGAAACGCGACCGACGGTCGGCTACGTAGGACAGGGCTTCATTGGGAAGAATTACGCGGATGAGCTCGAGAACCGCGGATTTCCCGTCGTCCGGTATTCCTTGGAGAAAGAGTATAAGAATAACAAAAACAAAATCAAAGATTGCGACATCGTGTTTATCGCGGTGCCCACGCCCACCACACCCCTAGGCTTTAGTGATGAGATAGTGCGTGAGGCGCTAGGGCTCGTGGGAGACGGCAAGGTCGCCGTCATCAAATCCACCATGCTCCCCGGTATGACGGAGAAAATCCAGAAGCAATTTCCCAAAAAAATCGTGATGCACTCGCCGGAATTCTTACGCGAAGCGACGGCTACCTACGACGCCGCGCATCCCGATCGCAACATCATCGGTATTTGCACTGATACACCGGAGGTGCGCGCGCAGGCGCAGAGAGTGCTTTCAATACTTCCACCCGCGCCCTTCGAGCTCATTTGCTCCGCGGTTGAGGCGGAATTCGTGAAATATGCCGGTAACAACTGGCTTTACCTCAAAGTCGTGTACATCAATATCCTCTATGATTTCGTGAAAAAACTCGGCGGTAATTATGAACATGTGCGCGATGCCTTCGCCGCTGACCCTCGCATGGGCCGCTCGCATCTTGACCCCATACACCAAAGCGGGCACGGCGGGCCTCCGGGGAGAGGAGCCGGCGGACACTGTTTCATAAAGGATTTTGCCGCATTCCGAGCGATGTATGAAAAGACATTCCCTGAAGACACTCTCGGCATTGAAGCTCTGAAAGCAATGGAGGAGAAGAATGTGAAGCTCTTGCGCGACACGGGCAAGGACCTCGATCTTCTCGAAGGCGTGTACGGTAAGTAAACTGTTATGCGTCTCCTTATTGTGACGCAAGTCGTTGACCGTAAGGACCCTTATTTGGGGTTTTTTACGGAATGGCTCGAGGAATTTGCGAAGCACTTCGAACGCATCGAGGTCATATGTCTACGCGAAGGTGAACACGCTCTGCCGTCCAATGTCCACGTGCACTCTCTTGGTAAGGAACGTGGCGCGTCGCGTATCGGGTATCTCTCCCGGCTTTTCCGCTATTCCTGGCAGCTGCGTCATGAATACGACGCCGTTTTAATCCACATGAATCAGGAGTACGTACTTGCCGCCGGATGGCTTTGGAAACTTCTCGGCAAACGCATATATCTCTGGCGCAACCACTATGCAGGCGGCTTCCTCACCGACGTCGCGGTACTTTTCGCGACGAAGGTGTTTTGTACGTCGCGCTTCTCATACACCGCACGATACAGGAAAACAGTTGTGATGCCGGTCGGCGTGGATACGGAATTATTCACACCGAGCAGTGTTCGCGCTCCGCGCTCCATTCTCTTCTTCGGTCGCTTTGCGCCATCCAAGAAACCGGACGTCGTGCTTGAAGCGCTCAACATTCTTCGTCACGACGGCATTTCGTTCTGGGCTTCATTTTATGGTTCCGCGCTTCCGGAAGACGTCAGATACCGCGAGAGTCTTATCGCGCGTGCAAAGGAGCTTGAGCTTGAGAACGTCGTTAAATTTTACGATGGCGTACCGCATGAAGAAGCGCCAAAGATATTTGCGGCTCACGAAATGTTCGTCAATCTTTCTTCAAGCGGCATGTACGACAAAACGATATTCGAGGCCGCCGCGAGCGGCTGTCTCGTCATAGCCGCAAGCGAAGACTTTGCGCAGATAGCAGGAGAGCGCCTCCTCGTCGAGGCCACAGCGGCGTCGGTCGCGAACAAACTGCGCGAGATATTGATGCTTCCTGAAAATGAGCGAGCGGCTCTCGCCGGCTTAGTGCGCGAGGTCACTCTCAAGGGTCACAGTCTGCACACGCTCGGGGCACGTATTGCGACGGAAATCGTATGATGAAGATAGTCCGCTACGTGCTCTCGGGAGTTTCGGCGACCGCGGCGAGCCTTCTTACGACGTACATCCTCACGGATATGTTCGGCGTATGGTACCTTTTTTCTTCTGTCGCGGGCTTTTGCATCGCCATTTCTGTGAGTTTTACGCTCCAGAAATTTTGGACATTCCGGCACACTCATGTTGACCGCGTGCATATTGAGGCGGCGCAATTCATTCTTGTTGCGCTCGGCGGACTCGTGTTCAACGCGGCCGCGGTGTACGGACTAGTGGAATACGCGGGCATTCATTATCTCTTGGCGCAATTTCTTGTCGGCGGTTTCATCGCGCTCGGGAATTTCGTCTTTTATCACATGATATTCCGCGGTGCCGCCCGCCGCTCGCTCAAGGCTCTCTGGCGCGAGGAGCTCGGCGATTACGAGCGTGCGCTCATCATTGCCGGAGGCGTTGCCTTCTTTCTTGTAGTGATGAAGTTCTTCGGCATTGAACTGCCGTACCATCAGGATGAGTGGAAAGTCGCACATTTCGTCGTTGACCCCGCGAGCATGGCCGGTACCTTCCATCACCCGCCTCTCACGGAGCTTTTATTCCGCATCGCGGGCTGGCTCATTCCCGCGGAGCTCCTGCGCATGATGCCGCTCGCGTTCACCGCTCTCTCGTACGGACTTTTGTACCTTATCATCGAGGCTCGAGCTAGTGCGCGCGCAGCATTTCTTTCGCTGGTACTTTTCGGCACCGTCGCGTACGGAACACTCGCCGCGCTCATGCTCGACACCGACGGCGCAGTGCTCCCGTTCTTCATGCTGTGCGCTGTGTATGCATACGACCGATTCCTCGAGAGTAAAGGAAGAACGAGCTTACTTTTCGGAGCGCTCCTTCTCGCGGCCCTCCTCGTAGGTCTTCTTGTGAAATTGAGCTTCGTCTTGGTCGTCGGAGCAATTTTACTGGATTATCTCTACGAGCGTCGGCGAGATATAACGCCTCGTGAAGCGTGGCGCTTGGGCGGCGCCCTGCTCGTGTTCCTCGCCGTCTTCGCGGCTCTTTTCGAGGCAGTGCGCGCACTCAATCCATACTTCGATACCGGCGCAATGGTACGGCACGCGCTCTCCTACGTGCAGGGATTCGACCGAAATTGGGGACAGATAGCGTTCCAAGGCGCGAAAGCTCTCATGTATCTCGGACCACTTGTTCTCTCGGCGCTTGTGTTCATGTCGCGAGACGTATTCGAAAAGACGAGATTCTTTTTCATCTACCTCGGCCTCGGTCTCGTCTTCTATCTCGTACTCTTTGATTTTTCCGCCGGAGCGCTGGACAAGTATCTGATGTTCCTCATCGTGCCACTTTGTGCCGTCGTCGGCGTCACGCTGGCCCCCTATCTTCCAAAGCGTTCCGAATTTTCTGTTACATATTGTGCGGTACTTATATTTGGCGGCGCTGCACTCCTTGCGGTGAATTTCTTGCCGCATGATGTGTTGCCACTATATCCGAAATCCGCGTGGGCAAAAGAAGTGCTCTCGCTTCATTGGAACGTCCTGCTTCCATTCATGGGAGGTTCTGGCCCCGCGGGCTTTTACGTCTCCTTCCTCTTTATAGCGCTTTCGTTTGTGGCAGGTGCGGCGCTTTCGGTCGCGGCATATTTCCGCGAATCGCTACGCGCGCTCATCGCCGGGGCGCTCCTCGTACTTGCACTTCTCTATGCAGGTGTCTTTACGGAGGAGCTTTTTTTCGGGCGCATCAATGGCAACACACAGAAAGTTATACAGGAGGCGCTCACCTATGTCGGAAGTTCGGAAAGCGTCACGTCGGTCATCACATACAACGATATCGGGGCATATGAACTGTGGCGGATGGGGAAATATACCGGCCGCTTCTATGCCGCGCCGCAGTACGAAGAAGAGCACCAGAAGCTTTTTGCCGCACACACAGGGCAGTACTTAGTCGTTGATATTCCGCGCTGGAGTGACGGGAGCTTTTATGGACATTTTTTCGCGTCGTGCACAAGTCTTTTTTCTTCGTCTTCGGGCGCAATTACCGCACGCGTGTATGAGTGTCCGAGCACGAAAATGGTACAGTAATACTCTATGATCAAACTCGTCGGCTCGGCGTTCTATCACGAGAAAGAAATGCGGGAGAAGCTCGCCCGGTTCATGCTCACGACCGAGCGATTCTCGTTCGGTGATGAATGCAAAACATTTGAGCGGGCCTTTGCAAAGTGGCAGGGAAGAAAATACAGCGTGCTTTTCAACAGCGGTAGCTCCGCGAATCTGGCTCTCATTCAGGCGCTCATTAATCTGGGCCGTCTCAAGCGTGAAGATACCGTCGCGTTTTCCGCTGTCACGTGGTCTACCAACGTGATGCCGCTTATTCAACTCGGCTTGAACGCGCTCCCGCTCGACGTCACCGAGGACACCCTGAACGTTTCAAGCGCAGAGATACAGCGCGCACTTAAGCGCACTCCCGTGAAGGCGGTATTTCTTACGAATTTGCTCGGGTTTTGCGACGACATCGCTGTCATCAAGCGTGTATGCGCGGAGGCACACGTGATGCTACTGGAAGATAACTGCGAGTCTCTCGGGAGTGTGTCGAGCGGGATAAAGCTCGGAAATGCGGGGCTTGCGAGCACGTTCTCTTTTTTTATCGGGCACCATCTTTCTACCATCGAAGGGGGCGCGGTCTGCACCGACGACGAAGAGCTTGCCGTCGCTTTGCAGATAGTCCGCGCACACGGGTGGGACCGACAGCTCGATGAGAAACATCAAAAAGCACTTCGTGCAAAGCACAAGATTGAGCCTTTCTACGGTCTCTATACGTTCTACGAACTCGGATACAATCTGCGTCCGACCGAGATTACCGGCCTCTTGGGCAATGCGCAGATCGCGTATGCGGATGAGATAGTCGCGAAGCGCGAGAAGATATTCCGACATTTCGCCGAAGTGCTCTACACAAAGAACGATTTGTATATGCCACTTCGGTACGAGCAGATGGAGACCGCGTCCGCGATGGCGTTCCCGCTTGTGTGCGTGTCTCCCGAGGTTCGGGCGCGCGTCGTTGAACGCGCAAATGACAAAGTCGAAGTCCGTCCGATGGTTGCGGGGAGCATGGTGTTCCAGCCGTTCTTCTCAAAGTGGCAGAAACACATGATAGAGCCGGGCATGTGTCCCGTGGCGGCGAAAGTACACAGGCGAGGTTTCTATTTGCCAATCTATCCGGAAATGACGGATGAAGACAAGAAGATCATCATCGAGACGTTCTCGGAGGTCTAGGCTTCGTGTTTTGCCTGCCAGAAGAGGAACCCCGCGAGCGCGAACATAAGCGCTTGCGAGACAATAAGAGCGCCGACAGCTCCCCAGATGCCATAGAGCGGCAGAAGGACGATTAGGAGGGCAATCCGCGTAACGGGGAGAACCGTTTGCGAGATATACATCTCCCGTTTTTTAAGATGTGCCGTGAGTGCCTCATTGAACATCGAGCCGGGTGCGAATATAAGTGAGATGGCCAAGATTTGGGTAAAAACGATAGCGTCGAGATATTGAGGGAACAGAAGCCGGAAGACGAAAGGAGCGGCAACGATATAAATGATGGCGATTACAAGCATAATGCCGACGAGCAGAAAGACTTTCCTCGGAAGCGATTCTTGCAATTCAGGCAATCCCCGCGCACTTAATTTGGGGAGCGCGAGTCGCGAGGGGATGTCGTTCAGCAATTTGAGGTTGTTTATCGGCGTTTGCGCGAATGCGTAGACTGCCAGTTGTGCCGCACCGAGGTAATGGAAGACGAGGACCTTGTCGACCTGTTCGGCGACCTTTGCCAGTATTCCAGTTACACTCGCATGTTTACCGTATACAACGGTGTCGGGGTCGACTCGCTCGTTCGGCCGGTATCTTTGCACGGTCGAGAGATGGAGGAGGAAATTACAGAGCGCACTCGAGACAAAATACGCAAGGATTATCAGTATTGGGTCCCTTGTCAGAAAAATGGTCAGTATGAGAACTGCGGCAGGAGTAACGTTCCGGACGCTGTCATACAGGGCCTGCGTTCTGAAGTCTTTTTTCCCCGAGATGAATTGTGCGAAGAACGAAAAACCGGTGATGATGGGGCTACACGCACCGGCAATTAGGAATGAGATCGCGAGTACAAAGTTGTCATTGATGAAATAATAGATTGCGACAGCGATCGAGATGCCGATAACGCCCCAGCTCCACTTGAAATACGCTCTGGTGCCTTCCTGCAATGCTCCTTCGAATCCGCGTGCTACCGCCTGCGTGATCGCTGCTCCCATGCCGGTCAAAGAAAATGCTCCGATAATTGCGGCTCCCGAAAGCACGAATTTGTAGGTCCCGAATACCTCCGGCGGGATGAGGTTTGCCATTGCAACGGCAAACAAAAGTGACGAGAAGAGACCCACGCCCTTTGCGAGCGAGAGCCAGAATCCGCCATGCGTCATGTAGAGCATGTCGGTCTTCGTGTAGGTCTCGCTCCAGCGGAGCGTATCGTGGAGCGTATCTTTGAGCCGTGCGAACATATCGGCTCATGCTATCGCATTAGAGCTACGGCGTGAAGTGCAGCAGTACGACTATCTCGCCACCGTACAGCGAAGTGAAGTGCGCGTCCAACTCCGGCGGGAAGGGCGAGTGCTTGTAGAAGAGAGGACGCGGCATGACGAGAAAAAACGGTTTGTCCAAAATCTGATCGAGCTCTATACCTCTAATCATACGTCCGCCGCTATAGTAACGGATGGTATCCCAGTAATCATGCTGGTAAGTATATATTTCGTCCGTATTCTCGGGTCTTGCAAGGAAAAGTCCGATGTCGGCCTCTTCTTTTGTTATGAGGTCGTTCACCAGCAGCATGCTGTACGCGTGGGATGAGTATAGGTATGTATTGACGGACGCGGTAGCGAATAACAACGCAACGAGTGAGATGCGTAGCCGCGACCTTTTTTCCTGAAGAAACGCGTAGATTGCGAGAGCGACCGTGATGGCGATAAAAGGATAGCTCGGTAGAAGATAGCGATAGTATTTTGCGGATGCGATGGTGAAAAGCGCTAGAATAGCGAGTGAAGTAAGGCCAAAAATGATAATAGGCGCGTGCCGCTCGCTCACCTGCTTGTACTTTATGGAAGTCCACACGAAAGCGGCGACGAATACCCAACTCCACGGTGCGAGGTAGTAAAATACGTACCGTACATACGCAAATCCCGTGAGTTCGGTCGTTACAACACCCCCAACCGCGAGGCCGAAGATGTACCACGCGAAATGCGTATTCCAGAACGTTGCGCCGAAATAGTATGTCTCATACCCAAACCAAAGCCCCAAGAGCCCACCACCGAGCGCTAATCCGGCCCAGAAATATCTATTTTTCAGCCACCGGAAATCTCGGTAAAAAAGTGACCATATTAAAATAAAAAGCACGCCGAGAAGCCCGACGACACTTTTGAAGAGGAATCCGAGCGCAAGGCTGACGCCAATGCCGAGGAACCACATAGGCTTCTTCAACCCTTTCAAGAATGAATAGACGCCGAGGAGTATCATCGCGATGGCGGGCACGTCGAGCCGCACCTGCCTGCCTTCGTCAATGAACGGTCCGATCGTAAGGAGCGCGAGGCCGGCTAATCCGCTCGCGAACAAACTTCCTGTGATGGTTAAGGTTATCAGCATCACGAGCGCTATCGAGAGTATCCCGAAGAGCGCGGCCGGCAGGCGGTAGGAGAGCTCCGGTTGGTTGAATATCCTATCGGTCGCCATGCTCAACCAAAAATAAAGCGGCGGTTTCTCGAAGAAAGGTTTCCCAAGATACGTAAGGATGAGCGGATTTTCGCTTTGCACCGTCTCGCGATTGACCTGCGCAAAAATCGCCTCGTCGTAATCCCAGAAGGGGCGCGCATTGAGCTGAAATAGGAACAGAAAGGCGCTGGCCACAAGTACGCATGCGCAAAAGACTTTTCCCCAGAATGGCGTCATTTCCATGATGGGTCCATTCTATACCCCGTGAGATAGAAACTAAAAACTGGGAACAAAATAACGGGAAGCTTATCTCATGGGGTATACCACACTGTAGCCTGTTTGACGCACCCTTCAGCACATCCTATAGTTGATTTTCGATGAGATTTTTTGCCTTCATCACCGCGCGGACGGATTCCAACCGCCTGCCGCAGAAAATGCTTTTACCCATTAAGGGGAGAAAGGTCATCGAGCACGTCATAGACCGCGCAAAGATGATACGTGGGCTCGATGGTATTGTGCTCTGCACTTCGGACAGACCGCAGGACGATGTTTTGGAGGAGATAGCGAAAAATGAAGGCATCCTGTGTTTCCGCGGAAGTCTCGAGGACAAACTTGAGCGATGGCACGGCGCCTCGGAGATGTGCGGCGCAGACTATATTTTGACGATAGACGCCGACGATCTTTTCTTTGCGCCGGAGCTGTGCGAGCTTGCGATAGAACAGGCGAAACAAGATACGCCGGATTTTATCCAAGGGCCAAAGACGCTCGCGTGCGGTGCTTTTACATATTGTTTCTCTGCGTCTGCACTCAAAAAAGTATGCGAAATAAAAGACAGCACCGATACCGAGATGATGTGGGTTTACTTTACCGACACAGGACTTTTCAAAATCGCCGAATTGAAGGTGGAAGACCCCGTCTACCATTTGGACGGCGTGCGCATGACGCTGGATTATCCCGAAGACCTCGCATTTTTCGAGCGCGTGTTCGATGAGCTTGGCACGGACCGCAATACTGCATCAACACCGAACATCCTGAACCTGTTGCGAGAGAAACCGGAAATCAACGAGATCAATTATTTCCGACAAGCCGAATTTCTTGACAATCAGCGAAAAAAGACGACATTGAAGTTAAAGGAGTGATTTCGTTATGGCTCAAACAATAAAACCAAGCAATGCGTGGCGGTTCAAGGGCAACGAGCTGAAATACCTCCGCGAGGTACTCCGGAGCGGTCTCTCTGGCGGCCCTGCGGGGAGCATGAACGCGCGTTTCGAAGAGGCATTCACGAACAAGTTCGGGGCGAAGTATGCCATCACCACCAATTCCGGTACCGCCGCGCTCCATCAGACGCTCACGGCATTCGGTGTCGCGCCAGGGGACGAGGTCATAACGCCGCCGCTCACGCCCTTTATGTGTACCTCGACCATTCTTATGACTGGCGCGACTCCCGTATATGCGGACGTCGACCCCGAGACGTTCTTGATAGACCCGAAAGATATCGAGCGCAAAATAACTTCCCGCACGAAAGCAATAATCGCAGTACACACCTACGGCGGCGTATGCGACATGGAAGCGATAATGGATATTGCGAAGAAGCACAATCTCTATGTGCTTGAAGATTGCGCCGAATGTTTCTTGGGGAAAGACAAGAAGGGGCGCATCGCCGGCACGATCGGCCACGCAGGGAGCTTTAGTTTCCAAGCGACGAAGCACATGACGACCGGAGACGGCGGCATCATCCTCACCAACGACGAACAATTGGCGGAGCGCATCCGGAAATTCGGGAATCATGGATTCATCAATACGAAGGCGGGTCGTCGGATGGTGAAAGCGATGAAAGATGTCGTGCAAGACCCCGACTACCTGCGCCACAACGGGCTCGGATACAATTATCGTTTTTCCGAAATACTCGCGGCGGTGGGCCTCGCACAACTCGAGCGGCTCGATATCTTTGTCGAGAACCGCATCAAGATGGCACAGGAGTATGCAAAGGCAATGCGCGGAGTTCAATGGCTTCATCCGCAGAAAGTCGCTGCGGGAGAGACCAACAGCTACTTTACCTTTGCAGTGCGCCTCGGAGAAAAGATTGACTGGCGCGAGTTCCGCAAGAAGTACATGGAATTAGGGGGTGATGGTATCTACGCAGCATGGGCCTTGGCCTATCGCGAACCGGCGTCAGAGATCATTTCGCAAGAAGGAAGATTGTTCCCCGATATTCCCGATCAGGGCAAGTATCTGAAAGGATACCTTCGTTCGCCAAAATGTCCGGCTGCCGAAAATCTACAACCGAAGATGCTCCAATTTACAACGAACCAGCAAACCGCGGCCGAGCGAAAGGCACAAGTGACCGCGCTCAAAAAGACAATTGCATTTTTCGAGTCACGGCCTGAACTTGCATAACCGAAGCGAGGAGGCACGTTGGTTTGGGGGCTTCGCAGGCGCGACTGGCGCCGAGATCGAGCGCTGCGCGAGCACGCGCAGATAGCGACCCCAAAGCGACGCGCATTCGAAGCGGAGGCCCTACCAAGCGGTCTGACCGGCGTCCATCACGAGCGTTTGCGCGGTCATGAATGCGGAGGCATCGCTCGCGAGGAAGACTATCGCTCCATGATATTCATCAGGTCGCGCGGGACGACCGAGCATGTTGCGGCCTTTGAGTTTTTCTAGAAGTTCGGGCGTTATTTCTTTGAAATTGACCGCACCGAAGGCGACCGCATTTACGCGTACATCTGGTGTCCCAACTGCGGAGAAGTACGATGCCCATGCGCGCGTGAGCCCGAGAAGCGCTGTCTTTACGGTGGGATAGGCGGCTGATTTGAAGCGGCCTTCGGGATATTTGGAGTGATTGGGGGCGGTGATGCCCGAGGTGGAGGTGATGTTGATGATGGAGCCTTTCTTTTGCTTTTTCATCTGCGGCGCCACGGCTTGGATTGTATATTGCGCACCAGAGAGGCCGACGGCGATTTCCTTCTCCCACTGCGCCTTGGGAAATTCTGTGTAGTCTTCCCAGCCCGCCTCGCCTTCCTTGGGGAGCGGGGGATCAATCACGGCATTGTTGATGAGAATATCGATATGGCTCGCTTCGCTCACCACCTGCGCAACGGCGCGGATAATTTCTTCGGGCTTTGTGATATCCACATCAATGTGCGTGCCGACTTTCGCGAGCTCGTCCGAGCGCGTAGTATCAAAAGAGTAGACCTTTGCGCCCGCTGCAGAAAGCGCTTTTGCGTGTTCGATACCGAGGCGCCCGTCGCCGCCGGTGATAATGGCGACGCGACCTTCGAGGGAAAATAATTCTGTTAGTTTTGCCATATGTTTTCTATGAATTCTCTATATGTTTTATTTCGTTCCAACTCATCACCGTCTTCGCCGCGTGCGCCTTGGATGATAAGCGGGCGGGTGTAGCCGATCTCACGAAGAGCTACGAACGCGGCCTTGAAATCCGCGCATCCTTCTCCGAGTGACACCGTCTTACTTTCCACAGCGGGGTCGGTATTAGGCAACCTGTCTTTTATATGCACGCCCACAATGCGGTCTCGAAGCAGGTGTATCTCATCGGCGACGGGGAACCCGCAGGCGAACACGTTGCCCAAGTCATAATATACACCGAATGCCTCCGGTGTCACTGCTTGCGCCATAAAATCTAAGAGTGTTTGTGCCGGAAGCTCGGCCTCGATGCCAAGCTGTACGCCAACGTCTTTCGCCGTCGCAGCAGCAGGAGCGAGAAGCTCGTGTGCGCGTTTCCATGTGGCGTCCGGCGCGGGCGAGAGTTTTTTCTCGTGGAAGAAGGAAACGAGTATCACTTTGGCACCAATCTCAGCAGTCGCGCGTACGACGTCGAGTAAATCGGTCGCGTACTGATCTTCGGGCATGTAGAAGCCGTGGACGGAGGGGATAGCGACGCCAGTTGACTTAACTAATTCGCCCAAGCGCGCACGACCTTCTTTTGTCATCAGTGGATGCTCGCGCAGACCTTTTGGTCGTATGAGTAATTCGATGGAGGAAAGGTCAATCGTGCGCGCGTCCTCGAATTCCTGCTCCCAATTGTCATCGGGAAAGAATTGTATCCCACGTCCGCGCGACGGCGTCAGCCGTCCTTCCAATATGCCAATAGGTGGGACTTTGGCTTTCATCGTGGCATTATATCCCTATGTCACAGTTGTTAAAACAGCGCACGTTGGGCCGTACGGGGCTCGAGGTATCGGAGATCGGGCTCGGGACGACGATCGGCTGGTTGCGATATCACTCAACCCAGACTCCTTCGTAGTTTGCCCGTTTCCTCGATAAGGCGCTGCGCTTCTTTTGTGTTGTTACGATGCCGGAGTAGTCGGGACGTCAAGCGTGAGTGGAGCAACTCTGTTTTTGTCTTGGGTCCGAAGTGAACGCCCAATATCTTCTCGGCAAGCTCGACATCTTTCAGTATCAAGCGCCAAAAGGGGTTGCTCTTCGCCAACTGCTCCACATTGGAGCGATTAAGGTACCTTCCTGCTTCCGTCAGGTCTTTCTCGAAATGAATATAGTATTTCTTCAATATCTGCATCTCGGACTCTTTAAGCGCTTCCAGACTCCTACCCAAACCAATAAATTCCGGCGGTATTCCTATTGAATACCAAGCGGCTGAAAAGTCGATGGCACGTGGCAATGGGTGTTTCCCCATGTACCGGTGATAGGCAAAACGGCCCGCCTGTTCCCGGCGTTCCCTCCGTTTTGGAACGGCTGCAAAGAGAGGTCGCATTTCTTCAAGTAATCCGATGACGGTGGCGCGGTAGACTCTGGAAAAGAGGTCGATTATGGCGTGCAGGGACCGGAGGTCTTTCTTACTCACTTGCTGAACGCGACTCTTTGGCACTGCGCCGCGCAGATACAAAATAGCTTTTTTGACCTGCGGCATCGGATAATCATATCGGAAAGCCGATTGGACGGTAACCGTGCGCGCGCCCCTGTATTCGGAAACAAATTTTCGTGCGCGTGTAGGGCTCAAGCCACCGCGGAAGACGAGAGCACCTCCCCCAACGATCGGATACATGGAAAGCTTATAGGTTTTTCCAAACCGATGTATTTCGGAGAGCGCCACCTTGCACGCAAGCACGCGCGGGATGAGGCCATTTAAGAGTGCTGGATCAGAAAGGCCCAAAAAAGGTCGGAGGGAAGTGGGATTGCGATGAAAGAATCTCTTATGCAATGCTACATAACGGGTAAGGAGCGTAGCGATTTGCAATTGATCTTCGACGCCCTCTATCAGTGGGATTATCTCCACGTGGTCGGTATTGCTGTCAGAGCGATGGGTGAATATCTTTGATTTAAAGTGGGCCAGCTTTTGGAATGACTTTTGAATATACATAAGTTGCTCCGGTCTCTCCGTCATTGGCAAGATGACTTCGAACAGCGGCCGCGCCTTGAATTTCAGGTCGTGAGCGATGTCTTCGCTCGTAAGTATGACCATGAGCGTACGAATGAGACTGTACCCCTTTTCTTTCCACACGTTGGGCAAGCGGAATGTCAGGAATTTTTCCTTCCCCAGAAGATGCTTTCTGAAATACGCGTAGTGCTTTGAAAACAGCTTGTCCACAACTGCCTCATCTGCATATTTGCCTTCGAAATCCCACATGACCTCCTCGGCGGAGAGATCGCGAAAGCACACTACGGCCTCTTCCAATTCTTCTGCGGCACTCACAAAGCCAGTCGATTGCCAGAAGGGATTACGGGCGTTATCCGGATGCTGGGTCGCCATGATGACCGGGATACGACGCTTCTTAGGCATTTGTGGAACTGTAGCGTGGCGTGCGGTGCGGCGCAACAACCGAAACATTCAGTTGTTTCCCGCTCTCGCCGAGCGTATGATTGGCTGACGATATGACGCACTTCCCTAAAGAGCGCACGCTTGGCCGCACTGGGCTCAAGGTTTCCGAAGTCGGGCTGGGGACGACGACGATAGGCTACATCTACGGCATCGGGCCGCGCGAGCTGCCACCGGAAGACGAGGTCATCACATTTTTACATCAAGTTGTCGAGCTTGGTGTTACGTTCATTGACACAGGCTCGTTCTATGGCGTCGCGGAAGAGCGCATAGGAAAATCGGGCGTCGCGAAACTTCCCAATGTCATCGTCACAACAAAATGCGGGCATGTGCTCGACAAGGGTGAGGCCATCAGCGATGCGGACTTGACGAAGGAAATGAAAAAGAACGTTGAGGACAGTTTGCAAAAGCTCGGGCTCGACCATTTGGAATTAGTGCAAGTGCACGGCGGCACTGCGGAGCGCATCAAAGACGGAAGCATTATCGGTGCGATGCAGAAATTGAAAGACGTGGGGCTTGTGCGATATGTCGGCATCTCCACCCGCGGAGAGGAGGCGCCGCTCGCTGCGATAGAGTCTGGATTTTTCGATGTGCTCCAGCTTGCGCACAGTATCCTCGACCAGCGGATGGAAAGAAATGTGTTTGTCGAAGCGGCAAAACATAATATCGGCATCATCAACCGCTCGGCTCTACTGAAAGGTGCTCTCACTCCTGCGGCGCAATATCTCTCTCCTGTGCTCGCGCCACTCAAAAAGAATTCCGATGCCGCGAAGGAAATCGCCAAGCGGCTTGGCATGGATTTGCCGACGCTCGCTCTGCGCTTCGCGCTCTCAAGCCCAGAAGTAGGGAGCGTTCTTGTGGGCACCAACAAACTCAAGCACATGCAAGTAGCCCTTGCCGCGGCCGAACAGGGATCTCTCTCGCAGGATATCCTAGATGAACTTCACGCGCTCGCAATAGACGACCCACTGCAAGTAGACCCGAAGAATTGGCCGGCGGACATGGTCGCCGACACCAAAGATGGGAAAAAAGTACCCCACCCGAATCGTTAAAGAGCTCCCAGAAGCTCGAGAATTCTTCCTAGTATAGCGCTCAAAGATGAGAGCGCTTGAGAAGTAGCCGCCAGATTGCTAGCGCGCAGGTCAAGGGAGGAAGTTGGCAGAGATGAAATACTAAATGTCTTTTGATTGTTAACAGATTTATTAGCAAACTGTTGTTGTGAATTTAAAAGCGCCATTTGCGCCGGAGCGAATTTCTGGATGCGGTTATTACTAATATCCGCCACATAAATATTGCCTCCACTGTTTACGGCGATGCCATAAGGGTTATTGAACTGCCCATCACCTGTGCCTGAAGAACCCCACTTAGTTACAAAAGTACCGTCACTAGTGAACTTTTGGACACGCATACTAACACCATCTACCACATAGACATTATTTGCTGTATCTACGGCGATGCCCAGGGGGCTATAAAACTGCCCATCGCCCTCGCCGTAAGATTCCCACTTGGTGATAAAAGTGCCGTTACTGGTGAATTTTTGGACGCGACGATTATATGCGTCCGTCACATAAACATTGCCTGCGGTATCTACGACAATGTCGCGTGGCATTCTGAACTGCCCATCACCTGTGCCTGAAGAACCCCACTTGGTAACAAAGGTTCCATCACTGGTGAATTTCTGAACGCGGTGATTATTTGCCTCCGAAACATAAACATTGCCTGCGCTATCTACAGCGATGTTCCTAGGAAAACTAAACTGCCCATCACCGGTACCGGAAGAGCCCCATTTCAAAAGAAACGATATTTGAGGAGGAGGTGTTTGGGTTGTAGCTGTCGCGCTTGCTGATTGAGCACTGGTATTTCCTGCTGCGTCATAAGCAGCGACAGTATACGTGGAAGCAGTTGAGTATTGAAGGCCGGTAAATGAAAAAGAAATCGTACTAGACGCAGCGGATGCATATTGCGTCCCGACGTGCGTGCCGAACCGATACATCTTATATCCGGACACCCCGACATTGTCTGTTGAGGCAGTCCACGAAAGATCTATCTGGCTTGATGAAACAGCGACAGCGGAAAGATTGGTGGGGACTGAAGGGGCTGTCGTGTCAGGTGTCGTACTGGTTGTAGTTGTAGAAGTAGTCGTAGTTGTCGATGTGGTGGATGCGGTGGCTGTTGTCCCTGTTGTAGTTGTTACTGCAGACGCTCCAGATCCTGAAGAAGGTGGCGGTGTTGAAACTGTAGACGATACGGCAGGCGGTATATATGCTTGCCCAAGACATGCCTCGGCAGAACTATAACAACTACCTCGACACGAATACCATCCGTTTGCCGCGCATTCTGCTCCAACTGAACAGTAATTATATGAGGCAGCACAGGACACGGGTGGAGGCGGGGTAGAGTGACAAGATACGGTGTACCAAAAGAACTTTGCCGATTCGCAGTCTTTCTTTGAACTGCAGGTCAAGTAATCGCGGGTGCACATAAGTGCAGTTGTTGTGGCTGTAGACGAGGCTGAGGTAGTGGAGAGCGTGGTGGACGCTCCAGCGGTGGAAATAGCCGATGTGGAAGCGGAGGTCGCGGCTGGTATCGTCGCGTCGCTTGTCGTTGTAGCCCTCTTCTCGTCGATGCCCGGAGCGGTGAGGAGACCTGGAGGAATAATGCCCGATTGGCCGGCGCCTTGCTCAAAAATCTCGTTAATTCTCGCGATAGTTTTGGGGCCGACAATCCCGACGGACTCGATACCTTGTTTTTCCTGCCACTTTTTAACAGCCGATTCCGTAAGCGAGCCGAAGTAACCCGTTACAAGCCCCTCCGGGTATATATCGGGAAATTGCGAGAGAAATGTTTGGAGCTCTTTTACGTCATCGCCGGTAACGCCGCGCTCGAGGAACCGATTGATCTTGAGTTCCGTTTGTATTGCCGCTATTTGTTGATTGGTAGATTCAAGCTTGGCTTGAAGTTCTTTGACCTGTGTGAGGAGCGCCTTTACCTGTTCCTGAAGAAGTTTAATGACCGTTTGGGCATCGGTGGTCGAGGTGGCGGTCGTCTGTGCGTACACCAAAGAGCCCGCCAGAAGCACGGCGACAAAGAAGCCGGCAGAGAAGGAGTATGCTCTCACACCTCAATACTACACCCTTTTTGGGAAGAGTATCCGCTATGCACAGGAACCTATTCTGTAAGCCTCGCGTTGGTCCATTCTATAGTCCGTGCGAGGCCTTTTGAGAAAGGGGTAAAGGAGAATTTCTTCATCTCGCGCGTTATTCTCCGCAAATCGAGTTTTATGACGGCCGGATCTTTTCCGATGTGACGAAGGCGCGAAGAGACCTTTGGTACCGCGACGGGCACTTTGCAATACTTCCCGATTTTTTCCGCCAGCTCGCGGATGGAGATGCTGTCACGGCCCCCGACGTTGTACACCGTCTCTTTGCCGTGGAGCGCGACGTAGAGAATCATACTCACGACATCCGCGATGTAACCGTACGTCTTGACCGCTTTTCCCGCATCGAGAAGTTGTATCTTCTTTTCTACCAATGCTTTGCGTATGAATTCACTCATCACGCGTTTGTCCGAAGATGAAAGCCCCGGTCCATATACGTGGAAGATACGGACGATTTTTGTGTCCACTCCCATTTTTTCCTTGTATGCGGCGCAAAGTGTTTCTCCCAAGCGCTTTGCTTCCGCGTAGACCGAGCGTGGTGAGCGCAGGTCGCAATTGCCGTTGTAATCCTCGCGTACGGGCAACAATTTGACGGGGACGTCGCCATACACGGCTCCAGAACTAAAAAAGACGAACGTCGCTTTCGGCGAACCTGCAAGGAGGTTTGCAGTCGCGTCCACATTTATTTTTACAAGAGAAAGGGGGTCAGCGATGAATTTTGCTGGTTGCCCATATCCTGCCGCATGAAAGATGTAGTCGTATCCGCGCAGTTGGAATGGCTTGGATAAGTCCACGCGACGGTACGATATCTTTTTATCCCTCCGTACGAGTGAGGCGAGGAGCGGCGGAGCTTTGCGAAATCCCACGCAATCAATCTTGGCACCGAGCTCTTTCTCGCGGTTTGCGTGTGCAAGTGTTGCCGCAAGACACTGACCCAAAAATCCGCTTGCGCCCGTGATAAGAATCTTCTTGCCGCGCAACTTTCGCACATCCACTCGCCGAAGAATGTCTTGAGAGTCGTTTTCTATCACGGAATTCATAAGATGTGTGGCATTAGTTACCGGCTTCTCTTCGCAGATGTTTTTTGGGTTCGTATTTTTTTCTTAGCCAACTCTTGTGCCACAGCCAAAATGATATCTTCCTGTCCCGCCACCACCTTGCGCCGCCCGAGCTCCATAAAAATGTCGCGCGCATCAATACCATTTTTATCAGCCGCCTTTCTTACGTGCGGGGAAAAACCCGAAAATACGCCGGCTAAACCGCTCACAATACTGACGGGATCCACCTCCTGCGGCTTGAGCATCATTTTTCTGACCACATCTTCACTCGCGTCCAGCATTTTGTACAGGTCTACGTCTGTTTCGATACTCATTTTTTGCATCAAGGCAAGGAGTGCCTCCAGCTGGCAATTACCGGCTCCCGCGCCAAAGCCCCGCGTCGTGCCGTCTATGATAGTGGCGCCGGATTCTATAGCGAGAAGCGAGCTTGCCACGGCCATACTCAAGTTGTTGTGGGCGTGGAAACCGATCTCTATCTCCAGGTTGTCCGATAAGTGGCCGATGACATCAGTGACCATCTTCGGGGTTGATGAGCCGGCCGAATCCATGATGATGACGCCTTTCGCTCCGTAACTCTGCATTTTTTTGGCTTCTTCCAATAGCCGTTCTTTGGAAGCCATGTGGTACATCATCAACACCCCGTACGCTTCTTTGCCCTGACTCACGATATATTCAATATGCTGTTGCGTGATGTCGGCTTCTGTGCAATGAATGCCGACGCAGACGACATCGACACCCGCTTCAAGCGCAGGAGCGAGGTCGTCCTTGATAGTACCGAAACCCGGAATTAAGAGTGCGCCGAGCTTTGTTTTTTTCAGCTCTTTTCGAGCGGTTGTTATCATTTCTTTGTCGGAATGGAGGGAGAGCCCGACCTGCAGCGATGAAGCGCCGAGCCCGTTGCCGTGGCCGACGATGACCACGTACACTCCCGAGCCGTCAACGATTCGGCAGTAATCACTTATTTGCTTGAGCGTAATCTGATGCTTGACGGCGTGAGAACCGTCACGCAATGTGGAGTCGAAGAATTTCAGCTTTTGCATATTATCGCATCTTACTTCGGGCGTATTCTTCTGCGACACGCACAGCCGCGCTAGTGATGATGTCGAGATTGCCCGAGTATTTGGGCAAAAAATCTCCCGCTCCCTCGACTTGCGTGGAAACAATGAGGCGACCGTTCTCAAAAACTGGTCCCAAGGTAACTCGGTAGCCCGGCACGTATCTCTGAATTTCCCTCTCCACGTCCCTAATCTTTTTCGTCAGTTTCGGAATGTTGGGATCCTCGATGGTGGCGTACACGGTATTGTACATCCACACCTCTGGCTCTGCGGGGTTTAAGATAATGATAGCTTTTGCCTTTGGGACGCCAGAATAGAGAAGGATCGCGTCTTTGGTTGTCTGAGTGTATTCATCAATATTTGCGCGCGTGCCTGGACCTGCAGATTTGGAAGAAATACTTCCGATGACCTCGATATAACTGGTTTCAGGATGCACCTCCATGATGGCACGCGCAATCGGCGCAGTAGCTTGCCCACCACAGCTCACCATACTGATATTCTCTGCCGTTAGGCTGTCCTCGATATCGAGAGCTGGCACACACATTTTCCCCACGCGCGACGGAGTAAGATCAATTACATGCTTGCCGAGTCTTTTGAGAATAGGAGCGTTCTTAAGATGCGCGCGGGCCGACGTCGCGTCAAAAACGATCTCACACAACTCAGGATTCCGCTCGATGGCCTCGATGGAATCGAATGAAGTATTGACGCCCATTGCCTTCGCTCGCTTGATGCCTTTGGACTTCGGATCCCTGCCGGCAAAAATGCTGCACTCCAAAAGCTTGGACCGTTGGACTTTATACAACAGATCGGTCCCGATGTTTCCGCTCCCAACTATACCGACCTTCATCTTTTGGTGTGTGTTTTTCATTGCATGGCTCGTTTACGGGACGTCTGTTTCCGCACGATCTTTCGAACAGTCTCACATATGCGTTCCGCGCTTGGTGCCGGATTATCGAGATGTGGCGCGTATCCTGCCGTGCGTTCTTCGAGTCCGAGAACGTGCATTGATGCACCTGTCTCACTATTAATGTCGTGTGCGATGGTTTTAACGACTCCGTCCTCGAAATCTCCGTCGAGTACGAGGCCACCGTAGCGTGAAGACGCAAGGGCTTTTTTTATCTCTTTTGTTACAACAAATGGTTTCAGCCAAAAAAGATGTATGAGGTTGCATACCACGCCCTCTTTCTCAAGTATTTTCAGCGCATCCAGAGCTTCTAATCTGGTAGCTGAAATGGCAAGAAGGGTTAAATCAGCTTTTCGATGCAGAGAGTTCCTCATCTCGAAATTGATTGGGAATGCTCTCCGGTGTTCACTTACGCAGATCGGGTCGTCATGAGAGAGAAAGTGGTCCCACGCTTTTTGATACTCTTTCGGCGTCATTGGTGCACACACGGGGATGCCGGGCATGCGCGTAAAGATACTATGATGAAGTCCTCCGGTGACAGGACCAGAACCATCCATTCCTATAGAGCGCACGAACACAGGACAGGGGACACCCCACATCGCTTTTGAACGCGCGGCATAATTTATGATGAGTGCCGCGTTATAACACTGAAAACCTTGGTACCGGACGATGTAGATAGGCCGACGTCCTGCAAGCGCCAACCCGACGGCTTCACCGCCATTTGAAACATCTGAAATCGAGAGCTCAATAAGACCATCCTCTTCCCGCATCTCCGGAACAGTTCCTCCCACCCAACCAACCGCGGTGAGACATTGGCCCAATACCACGCCACCCTTCTTGAGGTGTTTACGGGTAAACTCTCGAATCGTTTCGGCGGATGTCATTTTTTATTTGAGTCCTCTCAGGGCATGATCCCAGATTGCCGTAGTCGACACTTCCGCGGCCTTTTCAATGCGAACCACGTCTCTCTCATATCCTAAACGTAGCAATTCCCCCCGCACCATTTCATAGCGATTCCACTCCGGCGGCCCATCAATGCCCGTGCCAGTATGCCACAAGTGCCGTACCGTATGTACATTGATAAGGGCCGGCAATTTCTTCTGCAATTTTTGGATGTGGTGCATGATGACCCACGGATCATCCGCTATATCAACCGCGTCCATGCCAAACCCTCTGGCGACTTCAGCGATCTTCCAGCTCCTTCGGATCTTGACCTCGGTAAGTATAGAAAGGTTGTTATCAAAACACACGAAAAGCATCGGAAGCTTCCTTTGCACGGCATACCCCAACGCGCCAAGTACGTAATCTTCTTCAGCCGCGCCGTCGCCCAGTACGGCGAGTGTCTTTTTATTGGTTCCGAGTGCAAATCCGACGGCGATAGGGACTTGATCGCCGACGAGACCGTTATGACCGAACATACCGATTTCGGGCGCCTGTATACCTACGGAGCCTCCCATGCCGCCGGAACACCCGGAAGATTTGGAGAGGAGCTCGTCGGCAAGCGCGAGAGGGTCTCCGCCGTACGCTAGGTATATGTCGTGCGATCTATACTGCGCGAAGATATACGGCTTTGGAAATGCGACGGAAACCGCGGCCGAGACGGACTCTTGGCCCAGCGAGAGGTAGATCGGGACCTTTACGGATTTTTCTTCGTACGCTTTTTTCACCTTCAGTTCAAAATTGCGTGAGATGCACATCCGCTTGAACACCTCGAGAGATATTTTCTTGGAGAATTTCCGGGAAAGTCCCTGTATGTGACCAAGATTTTTCGTGCGTTTATGGAGACTTTTCATAGTATGTATCTTTATTGCCTCAGCGTAGCAGACCTCCGCTTAGTCAAAAAAGCACTTTATATCGCTTTTAGAGAGGGGGCAATAGCTACCTCCTTGAGTTATTTCCTCGGTACCACTCATAGGCATCTCGCAATCCTTCGGGGAGAGCGACGGCATGACGCCAGCCAAGCGCGTGGATTTTACTCACATCCACCACCTTGCGCGGAGCGCCGTCGGGCTTCTCGCTGTCCCATCGGATCTCACCCGTGAAGCCGACGATCTTTTGTATCGTCTCGGCGAGTGCTTTTATCGTGACATCTTCGCCCGTGCCGATATTGATAATCGCCGGATCGTTGTACGTGTTCATAAGAAAGAGCACAGCCTCGCCGAGGTCGTCGGCGTGAAGGAATTCCCGCCGTGCCGCTCCGGTGCCCCAGAGCGTGATATCAGCCACGCCGCTTTGTTTTGCCTCGTGGAATTTCCGGATGAGGGCGGCGACCACGTGCGAGGTCTGGAGATCGAAATCATCATTTGGTCCGTAAAGGTTCGCCGGCATGACAGCAATGAAATTATCGCCGTACTGTTTGTTGAACGATTGGCACATGACCACACCCGCGATTTTGGCGACGGCATACGGCTTGTTGGACGGCTCGAGCGGTCCTGTCAGAAGCGACTCTTCTTTCATCGGCTGTTCGGCGAGCCGCGGGTACATGCAGGACGAGCCGAGGAAGAGGAGTTTTTTGACCTTGTATTCGTGCGCGGAGTGGATGACGCTGGTCTCTATCACAAGATTCTCGTATATGAGATCGGCAGGATACGCATTGTTGGCCGCGATGCCTCCGACGTGTGCCGCGGCGAGAAATACGTACTCGGGCCTCTCCTTCGAGAAGAAGTCGGATACCGCCTTCGCGTCCAGAAGGTCGAGTTCTTCGTGCGTCTTGAGCACGAGATTCTTGAAGCCCGCCTTTTGCAAAGCGCGCACGATAGCGCTTCCCGCGAGTCCGCGGTGGCCTGCCACGAATATTTTGTCTGAAGTATTCATCGGTTTGCTTTTGGGAGATCTCTGCGGAAATACTCGTATCCCACATGATAGAACATGAGCGTCGCTGCCCTGAGTCGACTTGCGAGGTAGGGAAATACGCGGCTCCCGCTGTCGTCGAGCCGCGCGGGCTCGTCGCCGGGAATTTCCGCGACTTTCAATCCGTACTTGGCGCATCGTATCGAACTCAGCATATCGAACATTCCAAGTAGACGCGTATTATGCTCTCGTCCCGTTTCCGAAGTAAACGCAATTTGTCTAAGCATATCTTTTTTGAAAGCACGATACATCACGAGTGAATCCGTATACTGGCCACCGAAAAGGACATTGATTATCTTTGTAAACACGTAGTTACCGACGGAGGACAGCATAGTGTCGTCCTCACTCGTGGCGCCCTCAGCGTAGCGTGATGCGATGACCATGTCGTATCCCTCTTTCATCTTTTCAATGAGTTGCGGAATGACTTCGGGCACGGAGTTATTGTCGGGACTAAATGTGATAATAATGTCGCCGGTCGCCGCCTCAAAGCCCTCCCACCACGCACCGATCGTTCCCGGAAGACTTTGAGTGATGACGGGGATACCGCGCTCTTCGAAGTACTCGCGCGAGCCGTCGGTCGAATTGTTATCCACGACGATTATCTCATCCACCCATTCGCGCTTTACGCGCGGCATGACGGCGCGCACTCCAACGATCTCGTTGAACGTGGGAATAAACAACGTAACTTTCATGGGTGTGATTTTATACCAGACTCCGCTACTTACATAGCGGAAAAAAGAATCATTGATTAGCCAGTGAGCCCGTGGTATCGTGGCGAAATCATGAAAGCCGTCAAGATAGGAAAGAGGGAAATCGGCTACAATCTGCCGCCGTTTGTTATTGCAGAGATAGGCATCAATCACAATGGCTCGGTGGAGCTCGCCAAAAAGCTCATCGATGCCGCCTTTGAAGCCGGATGCGATGCCGTCAAATTCCAGAAGCGCAGCATTGATATTGTCTACACCAAGAAAGAGCTCGCACGTCCGCGACCCATCGACCAAACACTCATCACGACCGCGCGTCTGCGCCAGAAGAAATACGGGTACAACATCTTGGACAAGAAGGCGTGGGCGCGCCTCAACAAAGATCCGGAAGATACGACCAACGGCGACCTGAAGCGCATCCTTGAATTCGGCGCGCCCGAGTATAAGGAGATAGATGCGTACTGCAAGGAAAAGGGCATCCTGTGGTTTGCCTCGCCGTGGGACGAGAAGTCGGTGGATTTTCTCGAAAAATTCAAGCCGGTTGCCTACAAAGTCGCCTCGGCATCGAATACCGACAAAGAACTTTTGAAGTACATCAAATCGAAGAAGCGCCCCATTATAGTCTCGACAGGCATGTCGGACGACAAAATGATAGATAAAATCGTTGAAATTCTTGGCGAGAATGGCCTTATCATCCTGCACTGTATTTCGACGTATCCTGCAAAAGACGACGAGCTCCACCTCGCCAACATCCCGCGCCTTATCAAAAAATACCCGAAAGCACTCATCGGCTACTCGGGGCACGAGGTCGGTGCGTATCCGCCTCTTGTCGCGGCAGCGCTCGGCGCCTGCGTCTTGGAGCGACACATCACGCTCGACCGCGCCATGTGGGGAAGCGATCACGCCGCGAGCCTGGAGGTCTCCGGATGGCAACGCCTCATGAACGAGCTGCGGGTATTGCCCAAATACCTTGGCAAAGAAGTAAAAGAGATTCTCGAATCCGAAAAGCCTATCGCGGCAAAATTGCGCCGCAAGAATACCCTGTTTTCCTGATACACTCTTTTGATGCACGTGGTCCAGAAAATCATTTTCCCGTATCTCCTCGAACATTCGCCGGAAGCGCGGACAGCGGTCTTCTTCGGGACGGATTTCTATAATTTGCCTATCGGGACTGACCAAGCGCTGTTCATCAAGCAGACGAATGCGATGCTCGCGTATATCCGAAAAAATCTTCCGGAGCATACACTGCTCTACCAGCCGCACCCCAATGAGACTGATGAATACACGAAGCTCGACCTCGCGGGTAACGGATTCACGGTGGGGAAGCGGACCATTGCAGATTACCTACTCTTCCACGGTGCCCACGACATCGAGTGGATCTTCGCGTCGTGTTCATGGGCGGCGGCCTCCTCGTATGCGATGGGATATCGCGCGGCGGTTTTTCTGGATCTGATGAAGGGCTCCGTGCCGGACGAAACTATCGAGGGGTACCGCAGCTATTTTCACGGGCTGCCCGAGAGTTTTTTCATCCGTTCATTTGATGCGCCGCTTCCTGATTCGCACAGGACCGATATCGAGGACGAGGAGAAGACCATGGAAGCGATTTCAAAGGAGGTCGGGAATCCGGAGACCCTCTGGTTCATCGCGTCTGATCCTGCATACGTGATGCGCGACGCTATCATTGTCAACAATCTTCGCAAGAAGCGTCCCATCAAGACGGGGCTCTTAATGATAGAGCACAATCGTTGGGATTTGGTGAAAGACGACCCACTTCTCAAGGCATTCGACACGATGATACCGGTGCCGCGCGTCTGGTACAGCGCGCGTCCGATGCGCGTCCTGAATACACTGCTTGCTACGTTTCCGCTTTCACGCCTTCCCATACAAAAAGGCGATACGCTGGTGAGCTTCGCGCATACGCAATTCTCGGAGAATTGCGTCCTCTCGTGGTATCAGACAAAGAAGATCCTCATGACAGAGAATCGCTGGTACTACTTCACGTACGAAAATCCGCGCGGAGGTTTACCCGAGAAAGATTTCCACGGCTCGCTCGGCCTCACGGTCTTCAATACATTCGTCGAGCCGCTCTTGCGGCTTTTCAGGAGCGAGTATCTGGAATACAAGGACGGCAAGGTCGTGAATATCGTCCGCTACCGAAAACCGCTCGAGGAAGTGTATGATGCGGTTTTTGTCCTCATGCCACCGAAATAGCTTATGAAAACAGCATTCATTGCGCCTTTTAGCATGGACAGTCTGCGGGGAACGCCGATACGCGCAAAGACAATAGTGCGCGGACGCTCCGAAGTCTCCGACGTATATCTCGTCGCATTCTCGTCGGCCACCGTAAATCTACCGAGCGATCATAGATTCGAGCTCGGCCGCTGTGGCTTCTTCACGTTTACAAGACGAACGGTAAGGATTCTCCGTTCTATCCGCCCAGACGTCCTCCATGGGTTTACAACGCTCTCGGTCGTCCCGATGCTTCTCTACAAAATATTTTTTCACTGGAGAGTGAAGATTATTTACGAAGTCCATGGATGGGCATGGTATGAGCAAAGTAGGACGGGGAGGCCGCACATCAGGTTTCTTTTCCACCTTATCGACCTCATCGGGCTCTGGTCTGCAAATGCCATTATCGCGGTCAGCAATTCGTATAAAACATTTCTCTCAAAACGCACATGGAATTCCGAGCGCATCACGGTGATATGGGACGCGGCGGAATTTGAGGTCGAGTATAGCCCGCCTCCTGCGCACGAGGGGCTCATTGTCGGCTACATCGGAGGAGCGGGCTGGTGGCAGGGACTACCGTTTATCATCGGCGCCGCGAAAATTCTCGCGGAGCGGAAAGATATCAAGTTCGTCATCGCGGGGTTTGAGCCCAAAGACGAAGCACTTTTCCCGCGCATCCCTAATATTTCGTATCGTGGGTACGTTGAGAGAAAAGACGTCGTCAACTTTATTACCGCGTGCGATGCCATGCTCTCGACGCGGGTGGAAGAGACAGCCGGTAATCTGCTTTTCCCGCTCAAACTTGCCGAATACATGGCGGCAGGGCGCCCGGTTATTTCCTCCGGCGCGGGTGATCAAGTGGAAATAATCCAAGACGCCAAATGTGGCATCGTTGTAACACCGATTACCGCCGAAGCGCTCGCGAAGGCGATAGAAAAGGTTGCTAGTATGAGTGCGGGCGAGCGCGAAGAGTGGGGCAGGAATGCACTCGCGTATGCACGCAAGAATCTTCTTTTTCCCGCCTCCAAGCGAAAATTAAGTGCGCTGTATCAAACGCTCGGGGCAAAAGAGTGAAATCGAGTGAAGTGATAGGATAAAACCTATGAGCATACCGGAAAAGAAATTAAAGAACGGATTTTCGCTCCCCGAATTTGGGATTGGTACGTGGGGGATGGGAGGGAAAGGCCATCGCAACTACTTGAACGACGACAAGGTGGATGTTGCGGCGATTCGCGCCGCGATAGAGCTCGGTGTTACGTGTATTGATACTGCAGAAATGTATGCGGGCGGACACGCGGAGGAGCTCGTCGGCCGTGCTATACAAGGATTCGACAGGTCCTCGCTCCGCATTATCACAAAAGTATTCGTCAATCATTTGTCGTACGACGACACCCTTTCCGCGTGCAAAGCGAGCCTGAAACGGGTGGGTACGGAATACTTTGATATGTATCTCTTGCACGGCTACGTAGCCGACGTGCCACTTACTGAAACGATGCGTGCAATGGATACGCTAAAAGCGGAAGGTTTGATACGGAATATCGGGGTAGCGAATTTCGGCGCCGACCATCTTGCTGAAGCGCAAGCATTGACCGAAAACAGGATCGTCTATGATCAGGTGCACTACAATCTGGAATTTCGCGAACCGGAGAGAAAAGGGCTTCTGGAATATTGTCAGGCGAACGATGTGTTGCTCGCCGCGTGGCGGCCCGTGCAGAAGGGCGCGCTTCTTGAAAATCCTCCGGGAATCGTTCTCGAGATGTGCAAAAAGTACCAAAAGACGCCGGCGCAAATAGCCATCAACTGGCTTATTTCGCAGGACAACGTGATTACGCTCGCGAAATCAAGCAGTGTCGAGCATCTCAAAGACAACCTCGGCGCGGTCGGCTGGCGGATGGAGCCGGAGGACATTGAACGGCTTCGTAGCGAATATCCAGACCAGCGGGATGTCTCTGACGCCGTGCCTCTCGGCTAGCCTCTCTTTTCTTTTTCCAACTGCGCAACGTATCCAGCGTAGGTGCGTTTGAGCGCTTCGCGCAAATTTATTTTCGGCTTCCACTTCAAGTCCTTCATCGTGTTCGTAATGTAAGGCGTGCGATTTATCATGTCTTGGTAGGCTTCGCCGTAGTGTTTGCCTGAGCTCACGGAAACGACCTTGACCTTTTTCGCACGGTCGCGGAAGTATGGGTATGAAGTCGCGAGTTTGAGAGCGGCAGTCGCGAGCTCTTTTATCGAATGGTTGTTGCGCGGATTGCCGATGTTGTAGATTTTGCCGGAGGCGATGCCGCCCTTGTTCTCGATTATCTTAATAAGCGCGCCTGTGCAGTCGTCTATGTGAGTGAATGAGCGGCGGTTCGAACCGCCGTCCACAAGCTCGAGATTTTTGCCGCGCAGGATATTTCCCAAGAATTGCGTGAGTACGCGCGCGGTACCGCTTGTGTCGTGGAGATTGTCCTGCCCGTAGCCGATCCAATTGAACGGCCGGAATATCGTGTAATCCAAGCCATCGCGGCCGTAGGCCGTCACAACGCGATCCATCAATTGTTTGCCCGCTGCGTATATCCAGCGCATTTTATTGATAGGTCCCATGACGAGATTCGAGGTTTCCGGATGGAAGACGGTATCGGTGCTCATGCCGTAGACTTCTGATGTAGACGGCCAGATAACACGCTTCTTGAGTTTGGCGCACAGGCGGACGATAACGAGATTCGCTTCGAAATCTATCTCGAATACGCGCAACGGATTCTCGATGTAGGTCCTCGGTGTCGCGATACCGGCGAGCGGGACGACGACGTCCGACTTCGCGACAAGCTTCTTGATGAGCTTCAGGTTGCGGATGTCGCCCTTGTGGAATTCAAAGCGGGGATTTTTGCGGTGTTTGGCGAGCATTCGATCTCCGAGATCGTTGGCGATAACTCGCCAATTCTTTTCTTTGAGGATACGCTCCACCAAATGCTGGCCGATGAAGCCGTTAGCACCGAAGATGAGGACGGTCTTTGCCTTTGCCATCCGCGCACAATACTCTATCCAAAGGGCTTACACAATCCGCGGCTCTGGCATGGGAGTGATGAATTTTCCACCACCATCGATGAATCGCACATGGTTTTTCATTATTGGTTCTGCGAAATTCCACGCTAGGATAAGGCAATAGTCGGGCTTGTCCTCATACAACACTGACGGTGCCTTGATAGGAATATGTGTTCCCGGCATGAGGAGGCCTTGTTTCATCGGCGCATCGTCGACGATATAATCAAGCGTCGAAGCATCTATCCCGAGTGCGTAGCAGAAAGTCGTTGCTTTTGCGGGGGCGCCGTATCCGACGATGCGCCTACCTTCCTTTTTTATATTTGTGAGCATAGCGAGTAGTTTCGTACGATTTTCCGCTACACGTTTTGCAAATGCCTCATAGGGGGCAGAGTCGTTGAGCGCTGTTTCTTGAGAAAGCAATTCGCCGAGGCGCGGAACAATAGCGTGTGGCCCCTTAGCCCATCCGACAAAAACGCGGATAGAACCGCCATGAGTAGGAACACGCTCGACGTCGAAGATGCGAAGGCCGAGGCGCTCAAAGAGGGGAACGAGCGGGGTGATGTGGTAGTAGCAGAGGTGTTCGTGGTAGACGATGTCGAAAAGATTCTTCTCAACGAGATCTTTTAGGTATTGCACTTCGAAGATAAAGACGCCATCGTTGCGCAAAAGCACTTTTACCGCCTCGACGAATCCTGCGACGTCGTCGGTGTGCGCGAAGACATTGTTGGCCGTTATGATGTGCGCTTTTCCGTGCTCCGTCGCGATTTCACCGGCGGTTTGTGGGGTAAAGAATTTCGCAATGGTCGGGATTCCTTGTTTTGTTGCCTCCTCCGCAATATTCTCCGCAGGGTCAATGCCGAGGATACGCATCCCCAACTCTTTGAAATGCGAGAGGAGTACGCCGTCATTGCTCCCCACGTCGACAACGAGCGAATCTTTACCGAGCGCAAAACGCTCGGCGACGGTCTTTGCGTAATCTCTAAAATGCGCCACGAACGAGGGCGATGTACCAGATACATACAGATAGTTCTTGAAAAGTACCTCGGGGTCCACGACATCGCGTAGCTGTACGAGCTTGCAAGAATTGCAGAAATTGACAACGAGCGGCGCGAAAACTTCGGGGCTCGTGTCATCGGGCGAGCGGTAGGCGTTGGCAAGCGGCGTCTCACCGAATGAAAGAATTTCTTTGAGGTCGGTGCTTCCGCACAGGCGGCAATCATGGCGTCGCAGAAAGGGGGCACTCATGGAGGAAATATACGGGAGTGAAGCATGGTTGTAAACGACAAAAATGGTAGGATGTCGCGATGAGCGAAAAGAGCCAATCTTTTATCGACAACGCGATGACAAAAATTGGCGCGGGCGGAGGCATCGTTCTCGATGTCGGCGGGGGAGAGCGATTCACCAAATGGCTCGCGCGGTACAAGAGAGAGTTGGAGCACTGCGACTACAAGACGTTTGACTATGACGCTTCAACTGGCGCGGACATTGTCGGAGACATCCATAAGATGCCCATTGCGGATGGATACTGTGATGCCATTATCTGCTCGTCCGTCTTGGAGCACGTGCGCGACCCGCTGACCGCGATGTCGGAATTGCGGCGCATTCTCAAGAAAGGAGGGCTCATCTTCTTGTACGTTCCATCGATCTATCCATACCACGCGCGCAAAGGCCACTATCCGGATTACTGGAGATTTTTCGACGATACGATGCGGGAGATCCTCTTTGCGGGATTTTCGGAAGTCACGGTACACAAACGCGGCGGATACTTCCTCGCGCTTTCTTTCTTCGTGCCGCTCCAGCACAAGCTCCGCTGGCTTCTGAATCCACTCGCGCAAGCGCTCGATGCGCTTTTCGCCACGCACAAAAGAAACACAACCGCAGGCTACTATATGCTCGCGGTCAAGTGAGCGCTACGAGAGTTTAATCTGCTTTCCTTTCTCCACGTGCTCTTTTTTGATGAAGCACATGCTATCGGCGAAGGTAATGCTACGAATACCGTTGTCCACGGGAGTTTTTGCCTGATGAAAGTGGCGCAGGCGGCCGCGGAAAAAAGAAGCGCGGTGGCTCTTTCGCGCCCAATCATGTATGTCGTCTATGAGGTCCTTGAGGAACGACATCGTCGTGTATCCTCCGCCGAATTCGGGCCAATATGAGGTGTGCAAATCCTCTATCACATACATGCCGCCTTCGTTGAGCCGCGGAAAAAGACACTTGAATGAGATTTGCTGCTGCTTCATCGTGTGGCCGCCGTCATCAATAATGATGTCGAATGTGCCGGGAATAGAACCAAGAAAGGCGGGATTTGCCTGGTCACCCGTGAATATTTCGATGTCGTCCGTCGCAAAGCGCGAGCAGTCGTCGATATCCACGCCGACGATTTTTGCTTTCGGGAAATATTCCTTCCACATCGAAAGCGAGCCGCCACCCTGCACGCCGATTTCCATGAGGCGTATCGGACGTTCCCGATATTCTGCAAAGTACGTATCGTATTCGCGGAAATAATTCTCCCACTTTGAAAGCGTGCCGCTCTTACGATTTTTCGCAGCTTCAAGGAGATTCATGATGTCCCGTAGAGCGCGCGCTCAACCTCTTCGCAGAAAGCATGCCCCATCGCGATGTGGCCTTCCTGTATGCGGGGGGTTTTGTCGCTCGGTGTGATAAGTGCGATATCACACAGCTTTGCAAAGTCTGTCCCTTTTTCTCCGGTCATGCCGATGACAAGCATGCCTAGCTTTCGCGCCGCCTTGACTGCTTCCAGAATATTTTTTGAGCTGCCGCTTGTGGTTATCGCGACCAAGACGTCGCCTTTCTTTCCCAATCCTTCGAGCTGGCGGGAGAATACGAATTCGTATCCATAGTCATTGCCAATGGCTGTGATAGACGATGTATTAGTCGTAAGGGCAATAGCCGCCATGGCCGGACGTTCGATATTAAAGCGGCCAGCGAGCTCGGCGGCAAGGTGCTGTGCGTCGGCCGCGCTCCCGCCGTTGCCGCAAAAAAAAGCTGTTCCTCCGGCTTTCAAACTCGTTGCAAGCGCATCTGTTGCTTTCGCAACGTCGTCGGCGCATTCTTTTGCGACACGAGCGAGATTTGCCGCTGATTCATCAAGTGTCATACAACAATAGTACTACAAAGCACGGAGCGCGCCGTCTATCCGTGCGCGGACATTTGGATGGAGCGTGGGATCGTTCACATCGAACCACTTCGCCTCGCTGTGCTGCTCGTCGAGAGTAATCGCCTGCTTCTCGATAACACATCCGAAATATATGTCGACGGCATGGTAATTTATCCCGTCAAATCGGGAATTATCACTGATCTCGTTGAGAATGCCGACGAACGTGAGCTTTGATGGGGAGAGCGATACCCCTGTTTCTTTTTTGGCGATGCGGCACGCCGCATCGGCAAGTTCCTCGTTCTTGAGGAGACGTCCTCCGAAGCTGTAAAACGTGCCGGCATACGGTTCGTTCTCGCGTCTTCCAAGGAGAGTTTTTGTTTTTTCAGAGTTGAAAAAGAGGATATCAACGGTTGCGAGCGGGAGTTTCTCCATCGCAAAGCGGTAATCGTCGAACGAGAGTTCCTCCTCCCTGACTTTTTTAATCATGCGTTTTTTTGTCGAGCGCCGCGAGGTCGGCCTCCACCATGATGCGAATGAGTTCCTTGAATTTGACTTTCGGTTTCCAGCCGAGTTTGCGCTTAGCCTTGGATGCGTCGCCCAAGAGCACGTCCACTTCTGCCGGTCGATAGTAGTGTGGATCTATTTCTATAAGCACCTTGCCTGTGTTCTTATCGACTCCTTTTTCCTGCCGGCCTTTCCCACGCCAGACAACGTTAAAGCCGAGAAGTTTGCCCGCTTCCTCCACGAGCTCACGCACGGAATGGGTCTCGCCAGTCGCGAGTACATAGTCGTCAGGCTTGTCTTCTTGCAACATGAGCCACATGCCCTCCACGAAATCCTTCGCGTAGCCCCAGTCGCGTTTGGCGTCCAAGTTGCCGAGATAGATCTTGTCTTGCAATCCGCGCTGTATGCGCGAGAGGCCCGCGGTCACCTTGCGCGTCACGAAGGTCTCGCCACGGCGCGGAGATTCATGATTGAATAGAATGCCGTTCGCGACGAAGAGTCCGTAGCTCTCGCGGTAATTTCTCGCGATCCAGTAGCCAAATACTTTTGCGCATCCGTACGGTGAGCGCGGGTGGAACGGTGTCGTCTCCTTTTGCGGAGTCTCTGCCGCTTTCCCGAACATTTCCGACGATGAAGCTTGATAAAATTTGGTCTTGATACCGGTCTCGCGGATCGCATCAAGTATGCGCAAGGTGCCGAGTGCGTCAACATCGGCGGTGTATTCCGGAATATCAAAGCTCACGCGTACGTGGCTCTGTGCGCCGAGGTGGTAAATCTCATTCGGCTTTACTTTCTCCAAAATGCGGTTGAGGCTACTGCCGTCCGCCAGGTCGCCAAAGTGTCCAAAAAGACGGGCGCCCCGCTCGTGAGGGTCCTGACGAATATGGTCGATGCGCCCCGTATTGAAGCTACTCGAGCGGCGTATGATGCCGTGCACTTCGTATCCCTTTGCAAGGAGGAGTTCCGCGAGGTACGAGCCGTCCTGTCCGGTGATGCCCGTGATGAGGGCTTTCCTGCGTTTTATCGGTTTTGCCATTCGGCGCATTATATGCCTCAAACAGGAAGCGGGTCAATAAAAAGCTCTCGCGTCATTGGCCTCGTTCGTACAGAGAAGTTTGCATCCACTATTCACAGTCCGCGGCTCTTTTTCAATTTTAAGCTTCTTGGTTTTCCACCCTCGAGGCCTTTTCCCTCCTGCGACGCCCATGGATCACCGATTGCGGCAAGTATTTGCAAGTACTGTTCTGCCCTCTTCAAGTTCATGGCTTTGTCGCCTTTCTCCGCGCGAACCTGGGACGGGTCATAGATGTAATCGACGTCGACTGATGCGAGTTTTTTGCCGTCCCGCACAGCATCAATGACTGGCCGGAGTACCGCGTCCCATTTGTCGACTTTGCCTTTGTATTCGGAAAAATATCGTGCCATATCTCTGCTAAACATCTTAGGCCCGAACCAGAAGTCAATCTTATCTGGGGCTTCCTTCTCATCTTTCTTTTCCAGAAGCGACACCATCTTCTTGTTGGCACGTTCCTCCTCCCATCTCTGAAATTTGGGGAGCGAGTCCATGCACTTTTGACTTCGTCGCGGCACGACGATATCGGCCTCTCCAGCCTTTATCTTCTGGACCATGTCCCCCAGAGAAGTTTTGTTTATCAACGTATTTTTTTCCGGTTCTGTCCAAAAGAATACGGAAGCGTTTTGCAATTTCATCGCCTCATCAAGGGCCTGTCGTCTGCCGGCGCCCATTGTTGCGCCCGGTGTTTCGGGGACGAGCGTAATACCCTTGAACTGTCGGGCTTTTTCCAGAAATCCCTCATTTGAGCCGCCATCCACCACGACCACCCGCACGCCGAGCGCGGAAGCGTTCGCAAGAAACTTCAAACTAAGCTCCTGTCGCACAGGGGATTGTTTGTCATCTTTGTACAAGGTTGTCGTGAAAATTACGACATCGTCGAGTTTTCGAAGCTTTTCTATCTTTGCATTATTTCCATTGCCTAGTTCTTCTATACCTTTTCCCACACCCTACATTCTAACGAATATCCATCAGGACGCGAATAGTTGCCTTTCGCCGCAGAGGACACTAGACTGCTCTATATTGTATGAAAAGGGGCAGGCATCAGAATACACGATGGGCTCCCGATTTGTCCGCGCGTAGCGCGGCGACAAATCGCAGTCCTGTATGGGTGGCCGTTTCCGGTGGTTTCGACCCGCTGCATATCGGCCACGTGCGTATGTTCAAAGAGGCGCGCAAGCTCGGCGACAAGCTCGTTGTTATCGTGAACAACGATAACTGGCTTCGCGCGAAAAAAGGGTTTACATTCATGCCGCAGAAAGAACGTGCCGAGATCATCGCCAGCCTGCCTTTCGTCGACAAAGCTGTCTTCACCGACCACAAAAAAGGGGATTCTGACAAAAGTGTCTGCCGCACACTTGCGAAAGTCCGTCCTACGATTTTCGCGAATGGTGGCGACCGGGTGTCGAAAAACGTGCCTGAAGTCGCTCTGTGCAAACAGCTCGGCATTAGGATGGTTTTCAACGTGGGACGCGGCGGCAAGGTGCAATCTTCCTCGTGGATGATCAGTAATGCGCGGCGCCCCGCATCAAAGACGCTTCGTCCGTGGGGGGAATATTATGGATGGGATAAAGGGGCAGAGTGGAACCTCAAGACGATATATATCAAGCCGAAGAAGCGGTTGAGCTTGCAGTACCATCACCATCGCGAAGAGTGGTGGCTTCTCGTGGAAGGAGATGCCACAGCGACCGTCCATGATGGAAGAAAAATAGGCACTATCGCTCTCAAGAAAGGAGAGGTCTTTCGTGTCGGGAAAGGGCAAGTCCACCGTCTTTCCTCCAAGAAAGGCGGCGTTGTGGTCGAGGTCGCATACGGAGCCTTCGACGAGAACGACATCGTGCGGCTCGAAGATGATCACGGCCGGATAGCCACCCCTAAGAGGCGGTGATACAATGGCGACCATGTCGACACTCGAAAAAGCTCTGCGATGGCTCATTATCGGCGGCATATTTGCACTCACGCTCGTCCCATTCATCGTTTCCGCGTCACTCTTCTTTCCCTACATCACGGGCAAGAACTTCGCTTTCCGCATCATCGTCGAGATCATCGGTGGCGCATGGCTCACACTTGCGCTTCTCTACCCGCAGTATAGGCCGCGTCGCTCGTGGATATTCGCGGCATTCGCCCTCTTTGTGCTCGTAATAGGAGTGGCGGATGCATTCGGCGTCTATCCTTTTAAGAGTTTTTGGAGCAATTACGAGCGCATGGACGGCTGGGTGACGCTCGCGCACCTCCTTGTCTATCTATATGTGGCCGCATCCATGATGACCACAGAAGTACTCTGGCGGCGGCTCTTCCAAACGTCGCTCGCGCTGTCGGCATGTCTTGCAGTCTACGGATTTCTGCAGGTCGCCGGCATATCCGCGCTCGGCGCTGGAGGTGCCGCGGGGCTCACCGCGCGCATCGATGCCACGTTCGGCAATCCTATTTATCTCGCGGTCTACATGCTCTTCCATATATTCATCGCGGTATGGCTGTGGTCGCAAATGTGGGAAGAGCGGGGCCATGGAAAACGTCTGCCGCTCTCACTTCTCTATGCATTAGTCATCGGCCTCGACGTAGTTGCGCTTTTTTTCACGGGAACGCGCGGTACGATGATAGGTCTTGTCGGCGGCACGCTCCTCTCGGCATTTCTCCTGGTGCTCTTCGCGCGCCCAGCCAGTGGCGTGGCGCGCACGTCGCCAGTGGCGTGGCGTATCGCTGTGGGTTACGTGGTGTTTATAGTCGTCGTTGCGGGAAGTTTCTGGGCGGTTCGGGATGCCGCGTGGGTAGAGCGCGTAGGATTCCTCAATCGTCTCGCCACCATCTCGACCTCGGACAATCCCGTGAAGGCGCGCTTCATCAACTGGTCTATCGCATGGCAGGGAGTGAAGGAGCGACCGATTTTGGGGTGGGGACAGGAGAATTACGCCATCGTCTTTGATAAATATTACGACCCTAGAATGTACGCGCAGGAGCAGTGGTTCGATCGCGTGCACAATATCATCTTCGATTGGCTCGTCGCAGGCGGTTTCCTCGGGCTCTTGAGTTACCTTTCGATATTCGCGGCGGCTCTCTTTGCTCTATGGCGACCGAGCGGTGAGCGAGGAAGTACTGAGGCGAGCGCGCCGAATGTGAAGGGGCGGTTCTCGCTTTTCGAACGTGCTTTATTTACCGGATTGCTCGCTGGATATTTCTTCCACAATTTCTTCGTCTTCGACAATATAACGAGCTACATTCTTTTTGCGTCCGTCCTTGCGTATATCGCATGGCGTACAAGTAGCGAGGCCCCGCTCTTGTGGAGCCGCTCGCTTCCCGAGACGAGCGCGCCTTTCGTCGCGGTCGTCGCGGCGCTCCTCGTGTGGGTGCTATCGTGGTTCGTGAACACAACGGCGCTTGCCCAAAATAAGACACTCCTTCAGGCGCTTGCTCCGCATCCAGAAGGGTTATCGAAGAATCTTGAATACATCACAAACGCCATAGGAAAGGGCACTTACGGGACGCAGGAGGCACGTGAACAATTGTCACAAATAGCAAGCAAGGTGGCGAGCATCTCCGGCGTCGACGCAAAAACGAAGCAGGATTTCTACACGGCCGCCATCACGGAACTTGACGCAATGCAGAAGGACTCGTCGCAGGACGCGCGCTTTCCGCTCTTTCAGGGGATAGTTCATGAGTCATTTGGCAATTATTCTGCCGGTGCGCAATCGCTCGAGCGAGCACGTGAGCTTTCACCGAAGAAGCAGACCATACTTTTCTCTATCGCATCCAACAAGCAGTCTCGCGGCGACAGCGCGGGCGCACTTGCGACGTATGCAGAAGCCCTCGAACTCGAGCCTGGCTTTGTGCAGGCGCGAATCCTCTATGCCTCCGCACTCATTCACGCAGGCAACTTGAAACGCGCCGATGAGGTCTTGGAGCCCATTATTGCAACCGGAGAGGCCGCAGATCCGCGTATCGCCGCCGCCTACCTCGTAAGCAAACGGTATGACAAAATCGCGAATATATGGGAGGCGCACATGAAGGCACAACCCAAAGATGTGCAAGGATACTTCACGCTCGCCGCCGCCTACTACGGAATGGGGGAGCGCGCGAAGGCTATTTCCGCCCTCGAGGCCGCTGTCGTCGTCGAGCCCTCGCTTGCTGATCAGGTGAAAGTATTCATCGAACAGGTACGCAACGGCACGGCGCAAATCTAAACAGAATCGTTGTTGACAGTTTCGGGCGTGATATAATGCGCCCGTGAGTGCCACACATTCGTGTGCAGTGTGGTTTCGATTGAAAGTCGCGTAGATCCCGCCTTACGGCGGGGTTTGCGTTTTAAGGTCTTTTCTGAGCCGTTGTCAAAGTTACGGCGAATGATACCCTTAGTACTGGTAGGGCATAGCGTGGAGGGCGGCGGCACTCACATAAGACTTTCACTTTGGAGCTCGCACCCGTCCTCCATATTGTGCCTTACCGTTCTCTCCAGAAAGAATTTCCTCGAGATATTTTTCCTCGCGGAAGATTTCACACTATTTTTATTTCGGAAAAGAATAAAGTCCGGCAGAATCGTCGGACTTCGACCACTACGCGCGTCAGAGTTATCCCCATCGTTGTGCGCAAAATGCCGTACATGCGCGCGCGAATGCAATAATGAAAAGGTAAAACGCATCGTCGCACACCGTGCAGGATATGCGGGTCGACTTAAAATCTCTTAGCGCAAACATATATGGCAAAAAAGAAAAAGGCCCGAAAGGCAAAGAAGGGAAAGAAGGCGAAAAAGGCAAAGAAAAGACGCCGATAGTATTTCTCTCGAACGATCCCTCCTCTCGGAGGGATCGTTTCTTTAGGGCCTATTTCCAATCGCGTAAGCGATTGTTTTGATGTACGATGCCACAATGGCATTCTGGAAGCGGCTTTTGGGTGATGAAAATCTCGCGGCTCTGCGTGCCGCCGAGCCTATCGTGGCTGCCGTTAATGCACGTGAAGAGGAAACGAAAGCGCTCTCTGACGACGCGCTCAAAGCAAAAACAGCGGAGTTCAGGAAACGACTCGGGGAAGGGGCGACTCTCGACGTCCTTGCTCCGGAGGCATTTGCAACAGTGCGAGAGGCGTCTCGACGCACCTTGGGCCAGCGACATTTCGACGTGCAGCTTGTAGGCGGCATGATACTGCACCATGGTGATATCAGTGAAATGCGCACGGGCGAAGGCAAAACCTTGGTCGCTACATTACCCGCATACCTCAACGCGCTTGATGGCTCTGGCGTCCACATCGTCACTGTCAACGATTATCTCTCGCGCCGCGATGCAGTATGGATGGGTCAGATCTATTACGCGCTCGGGATCTCGGTCGGCATCCTCAATCACGAAGCTTCATTTATTTATGATCCAGCGCACGTCCCGACCGACGAGCGTTCGGAGGAAGAAAAAGAACGCGACCAAATGGGCGGATTCAAGGTCATGCAGGATTTTTTGCGACCATGCACGAGACGCGAAGCGTATGCGGCTGATATTACCTATGGCACTAATAATGAGTTCGGATTCGATTATTTGCGCGATAATCTCGAATACGAAGCAAGCGTTTTGCGTCAGCGTGGCTATCACTTCGCCATCGTCGACGAGATAGACTCGATATTAATCGACGAGGCGCGTACGCCGCTTATCATATCCGCGCCGGTCTCAGACGCCGAATCGCTCTACGGCCGCTTCACTGCGATAGCTGCTGCACTTACCCCCGAAGAAGATTATACGATAGACCACAAGCATAAGCAGATATCGCTCACCGATAGCGGCATTGAAAAAGCCCAAGAGATGCTCGGAGTCGGAAATATATACACCGATGCCGGTATCAAATATGTTCATCACCTCGAGACCGCCGTGCGGGCAAAGGCGCTTTTTGAGCGCGATAAGGAGTATGTAGTAAAGGATGGCGAGATTGTCATCGTGGATGAATTTACCGGGCGTCTCCAGCCGGGGCGCAGATGGTCCGAGGGCCTGCATCAGGCTATAGAATCCAAAGAAGGTGTGCCAATGCAGCAAGAGAGCCGCACGTTCGCCTCCATTACCTTCCAAAATTATTTCCGTCTCTACGCCAAGCTCTCGGGAATGACGGGCACCGCGCAGACCTCCGCCGAAGAGTTCTACAAGGTTTACGGACTCAATACGGTCGTCGTGCCCACCAACAAGTCGGCTGCGCGTACAGACCACGAGGATCTCATCTTCCAGACGGAGTCGGGAAAGTACAAAGCCATCGCGCGGCACGTACGGAGTTTGCACGAGAAGGGCCAGCCTGTTCTCGTCGGCACTGTATCGGTGGAGAAAAATGAAATGCTCTCGGTGTACTTCAAACAGGAGGGCATTCCGCACGAGATACTCAATGCAAAAAACCACGAGCGCGAGGGAGAGATCATCGCACAGGCAGGGAAACGCGGCGGTGTCACCATCGCGACCAACATGGCGGGGCGCGGTGTCGACATCAAGCTCGGCGGAAATCCTGGGAGTGTGGATGCATACGAAGAAGTGAAAAAGACGGGCGGGCTCTTCGTATTGGGCACCGAGCGGCACGAAGCGCGACGTATCGACAATCAACTTCGCGGCAGATCCGGTCGTCAGGGAGATCCGGGTGAGACGCAATTCTTCGTTTCGCTCGAGGATTCTCTCATGCGAGTCTTCGCATCCGACGTCATCAAGCGCGTGATGGGGACCTTCAAGATCCCGGAAGACGAGCCGATCTACAATTCTATGATTACCAAGTCGCTCGAAAAAGCCCAGACGCGCATTGAGGAGTTGAATTTCGATGCGCGCAAACACGTGCTTGCGTATGACGATGTCTTGAACATTCAGCGCCAGAGTGTCTATGCGCGACGTCGCTCGCTTCTCACAGGTGATCAAAGTGCAATCGACGAAGAGCTTTTGCGCGTGGCACTCGGCAATACGGACTTGGAAACCTCGATAGTCAAGAAGAAAGAACAACTCGGGGATTCATTCTACACAGTCGTGCGGCGATTCCTGTTACAAACTATCGACTTTCTCTGGGTCGAGCACTTGGAGGCGATGGAATATTTGCGCAACTCCGTGAATTTGCGCGCCTACGGCCAACGCGACCCCCTCGTCGAATACAAAAAGGAGGGCCTTAAGTTGTTCCAAACCATGGAAGAAACATATACGATGCAGATTGGGAATATTCTCCCGAATCTTGTGGAGGGAGGTGTGAGAGCCGCACCAGAACGGAAAGCGGTAGAAGCGTCTGCACGCATGCTTACACAGACTGACTCTGCGCAAAGAAAAGTCTATGAACGCAACGATCGCGTGACTATTACCAATGGTGCAGAGACACGGGAGATGAAATACAAAAAAGCCGAAGTCTTACTCGCGAGCGGCGAGTGGAGGGTCGTTCCGTAACACCGGCGCACGCTTCTTCGGGTACGGATTTTTCCTGCTGGAAAAATCCTCGGGCTTCGCGCCGACGCGCTGCAGAGCCCCTCTGAAGCGTGCGCCGGTGTTACTCACTTTGGAAGTTATAAGTGAGAGTGGTAAAGTAGCGACATGAGTGAGTACATCCCCACTATCGGTCTCGAGATACACTCTGAGTTGAAAACTCGCACCAAAATGTTTTGCTCCTCGAAGAACGACGCGAATGAGACGAGACCCAATGTAAATATCTGTCCCATATGCATGGCGCATCCGGGCACGCTCCCCGTTATCAATGCAGAAGCCGTTAAAAGTGTATTGCGCGTGGGAGTGGCGCTCGGCGCCACTCTCGCCGATTATACCGAGTTCGACCGTAAGAATTATTTCTATCCCGACCTGCCCAAAGGCTACCAGCTTTCACAATATGAATACCCACTGGTCTCAGGTGGGGAACTGAACGGAATCGCTATCACGCGTATACATCTCGAAGAAGACACAGCGAGCTCTGTTCATACCGAAGACCCTTCGACAAGCTCAGGGCAAGGGGGAGTGACGACCATAGATTACAATCGCGCAGGCGTCCCGCTTATGGAGCTTGTGACCGAGCCGGTCATCACCTCTGCTAAACAAGCAGGAGACTTCGCGCGCGAACTACAGCTTCTTCTGCGCACCCTTGGTGCGAGTGATGCCAATATGGAAAAGGGGGAAATGCGTGTGGAGGCAAACGTATCGGTTTCGAAGGGAAATCAACTTGGCACCAAGGTAGAAATAAAGAATCTCAATTCATTTCGCGCGATGGAGAGGGCGGTTGAGTATGAAATAAAAAGACAGACAGCATTGCTCGAGCGCGGAGAGAAGGTAGTGCAAGAGACGCGCGGGTGGGACGAGAGCAAGCAATCGACATTCGTACAACGCGTAAAAGAGGGTAGTGCCGATTACCGATATTTTCCCGATCCCGATCTCCCATCGCTCAAATTGTCTGAGCTTCCAGAGTACTCCGAAGAGACACTGCGCAAGAGTCTGCCGGAGCTACCGAGAGAGAGGCGCAGTCGCTACCTCGCACTTGGGGTTAAGGGAGAGGACACAGAGCTGTATATGCGCGAACCCATGCTCGGGGCCTTCTTTGAGGGGGTTATAGCGGGCTTCAAGGGCGACAAATCCCGTGTAGTACTCGCCAGTAACTACATTGCGAACGATCTGGTAGCGCTACTCCGAGATGACGAGAAACGAGATACAGATTATCGAGCTAATATGCCAATCTCGGCACGTAATTTCAGCAAAGTCATTGAAATGCTCTCTGAACGCAAGATATCGTCCCGTGCCGCAAAGGGCATACTCGCGGAGTCGGTAAAAAGTGGCAGAGATCCAGAAGAGGTCGCCAGAAGTGAGAATTTATATCAAATGAGCGCAGGAAGCGATTTTGAGGCTGTGGTGAGGAGTACGCTCGCCACAAATCCTTCAGTCGTCGCTGATTATAGAGCTGGGAAGCTAGCGGCGCTCGAATATCTTGTCGGGCAATCAATGAAGGCCACCAAGGGAGCTGCGGACCCGTCTACACTAAGAGAGCTTACGTTGAAATTGATCAAAGAGGCCTGATTATTTCTCTAATTGTGTGTAATACACTGACGCGCTAACCCGTGAGTCTTTTTTGTTATCCACTGATTCCATTTTAAGGCAGGCCGGGTCGGCGAAATGCATCGTAAAATATAGACAATTCGTCAATACGAGCCTCATGTCAGATAAAATATATTTTAACGGAGAGGCGTATATTTCCGCCGTTGAGGCCGGACGTGATTTCGGGGTCACCAACGAGTACATAACTCAATTTTGTAGGAAAGGAGAGATACCCTCAAAACGAGTGGGGCAGCATTGGTATGTACGTCAGGTGGCACTCCGTTCTTTCCTTTTGCATAAGGAGCGGGAGCATGGGAGGCGTCTAGAACAACTGGCCCAGAAACGCCTACAAGATTACCAGCGTCTCAAAACTCGGGAGCTAGCACAGCGAGCTCGAACACAGTCACGAAGAGAAGTCGTCTCAATCGTCGCGGCCCTACTTCTCACGGTTGGTTTCCTTGCTGGAGGAGATGCGACCTACAGTCGTCTCACGTCAGGTTCTCATTTTCTGCCTAAGGGCGAACTCGCAGCAGCCGGAGGTGCGGCAGGTTCTTTCTTCGACTGGCTCACTTCTCTGTGGGGTTCTCCGAGGAACGAATCTGATTACATACCTCCACGTTGGCAGAAGACAGTTGAAGAAGAGAGGCCCGTCGTTGCAGCAACGAAACCTGCGTCCGCTCCGGCATCACAGCGACCAACTATAGTCAACAACTATCCCGTGGTCGAACGCATCATCGAACGCGCTTTACCCTCGTACACCATCGCGCAAGGAGGTGTCACCGAAGATATACTCAACCAAAATCTCAACGAACTCGACAACAAACTGTCGAGCAAGATATTCTCACTTTCGGGCGCGAACTCAACCGCCATCGTCCAGAACTACAACGTTGCTGCACAAGCCAACAAAATAGACCAGCTCGCCAACGTCAGCATCACGGGCGCATCTATCAGCGGCGGCTCTCTATCAGGCGCTTCAGTCTCTGCCACCACACTTTCTGCAAGTGGCGACACGAATCTTGCATCCACGACCGTTACAGGGAATCTCACAGTCACAGGCGCTTTTACTGGCGGTTCCGTCACACTTACTGTTTCCTCCTCGACCAATCTCTTTGCGACGAATGCAACGACGACCAATGCGACCTCGACCAATCTTTTTGCCACGCTCGCCCACTTCTCCACGGCAGTTATTGATGCCATTGCCAATCTCACCACCACCAATCTCATCGCGACCAACGCAACGACCACAAACGCCACGACGACGAACCTTACCGCGACGAACGCGACCTCGACGAATCTATTCGCAACAACGCTTCAGGCAACCAACGCGACGACGACAAACTTCTTTGCCACGACGTTGCAAAATACCAACGCCACCTCGACAGGCTGGCTGAACGCACTGAATCTCAATGTCACTAATGCCACATCGAGCAATCTTTTCTCAACCATCTTCCAAGGAACTCACGCGACGACCACGGATTTCTTCGCAACAACGCTTCAAGCGACCAACGCGACGACCACCACCTTCTTCGCGACCTCTCTGTACAACACCAACGCGACCTCTACGGGCTGGCTTGAAGCGTTGAACTTGAAGACGACGAACGCGACCACGACCACTCTCGGCATCGGCTCGCTCACGGGGCCTCTCCAAGCAGTCGGCGGTGTTGTCTCCGCTACTTCAACACTGTCGACCGTATACGGCGGCACTGACCAAAGTGTGTACGTGGCCGGCGATATTCTCTATGCAAGCAGTCCGACCACGCTTGCACGACTCGGCATCGGTAGCTCGGGCACGGTCTTAAAGGTATCCGGTGGCATTCCCGGCTGGGGCGCCGATCTTACCGGTGGTGGTGGAAGTGGCAGCAATCTCTTCGCGACCACGAGCGACAGTCTCGCCGTATACCCCTCCAATACCGGCTACGTCATCCTGATCGGTACCACCGCTACGACCACGACCGGCGACATATTAGAGGTTGCAGGCAACTCACTCTTCCGCGGCAACCTTAACGTGCAGAACATACTGATGTCCTCTTCATTCATTGCCACCTCAACCACCGCCTCCAGCACTTTCGCGGGGAAGGTCGGCATCGGGACGACCACTCCGTTCTGGTCTCTCCAAGTCGCAAGCAGTTCCGCCTCGGCCACCTTCCGCCCGCAGCTCGTCCTCTCCGATACCAACGCCGGGGTGGATCTCAAGCACTGGGGATTAACCGCGGCCTCCGGAGTTTTTGCGATTGGCACTTCCTCCGACGCCTTGACCGGAACCTCGACCATTCTCACCCTGACCAACGCCTCAACGACTCTTTCAAAAGCTCTGTACGTATCGAGTACCGCGACCTCGAGCTTCGCCAACGGCGTCAACCTGACCGGTGGGTGCTGGGCGGTCAATGGGACGTGTATTTCGGGTTCCAGTTGGACCGACATTGGCACGTACCTCTCTCCTGCCACTGCAGGAGACGGCGTTCTCATCAACTCCGGCACCTCCACCATCACCAACCTCCGAATGGTCAATGCCTCGAGTACGGACGCCACCTCCACTAACCTCACCGTCACAGGAACCACCATCCTCCAAGGCATCACCTCTGCCATTCCTCTCGCTGACGCGGGAG